>JBBRME010000082.1:0-17949 GCA_038230995.1 Gemmatales bacterium
CAGAGGGCCGTGACCAAATTGATTCCGCGGACGACAGCATGATGCTTCCCCGACCAATGGGAGCCAACGAGGTCGATGTGCTTCGCCCGCAGCTTGTCGAGGGTCGAATCGTCGATGACCAGGACACCCTCGGTCGGGCGGATCAGCGGCTTGACCTCAGCCCAGAGGGTGCCAGGATCCGGCTCAAGACGGTGCAGCAGACGCGTGAACGAATCGTGGGCCGGGGCAAACGGGCGATCCGGCTGCGCCCGGGCCGCCTCGGTGGTCGAAACCACCCGCGGCGACCCGACCAAGAACTGGATATAGCCTTCGTCCGTTGCACGCGTTGGGTTCATGCGACCGAACTTACCCGACTCCATAGGATTGCGCTAGATCAGTCCGGGGGCAACTGCGTAAGGCGCATCATATACGTTTCCACCTCGATCAGCTTCTGCTCCACGCGTTCAGCAATCTCATCAGCAGCGTTCGCGTACAGAGGTGAAATCTCCACTTTCACGCCATCGGCAACGGTCACCCCGGCGGCCGCCAGCCAACGCTTGTCGCGGGCCAGCATCAGTTCCTGCACAGTAGCCAAGCTGTCCGCACCGCTGGCGTTTTTCAGCGGGGCGAACTCATCCTCACGCTGGGTTTCCATCACCAACCAGCGTTCGGCCAGCGGCAGTGCATCGAAGATGAATAACTCGAACTTGAATGCATTCTCGGACGTCGGCGTGATGACGTTACCAGTAGCGGCGTCGTAGTACGGCACCTTCTTGCGGGCCACGTGGTAGTTCAGACGTTCAGCCCCACTCGTCACTCGTTCAAGAAATGGCACGCTGAAGTAGTGGATGGCCGGGTTTCCGGCCCGGTAGGTCAGCAGACCGTCCGCATCGCGGGCGGTGTTCATGGCGGCGGGTAAGTCCGAGTACTCAATGATTCCACAGCGGTTCTCTACCATCGCCAGCAGGCCGACTTTTTCATCGGGTCGGGTCTTGAGTACCACCTTGGAACTCGCCTCGGAGTTCGTCTCGATGTGTCGGCCAACAAACACAGGGTCAGCAATGTTGACCAGTGCATTGTCGACCTGGAAGTAAAAGACATGCTGAACGCCGTGTGCCTTCAGTCGTGCAAGCAATCCAGTTGTCGCCAGTGCGGTCAACGTACCGCCGTGGCCATTGGGACTCAGGGCGATTTGCCCCGGCGCTTCGAGGAGAAGCTGCCCGGTGGCCATGTCCACAGCCGGCATCTCGCCTTGCTGGAAGAAATGCACCTGACT
Source organism: Gemmatales bacterium (assembly GCA_038230995.1). Classification (GTDB taxonomy): domain Bacteria; phylum Planctomycetota; class Planctomycetia; order Gemmatales; family Gemmataceae; genus JALHQU01. The sequence continues at coordinate 1,256 of JBBRME010000082.1, forward strand.
TGGAAGCAAACCAAAGAAAATATTAGCCTTAAAGAACGCGACCGTCTCCGTATGCGTGGCTCGGCTTGTCATCACCAGAAACGGTACAGCGTTTCCATACCGTCGGCTCAGGGCCAGTACTTTCTCTGCATGAAGCTGGAACAAGCTCGCGCCGCTGATTGGCCCAACCGGATACATACCCTTGGGCCGATTGAACCCCAAGCGAGTGCCCTGGCCACCTGCTACAAGGAGCACTGCTACATCCCCGGTACGCAGGGCTGCTTCACCGACCACACGTGATGCAGGATTGGGTTGTTCAATTGAGATCGGGGCAATGTCGACTCCTTTTGCATCAAACGAGGATTTTTCGTTCCCCTGCTTGGTCAGTCGGGCTAGCTCTGCAAAGTCGATCTGCGCGAGTTGGGACTTGAAAATGGCGAGTGACTCGGGTGACAGTTCGCCTAAGCTTCTAACTAGGCTAGCCTGCCCATGAGCTTCTAAAAAGTCCGCAACAGCAGAGTGCAGTGAACTCGACATAGAGTGGGCAACTCCACGGTTGTGTGGTCAGGCTGCGAATCGGTATCTAAGATAGCAACCACACGACCGACTGTCCGAGTGACCGCCCGCTATGAGCACCGCTGCGATCAATCCGAAAGGCCCCAGAGTTTACCCAGCCGGGTCAAAGCCAACCGATTGGCTGACGATGTATCTCACGAGCAGCGTGGGTCAGAAGATCCTTGTTGGCATCACGGGCATCGGTCTCGTGGGTTTCGTGTTCTTCCACATGATCGGCAATTTGAAAATGTTTAGCGGGCAGGAGAGCATCAACAAATACGCCCACTTTCTCAAGCATGACCTCGGTGTGTTGATCTGGATTGCCCGCGCCGGGTTGTTAGGGCTGTTTTCGTTGCACTTATTTTTGGCAATCAAACTGAAACTGATGAGCAAGCGAGCTCGGCCAATCGCTTACGCTAATCAACTCTCGGCACAGGCTTCCATCGCCAGCAAAACAATGATCTGGACTGGAGTGGTTACCCTAGCCTTCGTCGTCTTTCACCTCGCCCACTTCACCTTTGGCCTAGTTCACGAAGTCGAGCTGACCGACAAAACTGGCAAATTCACTGGTCTGGGAACTACGAATTATTTGAGCCTTGTTGATAAGTCCGGCTACCACGATGTCTACAGCATGGTGAAAGCCGGTTTTGAAACACCGTGGATATCGGTTCTTTACATCGTGTGCCAACTGCTGCTGTTCATCCACCTGAGCCATGGCATCACTAGCTCGCTGCAAACGCTGGGCCTGGTTGGCAAACGGTTCACGCCGGCGGCCAAGGCGCTGGGCTGGGGGCTGGCAGCGACGATTTTCACTGGAAACATCATCATCGTTGTGGCGGTCTGGCTGAAGCAGGTTTAAGGCAACATCTAACAAACTCACAAGCGGCGACCATGAAACTTGATGCGCGATCACCATCTGGTCCACTTGCAATGAAGTGGACAAACTTCAAGAAAGAGCAAAAGCTCGTGAACCCCGCCAACAAGCGGAAGTACCGAGTGATTGTTGTCGGCACTGGCTTGGCTGGTGGCAGCGCGGCCGCGACCCTGGCGGAGCTTGGCTATGAGGTTCTGAGCTTCTGCTTCCAAGATACACCTCGCCGCGCTCACAGCATTGCGGCTCAAGGTGGCATCAACGCCGCTAAGAACTATCAGAACGACGGCGACAGTGTGAATCGTCTCTTCTATGACACACTGAAGGGTGGTGACTACCGCGCCCGCGAAGCCAACGTGCATCGGCTTGCTGAAGTGTCGGTCAGCATCATCGACCAATGTGTGGCTCAGGGTGTGCCATTTGCCCGTGAATACGGTGGCCTACTGGAGAACCGTAGTTTCGGTGGTGCTCAGGTAAGCCGGACGTTCTATTGCCGAGGGCAAACCGGCCAGCAACTACTTTTGGGTGCATACCAAGCCATGTCGAGGCAGATCGGTATGGGCACGATCAAGATGTTCCCGCGCACTGAGATGCTCGATCTTGTCGTGGACAACGGCAAAGCTCGTGGCATTGTGGTTCGCAGTTTAGAGACCGGCAAGGTCGAGTCGTTTACAGCGGATGCGGTTGTGCTGGCTACCGGCGGGTATTCCAACGCCTACTACCTCAGCACAAACGCCAACGGTTGCAATGTCTCAGCTACTTACCGGGCTTACAAGCGTGGGGCTACGTTTGCCAACCCGTGCTACACGCAGATTCACCCAACCTGCATACCAGTTGCTGGCGACCACCAAGCCAAGCTCACGCTCATGAGCGAAAGCCTGCGGAACGATGGTCGCGTGTGGGTGCCCAAGAACCCATCCGACGTGGGCAAGAACCCGAACGAAATCAAAGATGCGGATCGCGATTACATTCTGGAACGCCTCTACCCCAGCTACGGCAACCTTGCCCCGCGAGATGTCAGCAGCCGGGCTGCCAAGCGGGCCTGCGATGAACAAAAAGGCGTTGGGCCTGGTGGCCGTGGTGTGTATCTGGACTTCGCCGACGCTATTAAGCGACAGGGTGAGCCGAAGATTCGCGCGAAGTACGGCAACCTGTTTGACATGTACGAACGCATCACTGCGGAGAACGCATACAGCCGACCGATGCGAATTTACCCGGCGTTGCACTACACGATGGGCGGCCTTTGGGTGGACTACCACTTGATGTCGAACATCGACGGTTTGTTTGTTGTTGGAGAAGCGAACTTCAGCGACCACGGTGCAAACCGTTTAGGTGCATCAGCCCTCATGCAAGGGTTGGCCGACGGGTATTTCGTGCTGCCGTATACGCTAGGAAACTACTTCGCCAGCACCAAGCAAGATCGACAAGAGACAAGTGCGCCGGCCTTCAAGGATGCCGAAGCCAACGTCAACTCACAGATCAACAAGTTGTTAAATGTGAAGGGCAAGAAGAGCGCCACCGAGTACCACCGGGAGGTCGGCAAGATCATGTGGGATAACGTGGGCATGAGCCGGACGAAGGCAAGTTGCGAACTCGCTATCAGCAAGGTTCAGGAACTACGGGCCGAATTCTGGCAGAACGTCAGCGTGGCAGGAACCTCGGACAACCTGAACGTGGGCCTGGAACGGGCCGGTCGCGTGGCAGACTTCCTCGAGTTCGGCGAACTCCTAGCTTACGATGCGCTCACTCGCCACGAGAGCTGCGGTGGCCACTTCCGCGAGGAATACCAGGACAGCGAAGGCGAAGCAAAGCGGGACGACGAGAACTACAGCCACGCCGCTGCGTTCGAGTACACCGGCGACAACAAGACACCAACGCGGCACATCGAACCAATGCCTTATGAATTCGTTGAACGCAGCACCCGGAGCTACAAGTAATGAAATTCACACTCAACATCTGGCGGCAGGCCAACCGCAAAGCCAAGGGCCAACTTGAAACGCACACCGTCGACGGCATCACCGGCGATATGTCGTTCCTCGAGATGATCGACATCCTCAACGAGAATCTGGCCCACCAAGGCAAAGAGGCCATCGCCTTCGACCACGACTGTCGTGAGGGGATCTGTGGCAGTTGCAGCATGATGATCAATGGCCAATCGCATGGTCCGGAGCGTGGATCAACGACTTGCCAACTGCACATGCGTAGCTTCCCGGACGGGGCAAGTATCACTGTGGAGCCATGGCGGGCCAAGGCGTTCCCGGTCATCAAGGATTTGGTGGTGGATCGGTCGGCCTTCGATCGCATCATTCAAAGTGGCGGTTTCGTGGGCGTCAACACCGGTGGTGCTGTTGATGGTAATTCCTTGCCAGTGCCCAAGGCGATGCAAGAACGGGCGATGGACGCTGCCGAGTGCATCGGCTGTGGTGCGTGTGTAGCGGCCTGCCCGAATGCTAGCGCCATGCTGTTCGTCAGTGCCAAGGTCGGGCACCTCGGCAGTATGCCGCAGGGTCAGGCCGAGCGGAAGAGTCGCGTGAAGAACATGGTGGCCACGCATGACCGTGAGGGTTTTGGACACTGCACAAACATCGGTGAGTGCGAAGCGGCTTGCCCCAAGACGATCAGCCATGAGTACATCGTTCAACTCAACCGCGACTATGTGGTGAGTGCTGTGACGTCGGTCGTACAAGGCTAGGCGACTCACCATGACACGAGTACCGGACTTCATCAGTTTGTACCCGATGGCTATTTCTCCGGAGTTTTGCAAACAACTCCGGGAAAAGTTCGAATCATGCGGACAGTCCGCGCCGGGTCGAACTGGTTCCGGTGTCGACGTTTCTCTCAAGAACAGCTCTGACGTCACCATCAGCGGCAAGCCAAACTGGCAAACTGAAACTCAACAATTAACGACGGCCATGCTCAGTTGCTTGTTGCACTACGTCCGGCAGTATCCGCATCTCGTCAACGGTGCGGTCGCACTCCGGGTGCAAGACCCTGCAACACAGCAACTCCGACAACTGACTGCAGAAGATCTGACCCAAATGCCTGATGCGGAATTGATCCGCTATGTGACCAAGGTGTTTCGGCCTGGATCGATCAACATACAAAAATATGCATCTGGCGTGGGCGGCTATCCACATTGGCACTCGGAAACCTACCCGAAGGATGCCACCTGCGAGACGTTACACCGGGTGCTGCTTTGGACGCTCTATTTGAACGATGTTCCTGAAGCTGGTGAGACGGAATTTCTGTTTCAGGGCCGAAAGGTGAAGCCTGAGGAAGGTTCACTGCTCATTGCCCCGGCGGGGTTCACTCATACGCACTGTGGACACACCCCCAAGGGCGGCGATAAATACATTGCGACCTCTTGGATTCTCTTCCAGCGTGCTGAGCAACTTTACGGGCAATAGTACCCCCAGTATTTGCCAGCTCAATACTTCACCCAAAGCAGGAATAACCCTTGCGGCGGGGCGGTTGGCCCAGCTTCGCGGCGATCCATGCCTTCGACGATCTCACGCATCTTGTCAATCGGCCAGTAGCTGCGACCAATGTGATACAGCGTCCCCGCAATCGCCCGCACCATGTTGTAGAGGAAACCATCAGCCTGAATTTCTATCCACACTTGGTTGCCTTCACGAGAGACGGTAATGTCCTGAATGGTGCGGATGCTGGTCATGCGGTTCGGCCATTCGGTTTCAAAGCAACGGAAGTCGTGCCGACCAAGAATGGTTTGGGCTGCGGTGTGCATCCGTTCATGATCGACTACCCTGCGCGGTTGATAGGCGTATCGCCGAAGGAAAGGATCAGGGATGCGAGTGTCATTGATGCAGTACCGATAGCGTTTGCTCAAAGCATCTTTATTCGCATCGAACGATTGACCAACCGGTTTGCAGTCGAGCAGGACGACATCTTTTGCCAGCTTTGAGTTGATTGCTTTCACCAGCACATCCGTGGGGAGCTTGTTCGCTGTGAACACGTTGAAGGTCTGAGCCAAGGCATGAACGCCGGAGTCGGTTCGCCCGCTCCCATTGATCATGACTCGCTCTTCCTGAGTAATCGCTGAGATCGCTTTTTCGACGGTCTGCTGCACCGTACGAAACTCCGGCTGCGTTTGCCAGCCGTAGAAGTCGGTGCCGTCGTATCGGATCGTGAAGAGCAGGTTTTGCATGGATATTGTGTAGAACAATTACAACCCGAGGCGATGACCATGCCGCTGCGAGATCATTTCGCAACCAACGACCGCATCCATTGGCAAGGCGTTCTTGGCGGCTGGCCAATGATGATGGTCAAGCAATTGAACGCTAAGCTCGACAGCAGGTATGTGTCTTCCCCAAATGTGCATTTGGGTAGTCACTACGAGATCGACATCGGCACTGTGGATGTTAGCTTCCAAATGATTTCTCTCGTCACCACGGTGGAGGTGGAAGTGCAACGTTACCGCTGCCGGCTTCACGAGTGAACGTCGAACACGGCCTTAGGGACATTTTGCGAAGTCAACGTTGCCGATACGGCATCCGGACGATTGGTATCGGCTATCGAACTCGTCAGCCCAGCGCACAAAGACCGATCAGAAATACGTGAGGCCTTCGTGTCCAAATGTGCCGCGCTGCTTCAGCAGGATGTCATCGTCACGGTCATCGACATTTGTCATCCGGCCTGCTTCAACCTTTACACGGAACTGCTTTCGGAACTGCGGATCCATGACCCATGGATGGATGGCGAGGTTCCATCAACATATGCCGTCTCGATGTATGATCGGAATCATCCGAAGAAACACAAACGCCGCATGTTCCAAAGCTGGCCGCATTCGCTTGCCCTTGGCCAGCCACTGCCGAGCATTCCACTCTGGGCTGAACGAAAAAGAGTGGGTATCTCGATCTTGAAGAGAGTTATGAACTCACTTGCAGGACGCTCCGCATCCGCTAGCCCTTCACAATACCTCGGCTCACCAGTTCCTCGGCACATTGCACGGCGTTGCTCGCGGCACCCTTGCGCAGGTTGTCGGCCACGATCCACAGGCTCAACGCATTCGGATGACTGGGGTCACGACGCACTCGGCCCACGAAGGTCATGTCGCTGCCTTCGGCTGTAATCGGTTGAGCGAACCGGCCATCCTTTGTTTCATCCAGGAACACCACGCCGGGGGCTTGGCTCAAGGCATGCTTGGCGTCGTCCACTGACAACGGCCTGTCAAACTCCACCGTCACCGCTTCGCTATGCGACACCTTCACCGGCACCCGCACGCAGGTCGGGCTAACGCCAATGCTCGTATCGCCGAGGATTTTCTGCGTCTCGTTGATGACCTTGTTCTCTTCCTCGGTGTAGCCGTTGGGGTCGAGAGTCCAGTCCAGCGTAATCACGTTCCCGGCCAGTTGGGCCTTGTGCGAAGTCGGTGCGGGCACCGGGCCACCGTTGGCGAAGGCCCGCAGTTGATTCTCGAAGTCGGCCAGCCCCTTGGCCCCTTTGCCACTGCTCGACTGATAGGTACACACGAGGATGCGCTTGGCCTTGGCCACATCGTGCAGCGGTTTCACAGCTACGCACAACGGAATAGCCACGCAGTTCGGGTTGGCCACAATACCCTTCTTGATGTGGTGCAACTGCTCGGCGTTCACCTCTGGCACCACCAGTGGGCAGTCGTCGTCCATGCGCCAGGCGCTGCTGTTGTCAACCACAATGGCCCCGGCTGCGGCAGCAATCGGGCTGTACTGTTTGCTGATGCCCGACGGCGTGGACGACAGCACGATCTGCACATTCTCGAACGCCTTGGCGTTGATCGCTTCCACGGTGTACACGGTGCCGCAGAACTCGACCTGTTTGCCCACCGAGTTCTCGGAGGCTAGGAACCTGATCGATTTCACTGGGAACTTCCGCTCGGCCAGCACCTTGCGAATCAGTTCACCCACGGCACCCGTCGCCCCCACCACCGCCACATTCACACCCACGGCATTGCTCCAGTTAAGGATGTTGAGTTGTCAACTTACCACCACTCAAGCACTCGTCTGCGCGAAGTCGTATGAGCGCAACAAAAAACCTCGGCCTTGTGGCCGAGGTCTTTTGGTTGTAAGCCACATTACCCCACTTCGACGCCGGTGCTTGCAGCACGTTCGCGGAGTTGCTTCATGCCACGGACATTGATCTGACGCACGCGCTCCTTCGTGATGCCGAAGTGCTGACCGATCTGCTCCAGCGTCATTTCGCTGTTGCCGTCGATACCGGTTCGCATGCGGATCACATCGCGGGTGCGTGGGTCTAGGTCTTGCAGCAGCATCTGTACTCGTTTCTTGGCCAGTTCAGCCGTCGCCAGAAGTTCGGTTTCATCCGTGTGCGTGTCGATGCTGTGATCCAGCATCTCCTCGTTACCGGTCATGAACCGCATCTTGCGCGTGTTCTCGTCGGGAATACTTCGTGCGAAGTTCTTCACGATGGCCCACGTGGCGTAGGTACTGAACTTGAAGCCGCGACCGTAATCGAACTTCTCTACCGCCCGCATGATCGAGATGTGGGCGTCGGACTTCAACTCGTCGATCGTCTGCCCCACTTGCAGGTGCTGGCTGGCCAGCTTGTGGACCAGGCGCAGATTGCACTCGATCAACAAATCACGTGTGTTCTTGACCTCACGATCAAGGTCTTCCATCTCGATCAAATCCTGCACACGAGCGCGGGTCGGGTCGAGCCGTTCCTTGAGCTTGTGCAGTTGATGCTTGAGGAAGTTCATCTTGCGGAACAGGTGCTGTTCCTGCTTGAAGTTGAGCAGCGGTCGTTCGTAGAGGTACGACATAGTCGCCTCCACGTCCTTCGGTGCCCGCATGGAATGAACCTTCTCCATGAAGTCGGTTTCGTCCGGCATAGGCCCGGCCATCTCCTCATGCAAACTTTCGTCGTCGAAGCATGCATTTGGGATGTAGTCCACCGGGGTGCGGATGAGCTGTTCAGCCCGCACTTCATTCACAACGCGGTACATGCTGCTGCGTGTCCGCTTGAATTTCTTGGCGATGAGATCCATGGGCTTACCCTCCTGGAAGTCGTCGTAAATTTCCCGCTTGATTTGGTCGTTGAGACGACCAGTGCGGTTGGGGAAGACGGCCGCATCCGGGTGCGCTTTGTCAAAGTTTTTGATGGTATATCTCACGGTTTCTGCCGAGCGACCAAGCCCTTCGGCAATGGCTCGGCTCACGTGGGTCAGGCTTTGGCCCTTCGCCGCCAGGCGACGGGCTTGTGAAACAATGTCATCCTTCTCGCGGTTGCTCAACTGGCTGAACCGTGTGCCGCGTTGCACCTGTGGAGCGTGCTCGGCAGCAAAGGCCTCGACGGACGACAGAGGGAAGCCCAGCAGCCGCTTGCCTTCACGTAGCACCCGGCGGCACTGCAAACCGAGGAGACGCCAGCGGGTGACAGTCTTGGTCGAAACATTGAACCGTCGGCTCACTTCGTCGAGGCTCAACATCGGCTCGGCTGCTAAGTCAATCGGCAGCGGCGGAAGCGAGCGTTCAAGTCGCAGGATCATCTGCGCCAAGTCGTTCATCAAATCTTTGCCGCCGATCAACAACTCGGAATTTGTTTCCGAGCGGAAGTCGGTAATACGGAAGCAAATGAACTGATACGGATAGCTTTTTTCCGACTTGATCTCGCTAAGTAACAACTGAGCTTTCGCCAGTTGCTCGGCTCGTTTAACCACGGGGGCAAAACGAACTTGTTGGTCGGTTAATTCTTTCAAGGCGGGCGAGTGGAACGTCATGTTGTTATCCTCCGCGGGTGGTGGTTGCAATTGCAACAAGCCACATCCGCCGTACGAGGTCAGCCGGAACCGTATCTGTCTTGCTACTCCTGTATTTCGCCGCAGGGCGTCGAGCGTTTGCAATTATTGAACTATACAGTGCGAAATTTTTAGTCTTACAATGGTTTTCCTCTCGTAAAACAATTGTGATCAAAGGCTAACAGGCATATTTTTGTGCGGCACACCCCAGCGGGGCACAGCCCATTGCAGGTGAAGGACGCTCAAGTTGTAGATTCGGTTCGGTCCTATCTACCGTGCACATACTGTGCCAGTGTTGGAGATACAGTGTGTCTCGCGGGATTTTTGCTGCTTCTGTCAAAGACAACGCTGTTGGGTAGGCGGGCGTCTGCTCAAACCTGTCACCTTGGCGGTGTCACGGCTGCAAAAAGATCTTGGCCATTGGCATGAGTTACAGGCCGGTGCGATTCTTTTCAATCGTGACGAGACTTTCGTTTCCTACCTCATGGAACTGGCAAACTCTCTCTAGGTTCACTATGTTTCGTGGTTTCCCACTCGCCCACTGTCGTAATGACGAAATCCGACGAAGTTGCGCTCAAGTTTTCTTCCGTATTACCTTAGAGTGAAGTTGAGGGGTGTTGTGACTCCATCGAGCGGGAGACTCGCTGTGTTGCGTACTGTTGCTTTGCTGCTTTGCTGTTCCAGTCTACATGTGTCGCTGCCGGCACAGTCGTACACACTGGCAGAATCGTTCGATAGTAAATCGGCCTACCGTGTCGAACTACGGACGTCAATCTCCGGCCTCGTCACGTTACCCTCGTTAGGCGACAAGCCTGCTCAATTAGTAAACATGTCTGGCAAGAGCCAGATTGTCTACGACGAACGCCCACTCTCAGATGAAGACGCCACCACCAAGAAAACGGTTCGTGCCTATCGAGTCGTCGAGTTCAGTCGAAAATTTGGCGACACCGAACAAAAGGCATCGATACGTGAGCCGGTTCGCCGGATGGTCGTCCTGCGCTCCGAGCAGGGCAAAAAAGTACCGTTCAGCCCCGAGGGTGCCCTGACCTATTCGGAAATTGACGTGGTGAAGAATGATCTCTTTTCGCCAACACTTGTTACGGGGCTGCTTCCAAAAGGAGTGGTGAAAGTCGGCGATTCGTGGAAGGCCAGCAATGCCGCGATCATGGATTTGACCGATTTGGATTCTGTCGAAGAAGGAGAACTCAAGCTTGAATTGACCGCTGTAGTTACGGTCAATAACCGTCAGCAAGCGAAGATAGCAATGACTGGTACCGTGCGTGGCGGCAACGAAGACGGGCCAAATCTCCAAAAAATCGACGGCACCATCTACTTTGATCTGGATCGTAAACGATTGAACTACATGAAGCTTTCGGGAACACACGAACTGCTTAACAAGGATGGAAAAAGCACGGGTAAGATTGAGGGTACTTTCGTGATGGCCCGTGAGGATGCTAACCAAGTGGCACTTATTAATGAAGATGCGCTAAAAGGCATCGATCTGAAGCCGATCGAAGAGAACTCGATGCTGCTCTTCGATGATCAAGACCTCGGGCTGATGTTCAAATACCCCCGCCGATGGCGTGTGGGTGTAGTGCAGGGCCGACAGGTAACTCTCGAAGAAGGCCTTGGTGGAGCAGTATTGCTGACGGTGAGCACTCCTGGCAATACCCCATCCGTGAAACTCCTCCAAGAAGAGATTCGCACGACCTTGGCCAAACAGAAGGCCAAGCTGGATCCGTTTAGCCCAGCCATAAGAATTTCCGAGAAGCCGGTGATGGATCGCTTCACAACGCGTGTGGAAACAACAGGCGGAGTCGCTGAATTGGATTACACGATCATGACTGCTCCAGAAGGTGGGATATGCGTAGCTGCTCGGTTACCCAATAAAGCAGCGAAGGAACTTCGCACCGACTTGGATCGCGTTCTGAAGAGCCTGCAACTGACAAAGAGAATCACAGAGCGGTAGAGTCAATGAGTTCCTTGATGTTGTGAACCGGCTGTACAGATGCCGGGGAAGCACTCCATGTTCTACACTGGTTGTCATGCCACCAGCCCCAAGCCATGCCGTGCAAGATTACCTCAAGGCCATTCACCAGTTGAGTGTGCCAACGGGACTCGCTTCACCTGCCGAGATAGCCAGCCTTCTCAAGGTGAAAGCCCCCTCTGTGACGGGAATGTTGAAACGCCTCGCGGAAGCGGAACTCATCGAGTACACACCTGGCCAAGGGGCTAAGCTCACCGACGATGGCCGCACCGAAGCCGTTCGGGTGATTCGTCGGCATCGCTTGATTGAACTTTTCCTCACCAAAGTGCTGGGGCTGGACTGGAGCGAAGTCGACGCCGAGGCGGAGGCTCTTGAGCACGCGATTTCCCCAGGACTTGAAGCCGCGATAGCCAAACACCTGGGCGAACCACTGGAAGACCCGCATGGCCATCCCATACCCACTGTAGATGGCGTCTTTTACCAACGTGAACTCCTCCGACTCTCAGAGTTCCGCGCTGGTGATCATGTGTTGATCCGCGAAGCACAGGACGATCATCCGGAACGACTGCGACGCTGGCAATCGCAGGGCTTGCTTCCAGGCACGGTGGTGGACTTCGTGCATTACGAACCACTGGACGATGTCTTTGAGGTTGCGATTGGGAAACGTGTGATACGTTTGGGAAGCGAAGGTTTGATGGGTCTTCGTGGGGAAAGAATAGCGCTAACCCCTCCGTCGGAAACCTCGGACAGTTCGTGATTTTACGCCGAGACTTCCTGCGATATTTCTTGCCGACTGCTGTTCGCAATCTAGGGTTTCGTATCGCCAGACATCGATCCATCTCCCTGGAGGAGCACCATGTTCGAACTGCTCACTTGCAATGCGGCCGTTTTCGCAATTGCAGCTCTGTACTTCCGCTGGAAAGACTCAAAGGTTCGTGGAAGCGAACGTCGACAAGTATTGCGACAACGTGTGGCCTATATGCTCTGGACTGCTGCTCAACAGGCGTGATGGTGTTCACGGACGCATCATAAATGAATCACAAAAAAGAGCCCGCGAAGATAACAGATGAGTCGATTCACTGACTCATACTTCGCCCACTTCTCATGTTCAGCTAGACGACACCTCGCTGACAATCTAAATCGAGACGATGCCTGAAAAACGTCGGCGACCCTTGATCGATTGGCTTGTGTATCTCGCGGTACGCTCGTTTGTTTGCGTCATCCAAGCCATGCCCATCGGCATGGCACTGGCCTGTGCCGATGTACTGTCCTGGTTGGCGTACCGGGTGGATCGTCGGCACCGTAACGTTGCAATGGATAGCTTGGCTCATGCGTTTCCACTGCGCAGCAAAGTTGAACGTCAACAGATTGTGCGAGACTGTTATCGGCACTTCTGCCGGATGATCGTCGAAATTGGCGTGCTGCCACGGAAAATGCGAGTCGAGAACTGGCGCAACTACGCCACGTTGGTGGAGAGTGAACTCATCCTAACTGCTCTACTGAAATCTCGACCCGTGTTGATCGTCACTGGGCACTTCGGCAACTGGGAACTTGCAGGCTTCGCACTCGGCTTATTCGGCTTCAGAACCTATGCGATTGCACGAGTGCTGGACAACCCTCATCTCGAACGCTTCTTGAAACAGTTTCGCCAACGTACTGGCCAAACCATCATTGCGAAGAAGGACGACTTCCTCCGCTTGAACGAGGCACTCAAAGTCGGTGGCAAAGTAGCCACGCTGGGTGATCAAGACGCAGGGTCACGCGGCGTGTTCGTGAACTTCTTCAATAAGCCAGCCTCGGCCCACAAAGCAGTGGCACTCATGGCGATGGAATATGACGCCGTGATGCTGGTGATCGGCACACCTAGAATCCGTGAAGGCGATAACTGGCACTATCACATCATTTGTGAAGACGTGATCGACCCTCGGGACTACACAACGGATCCCAATGCGATCAAGGCGATCACGCAGCGGTATCACGATGCCTTGGCCCGGCTCATCGAGAAACACCCCGAACAATACTTCTGGCTCCACCGCCGTTGGAAGACCGCCCCGCCGATACGCGGAAAGAAGTGAGCTACCCTATCGCAATGACGGTAGCGGTGGCGAAGTATCGGCTGTAGCTGAACGTAGCGTGAAACTGCGTGACCCTTCGTTCCTGCTGCCGGCGAGCCAGCAAACCGGTGACTCGAACACGTGGTTCGATGGCCCGCTCGCAGATCACTTCGACATCACGCCAGTTGAGTCCGCGTTTCCATTTTAAACCCAAGGCGCGGAACACTGCTTCCTTCGTGGCCCAAAAAGCTGCGTAGTACTCAGTGCTATGCGAACGGTCGCGGCAGTACGCCGCTTCATTCGGCGTAAACACTTCTTCAAGGAAGCGCTCGGCATGTCGAGCAATCAAGTCTCGAACACGTGGGCAATCCAGGATGTGAGTACCGAGGCCGAGAATCCGCATCGCCGGGTCCATCGAAGTTGCGTGAACCTTCCAGTTTAGCAGACGCTGGGCTGTGCTGAAACTTGAGTCTTTTCGTCTGGATTCCTCTTGGCGCAAAGCGACACACTTGGCATAGCCACGTCGCTCATCAAGAAAGTCCGTCGGAGTCGTGAACCGCGTTGGGGAACGCGGGTGGTTCGCCACACGAAGCCGATGACAGGGGGAAAGTCATGACTCGCCAATTGGCCACGGGGCTGGCGCTCGTCGTACTCATCGGCTTCCAAAGTGCGGAACTTCGCGCTCAGGATCCCGGCGAGTCACGCGGATTGCTCAATCGCTTGAATCCATTTGCTTCGGCACCCAATCCCGGCCCGCGTTTGCGTGCTTCGGTGGCACCGTTGTCATCGGAGTCGCTTTTAGCTGCAATCACCGCAGAGAAAGAAGCGTACAGCCGCAGGCTGGATGCGTGCCATCGCCTGCGTGAGATCGCCCTTGATGGCAACAACGAAGTTCTGGAAGCCAAAGCGAACGAACTCGAAAAGATGGCCACGGAAACCTATCGACTGCGAGTTTACCGCTTAGGCGCACCCATCGGCTCGATGCCCATGACAGTAGCTCCTACCGTGGTGGCCACATCGGCAAAAGAATCACTCAATCAACAACTCGGTGCGGGTGTGGCCACGAATCCACTGACCAGTGCCAGCAAAAAAGCAACCGACAAATCCACGGCCACCGCTAAGGCCAACACATTCAAAGAGGTCAACCCGTGAAATCGTTCTTCCTCTTGAGTGTGGCTACGGTGTTGGGCCTGAGTGTTGGCTGTATCCAGTTCCGCCCGACCGGCCCATTGGCTGACCCCGACGAAATGAAGGCCTCGCGCCAACGTCCGGCAGACATTGTGCCCGATACCGCCGACATGCCAAAAATGGCAGTCGCCGAAGGCCCACCGCCACCGGCACCAATTCAGTTGGTGAGTGCAGACGAAATCTCGTCGAAGAACTCTGCGGAGATGGTGAAGAAGTTGACGGAAGAAATCGCCAAGGACCGTGACGCCGCCGCCGACTTCCCGAACTACAGCAAGGTCAGCAAAATCAAGATGAAGTAGTTTGTTGACAAAACTCGCTCAACCGACCTTCCAAAACGTCATTCTGTTCGGGTTCATTGTTTATCCGAGAAGTGCATACCCCTCTTGAGAATCATTTTACTGGATGTGAAGAATGATCGTTGGAGTAATTTGAGTAGCTGTAGCGGCGCCAAACGGGGCGTTTCGGGGTCGATGTTGATCCATTCCGGACCCCGATCTGGTGCTAAATCGGGGTACTGGGGCCATAAAACGTCGTTGCAGTCTGTCGCTCACTTCTTCTCAGGTGGCTTGGGTGCCGGCGTGACTACCTTTAGCGGTGGGAACTTCTTCTCCAACTCCGCCAGCAGTTTCTTGAAGTCCTCCCGGTCGCGGAGCGGGTCGAGGTCCTTTTCCCAACATACGTTGTCGCGGTAATCAACCCCTGCCGACACTGCCTTCCGAAACGCCTCCACGGCCGCACTGGCGTACTCCTCACGTTTGTCGGTCGCCTGAACTGAAGCGACAGAGTACAGTCGTGCCACGTCGTACCAGTTGTCTGCGGAAAGCTTCTCGGCCTTGAGGACAGAAATAATCGTCACAATCGCCTGACCGACTTGATTCGTGGCGGCACGAGACACCTCGCGAAAGATGCGGAGCCGTAGTTGTTGCGGTTTCGGGGTCAACTCGATCGCCTTGTCCCAGTCGGTGATCGCACCGGCAGACTGGCCGACGGCGTGGCGGGCGTGGGCTCGGGCGACATAACTATTCAGTAGGAACTGGCGGACCATCACCTCGTTGGGCGCTTGCGCGAACACGGGAGTGATGGTGGAAACTGCCATGTCCAGCCATTTCAAACTCTTGTCCGCCTCGCCCTGGTTGTAGATGGTCATGCCCAGGTTGCAGCAACTCCCGCCGAGATCGAGTTGATAACTCGGGGTGGACGGGAACGAACGGGCGAGGGACTCGCGGTCGGTGATCGACTGGCGAAACACCTTCTCAGCCTCCACGTGCCGTCCGAGAACATTGAGTGCGTTCGCCAGCCCGTTCCGAAAGAGGGCCATGTCGATGAGATCCTTCGGAGTCACCTGGCCTTGTGGCGACTTGCGAAGGGGTGACACCTTCTCCTGGAAGGCGACGGCGTTCGTGTACTCTTTCAACGCCCCCTCGAATTTGCCCTGTTGCGCGAACCACTCGCCGAGATGGAAATGCACAGCGGCGAGGCCGGCGGTGTATTGCGGGTTGTCGGAGGAAGCGGTGCTGAGTGCGGTGAACGTTCGCTCGGCGGCCCGCAGGTGCGTTTCGGCCTTGGCGAACTCCTTGGCGTTGATGTAGATCCCTCCCAGTACGTTCTGCACCCCTGGGAGAAAGTCTTTAGAATTGCCGTCGTTCAACTGGTCCCGGAGGAGGACCACGACCCGCTCGTATTCCGCCACTGCCAAGGGGAGTTTCCCCACTTTGCGGTAATACAGCCCGAGTTTTTGGCGGGTGACGGCTTCATGGTTGGGGTACGCAGGCTGTTGTGGGAAATCCGCGGCCAGGTTGGCGAAGCCGTCGGCCGCTCGCCGCAGCGTGTTCTCCATACGGCTCGAACTCAAGAACTCTTCTATGTCGCCGACTCTCAGCGCCGCGTTCGCCGCGGCGAAACGCGAGGCTTCGTCGTCGCCGGCCTCAGCCTCGAGCTCTCGATAATAGTCCGCCACTTTCAGGAGGAATTGCTTCTGCGCTGCACCCAGCCGGCTTTGGGATCCGAGGACCGAAAGGCTGTAACCGGAGGTCATGTCGTCCAGCACCTGTCGGGCACGGTCTTTCGCCATCACCGCCTTCACACGCTGCTCCATCTCTTGCTCCTTCGCCCGGCGTTCCGCAATGGCTGACCGCTCGGCATTCTCCTTCTCCCGTCTCGCCGCCCGCTCGTTTTCTTCGGCGATGGCTCGCTGGCTGACCTCTTCCGCGCGGGCCTCTTCTTTCTGGGCCGTTTCCTGTCGCGCGACTTCCGTTTGTCGCTGCGCTACTAATAGCCCCAGCGTAGTGCCAATGACTCCAGCCAGCA
>JBBRME010000083.1:0-17855 GCA_038230995.1 Gemmatales bacterium
TGGATCTGCGATTATCCGCTCACGAAGATCGACGACAACACGTATGCCTTCCCGGATCACGGCCTGTACCACGGCGAGAAGCTGGTGTTCAACCGCGACAAGCAAGGCAAGGCTACCGGAGTGGTGGCAGCCAGCGTACTGTTCAAACGGCGAACGCTCGATGGTGAAGACGGCAAGACGTTTCAAGTGAAGCCGGTGAAGGACATCGAGACCGTGCGAGCCGAGGCCCTCAAGGCCAAGCCGCCGAAACTCGCTGGCAAGTTCCTGAACTCGAACCTCGTCGATCTTGCCACCATCAACAAGGGCATCAAGTTCGACATCCGTTATGCCACAAAGAACAACTTCCTCGGTACGCCGTTCTACACCGACGCCAAGGCGTTTATGCAGAAGCCGGCGGCGTTGGCCTTGGGTCAGGTTCACGATTCGCTGGCAACCGCTGGCTACGGCTTGATCGTCTACGATGCCTATCGCCCGTGGCACGTCAGCAAGATGTTCTGGGATGCCACGCCGGAGAAGTTCCACAACTTCGTGGCCGACCCCAGCAAGGGCAGTCGCCATAACCGTGGCTGTGCCGTGGACCTTGGCTTGTACGATTTGAAAACCGGCGCGGTCATAGAAATGGTGTCGGGCTTCGATGAGTTTTCGGATCGTGCTTACCCGCACTACACCGGTGGCACATCGAAGCAGCGCTGGCACCGCGACTTGCTACGCTCGGCGATGGAGCTGCAGAAGTTCACGGTGTACGAAGCCGAGTGGTGGCACTTCGATTACGTTGATTGGAAGATGTACGACCTGGGCAACGAACCCTACGAGAAGATCAAGTAACTCATGATGCAGGTTTTCTCGCGGTTACCGGGTTGGCTCGTTGTGCTCGTGTTCGGCTGCGCCTTGGCCTTCCCCAATTTGGGTGCCACGAGCCTGTGGGACGACGACGAAGGCGTGAATGCCGAATGCACCCGTGAGATGATCGAAGCCAATTCGTGGATCATCCCCACCTTCAACTGGGACTTGCGCACCGCCAAGCCGATCTTTCTGTACTGGGTCATGCGGGCCTCGTTCGCGGTGTTCGGCGAGTCCGAGCTTGCCGCACGGTTCCCCTCCGCTGTTGCATTCGTGCTGATGCTGCTGGTGCTGTACGACCTCGCCCGGCGGATGTTCGACCGTACGGTGGGGCTACTTGCTGCAGGCATCGCAGGCAGCACGTTGGAACTGACGAAACTCGGCCATGCCGCCACCACAGACTCATTGTTGATCCTCTTCACCGTGGGCTTCTGCTGGGGCCTGTGGGTTGGAAGAAGATCGTGGCCGGTGCTGTGTGGTCTGGCCAGCGCGCTGATGATGTTGACCAAAGGCCCAGCGGTGGGCGTGGTGCTGCCCGCAGCCATCACACTCGTATGGTTCGTGTGGAATCGTGAATTCAAGCGGTTGCGAACCTGGTGGTTGCCTACTGGCTTGCTGGTGTGGATCTTCACAGCGGTGCCGTGGTATGTGCTGGTGGCCACGGAGACCAAAGGCGAATGGGCACGAGCTTTCTTCTTCAACGAGAACCTGGCCAGAGCGAGTGAGCCGAAAGAGAACCATACCGGCATACCGGTGGTGTACGAGTTCGGCATGATCTGCCTGTTCTTCGCGCCGTACTCGGCGTTTCTGTATGGCACCTTCCGCAATGCCATCATCGCGCTGAGTCCAGCAGTGCGGCTGTTGCTCACGTGGATTGTCGTCTACTTCGTGGCCTGTGCTGCGGCGGCCACCAAGCTACCGCACTACATCGCCCCGGCGTATCCGGCACTGGCCATCCTCACGGCACACTTCTTGGTGCAATGGAAACGCGGGCAAGCCAACACGCCAGAGTGGGTACCACGTGCCGGAGCGCTGGGTTACATCGGCATGGGGGTGGTGGTCGTGGGTGGGTGCCTGATTGCCGGGGGGGTGTTCCCGGTCAACCTCGCCAAGGTGCGAATATTCCCCGGTTTGCAATGGTGGGCTTGGTTGGGCTTGCTGCCATTCCTTGCTGGGCTGCTGATGTACCGCACCGGCAACCGCGCGAGATTTGTTGAACTTGCCGTGATGGCACCGATGGCGTTAGCGTTCTTTCTCACGGCGTTTGCCCTGCAACCAGTGGAGCAACGCAAGGCGGTGAAGAAACTGGTGAGCGACAGCGGAGCCAGACAACTCGACGTGGAGGTACGCATCGGGCGGTTTGAATACACGAAGCCGAGCATCACGTTCTACGTGGGTCGCCGGGTGGAACATTTGATGACGCCGGAAACCGCTGCCGAGTTCCTGATGTTCCCGGTGCCCAGTTATCTGTTCGTTACCGAGCGAGACTGGCACGACAAAGTGGCCCCGCTGCTGGCGAACACTCCTACCGTCATCGCCGCCAAACACTACGACTACGATCGAAACCTGGACATCGTGGTGGTGATGAACCGGCCGCGGTGACACAAACTCAGCGCATTTTCCGCGCTCGGCGAGCATTTTTCGCGTGCTTCGTGCCTACAATCAACACGCCAATTCACAGGGTCTGGATTGATGAACTTTACTGAATCACACACAGACTCAGCCCTCCTCAACCGTTTGGCCAGCGGCTATGCCCCGTGCGGGTGCGATGACGACGATCTGCCTGCTGTCCCGACCTCGGTAGTGGATACCAAGCGCATCGAAAAAGCCGTGCGAGAAATCCTCATCGCTGTGGGCGAGAACCCGGATCGGGAGGGGTTGCTCGAAACCCCGGCGCGTGTGGCCCGCATGTATGCCGAGATCTTTAGCGGCTTGCACGCCGACCCGGCGATCCACCTCAAGAAAATGTTCACCCAGACCCACGATGAAATGGTGCTGGTGAAGGACATTGATTTTGCATCGTGCTGCGAGCACCACCTCGTGCCGTTCCTCGGTAAGGCACACATTGCGTACCTGCCCGCGGGTCGAGTGGTGGGGCTATCCAAGTTGGCCCGTGTGGTGGACGGCGTAGCCAAGCGACCGCAGGTTCAAGAACGCATGACAGAAGAAATTGCTGAACTCATCATGAGTGAGTTGCAACCGCGTGGCGTGGGGGTCATCCTCGAAGCCAGCCACATGTGCATGACGATTCGCGGAGTCAAGAAGGCCAACGCCAGCACGGTAACCAGTGCCATGCGAGGATTGTTCCGCACCAACCCGATGACGCGTGGCGAACTCATGGCCCTAGTGTACGGCGGGAAGTAACGTACCTCTCCGTTCTAGCTCACACCCGCTTTGATAATCGCCAGAAACTGATCGGCCTTCAAGCTCGCGCCGCCCACGAGTGCACCATCCACATCGGGGAGGTTCAGTAGGATCGCAGCGTTGTCCGGCTTGACCGAGCCACCGTATTGGATCAACAACGCATCCGCAGTTGCTTCACCGAAGACAGTCTTGATTTTGCCACGGATGAAAGCATGGGCGGCCTGCGCCTGTTCTGGCGTGGCCACTTTGCCAGTACCGATGGCCCACACGGGTTCGTAGGCGATCACCACGTCATTCATTTGCTCGACCGTCAGCCCGGCTAAGCCGAGGGTCAATTGCGTATCCAATACTGTTTCGGTGGCGTTGGCTTCTCGTTCGCTGAGTGTCTCGCCGATGCAGAAAATCACCTTCAGCCCAGCACTCAACGCTGCTTTGGTCTTCTTGTTCAGGAACTCGTTCGACTCGTTGAGTCCATGGCGGCGTTCACTGTGCCCGATGATGACGTACTGACAACCGGCTTCCTTCAACATCACCGGGGCCACCTCACCGGTGAATGCCCCTTCTTTCTCGTGGTAGCAGTTCTGCCCGCCAAGCAACACACTTGTGCCCTTCAGCACCTCGGCCACTGCCGTTAACCATGGCGACGGCGGACAGACGGCCACCATCAGGCTCTTGCTCTCAGGCAGTCCCGCTGCCACCGCTGCGGCCAACTCCTTGGCTGTGGAGAGTGAGGTGTACATCTTCCAGTTGCCCGCCACGAACTTCGGTCGCATGTGTCATCCTTTATGGTTGTTCAAGGTGAAGTGTATCGAATGGTTCGGGCGCAGCCGAGACAACGAGCAGGCGATGAAGTTGGTGAGCTTGGTGAATTGCAGTCGGCCAATTCATTCGTCGAGGAGATGATGACGTAGGGCGGTACGAGGCTTTGCAAGTGCCGCCGGTATCGAATGACTGAACGCTGAAGGCGTGACGATGTTTAAAGGGCTATCCCGAAGGCATCGCAGCGTGTAGCCGGTGGTTGAGCGCAGCGACACCACCGGTCACGTCTCAAACAACCCCGACCCCGCAGCCCCGTTAGCCGGACGCGCAAGCGACGGCCCAACCACTCCGACGTCGGAGCCAGCCCCCGTCGCTTGCGCGTCAGGCTAACATGGTCCTCTCATTCGCTATCCGCTGGTTGGTTTTGATGCCGAAGGCATTACAGCGTGTAGCCGGGGGTTGAGCGCAGCGACACCACCGGTCACGTCTCAAACAACCCCGACCCCGCAGGGGTCGCAGATCTGCGATCCCGCCGGGATCGTTTCTCTTTCGTTTTGCTTCCGTGGGTGTCGCTCGCTACGCACGCTCAACCCACGGCTACGCGCTGCGATGCCATCGGCATCAAGACACGTACTACCAGCGCATCTGGTTATATCCCCGAGATTGCAGTGCTTGCTTGTGAGTTGTCGACACGTTGATACGAGCCGTTTAGCCTGATTGACACTCAAGACAAACATTGCTAAGTCTGTTCGTGGTAGTCATAACGCGGAGGGGCAGATGACTTGGAACCGCGATAAGAGTCTCGACCGCGCTGCAACACAACGCCTCTTATTCAATCCACAATCACGCGCCGAGTTTGAGGACGTCGAGCCGAATTGGCTTGGACATAAGGAAGGGTCTGCCGCCATTGATTGGGATTTGCTCGATGGCGCACCGATGTCTCAGTTGCTCAATCACAGAAAGACAGTTGCAGCTGTCAAAAAACATCTGGATCACTTGGAAGATGACCACGGTTTGAAGATTGACCGCACTGATTTTTTCCGCTTCACGCGCGATGCTAGAGAGGGGGTCGGCAAAACCAACAGCGAGATTATTGACGACTCTAGCCGTACAACCAAACCAGCACCGCGTGCTGATGATGCGCCGATGCTACCGTTGACAGAATTGGATGTCCCACAAACAGATCAAGTCTCAGAAGTGGGCCTCGAATTGAAAAATCATGTCGGTGACAGCGTTTCGGATTTCGAAACGGGAGCCGGCTTTGGTGACTCCGCCGAGAACAAGCTGGTCGAGTCAGCAGCGGTACGGGCAGTAGTCGCACAGTACATGGCTGGTGGTTGGTTGGTTCGATCCGTTGAACGGGACAAATGTGGATTCGATTTGGAATGTGTGAAAAGCGGCGTCATCGAGCAAGTGGAAGTCAAGGGGGTTCAGGGATCCGGACTATGCTTCATAATCACTGCAGGAGAGGTCAAACAGGCTCAAAATAACCCAAAATTCTATCTCATAATCGTTACGTCAGCACTGGCTGAATCACCGACACTGACGAAGTTCACGGGGAAGGATTTCTTGCGGCAGTTTGACGTGGCTGCCATCCAGTATAGGGCCGCGATCAAGCCGTCATTGTCTTCGCTGACACCTGAGTGTCACTGAGTTTTTCCATTTACCCCGGTAGGCGGGGGTTTTGCCAGCGTTCCACCGGTGCGGCGAACTGCCAAACGAGTTGCGTTTCCGGCTGATCTTGAAGTTCCAGGCAACGAGTATCGCCTTCCTCGAAGCGACGGCAGGTGGCGGGGCGAAAGGAATAGTTCATGCAGCGCTTGGCCACAGTGTCGTACCAGGCACAGGGTTGGCCACTGAGGTTGGTGGTGAGGTTCAACAGTAATTGAGCGTGTGCTTCGCGCAATTCTGTGGGCATCAGCAAAAACAGTTCGGTGTCGAAGGTGGCATCGTCGATCTGATTCGCAGAGAGGTTACGAGTGCTCACACGCTGCGGGCCGAAGCTGGGGTTCGCGGCCTCAAACGGTGGCAGGCCAATGGTTTCACAGCAGCGACCGCACCCCGCACACGCATCGGCAAGTGTCAGTTCCACGCGGCTCATGGCAGCACGCCGGTGTGCAACGCCGTGGCCACCAGCACCGCTGACACCCCGTTGTCAGTGAAGCGTTGAACATCAGCACGACCACGCACGCCGCCGCCGGAGATGAGTTCCACATCCGGGTAGGTCTGCTTCACGACTTGACAAAGTTCCAACGTGCTCGGCCCACGATTAGTACCGACAACAGCGACATCAAGGATGATGAACCGTCGGGCACCGGCATGATAAGCGGTGCCAAGGTACTCCAGCGGAGTACCCGGCCAACCGACAAGTTCACCATTCCGCAAATCGACACTCACGATGACTTCGGAAGTCATGCAAGAAGGACCGACGCTGGCTTCACTGGAAAGAATGGGCACGATGTTCGGTATGAGTTGCGGCATGGTGATGAATCCAGCATCGAGCCACACATCAAAGCCCGGCAGGTTCAAAGTGTGTGGTGTCCGCCCGGCGATGGCGTCCAAGTCCGCAACATAGATCGTGCGATGACCCACGACATGGGCCAAGGCTTCGGCAACAATTGTTGGTTCAGTGGAACTGGTCAACACACTGCTGATGGGTTGATACGCCGAGCGGTTCCCGGCGATGGCTTGCACCACCACACCGCCGAGCAGATCAAGTACCGGGATGATCTTCGCTTCACGCATCGGCCACTTCATCCAGCCGGGAGATGGCCACAATCTCGGTACGGAACACAAGCACCCGCTTGCGATTGCGCTTGATGCCCGTGGCTAAGCTGGCCGCCACGTAGTTCTCTCGGCTGGTGTCGGTATCGCGTAGGTCGTGCAAGTCCGCGTTACGGAGTTCAAGCACGATGTCGTCGTAGCGCACCAGTGTACCGAGGCAGACATACTCGGAGCGAAAGTCGATCACAACCTCACGATTCAGGAACTCATCAAGCATGGGAATACAATCACGGGGAAGTACGGGGATGGTGGCCGATGAGACCTCTGAACATTTTAGTAGCGGCGTCCGAAGTGGCGGGGTACGCCAAGACCGGCGGCCTTGCCGACGTTGCTGCCGCGCTACCCGTGGCCTTGGCTCGTCGCGGGCACAATGTAGCGGTGGTGATGCCGTATCACCGGGCCGTGCGTTACGGCAAACGCACCACCGAGGTCACACCGTACACCGCCAACGTGGCGGTGGGCCATCGCACGTTGGCGTGTCGCATCCATCGAAGTGTACTGCCGAACTCGAATGTGCCGATCTACTTTGTTGATGCACCGGATTACTTTGACCGCGACGATAACGCCCGTGGCAAGGGGCTGTATCAGCAGACCATGCCCAGCGGCTACAAGTCGGATTACCCAGACAACGCCGAGCGGTTCGTCTTCTTCAGCCGGGCTGTGCTGGAAGTGGCCAGTGCCGTTGGCTTCGCACCGGACATCCTTCATGCTAATGACTGGCAAACCGGCTTGGTGCCCGTTTATCTCGAAGAAGTCTATCGCCAGCGGCCGGAGTTCCAGAACACACGCAGTGTGTTCACCATCCACAACATTGCTTATCAAGGCATGTTCAACCGTGGGGTGATGGATATCACTGGGCTACCCAACTGGTTGTTCAACCACAACCAACTTGAGTTCCACGGCCACTTGAACTGCCTGAAAAGCGGCATCGTGTACTCCAGCGTGGTCAACACCGTCAGCCCCACCTACAGCCGAGAGATTCAGACCCCAGAGTACGGCTGCGGTATGGAGGCACTGCTGCAACTGACTCAGCACAAGCTCCGTGGCATCGTGAACGGGGTCGACTACAGCGAGTGGAACCCGGCCAGCGATCCACACCTGGTGCAGACTTACGACGAGACAACGGTGAAGGCTGGCAAGGCCGCCAACAAGATCGAACTTCAGAACCACTTCGGCTTGCCGACGGACCCCGATCGCCCGGTGCTGGGTATGGTGGCGCGGTTAGTCAGCCAAAAGGGGCTCGACCTGGTGATGAGTGCGGCACCGGGCTTTCTCGATCTCGGCTGTCAGCTTGTGTTCCTCGGCGACGGCGACCGTGAATATCACGACCAACTTCAATCGTTCCGCGACAAGCACCCCAATCAGGTGGGCATCTATCTGGGCTTCCATGAACCACTGGCCCACCTCGTGGAAGCCGGTAGCGATCTGTTCCTCATGCCCAGCCGGTATGAACCGTGTGGCCTCAACCAAATCTACAGTTTGAAGTACGGCACGCCGCCCGTGGTTCGCGCCACCGGTGGACTGGCCGACACCATCGTGAATGCCAGCGAAGAGAACATGGCCGCGAACCGCGGCACTGGCTTCAGCTTTGTGGACTACACCGCCAGTGCCTTGTTCGAAACCGTGAAGTGGGCCGTAGGGCTGATGCGAACCCGGCCGGACGATTTCCACAAGATCGTCGTGCGGGCCATGCAGCAAGACTGGAGCTGGGACCGTAGCGCCGCGGAATACGAAGCGATGTATCGGTCGTAGCTGGAACCAAGCGGTGCCCCCGTTCCGACCAGTGGTTCCGACTCACACTGCCCGAATTTTCCCACTTCACACCAAAACCATACCTCGGTATAATGGTGTCATACCGTGAGGTGGAATCATGCGATCTCTTCTGCTGGGTGTAGCGTGTCTGTTGGCCGTGGGCGTCGGTTGCACTTCTCGACCGAGTCAACCTGTCGCAGTGTCCACCAGCGATGGCCCGGTGAACGTGGCGGTGTCGTTCCCCGCCCTGTACTGCTTCGTGGCTAACGTGGTGGGCGACACCGGCACCGTCAAAACCATCAAGACCGCCCAAGGGGCGCACGGCTCCGAAGTGACGGCTGCCGACCGCGAACTGACCAACTCGGTGGACATGCTCTTCATCAACGGCATGGGGCTGGATGACAGCTTCGCCGCCAAGCTCACCAAGGGCAGCAACAACACCAACGTGCTGCTGGTAGCACTCGGCGAAAAACTGCCGCACAACATCCTGCTGGAATCGGACGGCTGCGAGTGCTGCAAGAAAGAAGAAGGCAAAGAAGAGGCCAAGCACGACCACGACAAAGATCATGACCACGATCCACACGTCTGGCTCAGCCCGGACATCGCCAAGAAGCTCGTGACCGTGGTGAAGAAGGAACTGTCCGCGAAGTACCCGAACAAAGCTGAAAAGTTTGAAGCGAACGCCGCTGCTTACATCACCAAGCTCGAAGCACTAAAGGCTGAAGGCACGGCCCTGCTGGCCCCCGTCCGCAAGAGCGACCGCAAATTGGTGACCGCCCACGGCAGCATGAACTACTTCGCCAGTTGTTTTGACGTCACCGTCAGTGGGGTGATTCAGATGGTACCGGGGCAGGAACCTGGCTCAACGGAACTCAAGGCCCTGATCGCCCTTTGCACCAAGGAAAACGTCCGCGTGTTTGCTGCCGAGCCGCAGTTCGGCACGCACGGCGGGGTCAAAGCCGTGACCGAAGCCCTCACCAGCAAGGGCATCGCCAAGCCGGTGGTGATTGAACTCGACCCGATGGAAACCGCCACGCGGGAAGAACTGACGATGGACTGGTATGAGAAGAAGATGCGGGCCAACCTCACCGCCCTGGCCAAGGCCTTCACCCAGTGATCAATCTTCCACGGCTCACCAGGAGGTTCGCCCTCCCACAAAACCTGCTTTCGGGAGGGCGAGGCTCCTGCCGAGCCGAAATCGTTGTGGAAATCAAGAGGTCTACCACGTCGTGATCGACTCTCCCGCGCTGCTGACGCTGAAGCAACTCTCGGTACGCCGTGGGGGGAAACCGATCCTCACCGGCGTGTCGGCGGACATCCCGCGCGGCAGCATCACCGCACTGGTCGGGCTGAACGGCTCCGGCAAATCGACCCTACTGCGTACCCTCTTGGGTGAGTTCCCTTATCGTGGCGACATTCAGTTCCGATGCGGGCACAACCACCTGCACCGTAAGCCCAAGCACATTGGTTACGTTCCGCAGCGCCTGCAACTTGAGAGCCGGTTGCCCGTAACGGTGATCGACCTCTTCGCCTTGGCCTTCCAGAAAGTCCGCCCGCTGTTCCTCGGCATCTCCAAGAGTGTGATCACCAAGGCCAAGGAACTGCTGGCCCGCGTGGATGCCGCACACCTGCTGGAAGTACCTGTGGACGGCCTGAGCGGCGGTCAACTACAACGGATCTTGTTTGCGTTGGCGATGGAACCGGAGCCGGAGTTGTTGCTGCTCGATGAACCGGCCTCGGGCATCGACTTCAAGGACGAGCAAGACTTCTATCGACTGATCTCCACCTGGAACAGCACCACCCATGGCACCGTGTTACTGGTGAGCCACGACCTCGCCACGGTACGCACCTTCGCCACGCATGTGCTGTGCCTGGCCGGTGGGAAGATCCGCGCCGCCGGCCACCCGGACACGGTGCTGAGCGAAGCCGCCCTGCAAACCACCTTCGGCACGAGTCTGTTACAACGGGCGGGGTGAGATGCTTGTTTTGACAAGCCCGAAGCGTGAGCGAGGGTCTTGTTTTGCGAGCCGCGAACGAAGTGTCTACGAGCACGAAGCGTGAGCGAGTTGGGTTTTCATCTTGCGAGCCGCGAACGTCGTCACTCGAGCCCAGGGTACGTCGACCCCAACTTAGCACGAACGCACACACCACCCCGATACTCGCCCAAACACCGTCCAAAAAACATGTCATGGGACAGGACAGTCGGTATGCTACCTCAACAGACAGGCACCGTCTGGAACTGTTGAGTAGAGCAAATCGCAAATTTCTGTAGCGTCAACGAAAATGATCAAAGGATCCATGGAAATTACCACAGTCGTGCTCGTCGTCGCGTCGCTTGCATGCGCGGTACTGTTCCTCAACCCGAAACTGCTCAGATCCCCCAGGTGGGGCGCAACCGTAACACCGCTGGCCTCGATTATCGGATCAGGGTTCCTGGTCGTCGGACCGATCCTGGCGGCAACAACCGGAACGCTGGCATGGTTTGCGATGCTGGCACTCTGTGCGATCGGTTATTTGTTCGGCTCCGCGATTCGTCACAACATCGCACACGTCGAACCCCTGCTCAACGGGAACCCAACCAAACTCGTATTGAGGCTGGAGAGGGCATCGGAACTGGTGCTCTCGTTCTCGTATTTCATTTCGGTTGCCTACTACTTGAATCTGTTCGCGGCATTCGCCCTTCGTCTCGGCGGTGTGACAGATCCGTTCGTGGTTCGTGTCGTCGCTACATGTGTCATCAGTTGCATTGGTGTTCTGGGATTTCTCGGCGGGTTGAAGGCGCTCGAGCGATTGACGCTCGGCGCGGTCGGGTTGAAACTATCACTGATCGGTGGCCTTTTGATCACGCTCAGTGTCGCCACTGTCATCGCGGTACACGGGGGTACGTTCAACTGGCCGGAACTGAATAACGCCACCGGCTCACAGGAACTTCGCATCGTCCTCGGGCTTGTTATCCTGGTACAGGGTTTTGAAACGTCGCGATATCTTGGTGACTCGTACTCCCCGGAGATGCGTATTGCGACCATGCGCCACGCACAGTGGATATCGACCGGGATTTACCTCGCTTTCGTCGTGCTGATCACGCGATACTTCACAAACACACCTCTTTCAGCCGGCAATGAGACGGGGATTCTCGACATGCTGAAACCGATCGGCAGCGCGCTGCTACCGGTCATAGTCCTTGCCGCACTCGCCTCCCAGTTGTCGGCTGCCGTTGCGGACACCAACGGCGCGGGGGGGCTGCTCTCGGAACTCTTCGTCAAGCGGGTGAGTGTCAACGTTGGCAACGTCGTAACGGCTTCCGTCGCTATCGCCATCACGTGGATGGCGAACATCTACGAAATCATCACCTACGCCTCGAAGGCCTTTGTCATCTACTACGCGCTGCAATCGATCCAAGCGGCCTTAGCGGCGAAGCGTCAGTCCAAATTCGCACGTGCAGTTCTCTATCTCGTTGGAGTTCTCATTGCCGTTGTGATCATCCTCTGGGCAATTCCGGCTAACGTATGAGCTCGATCAAGCCCGCGAACTGGTGTCGCACAACGCCGCTTCAGCAGGCTAAAAATGTGGACAGGCATGGGACTGTCCCCTTTTACCCCCCCCGCTGGCACCAGATTTTCCTATGCAATCATCTCAGAGGATCTTCAACAGCACTTTCGACTCTTCTTCAACACCAGCAAGATCGTGGGGCGTTGTGATGCTTCGCCTGGCCACGAAAGCGATCAGTTCCGCCTGTTGCCGAATTGCATGCCTCCGCCGGATGTCTGTTGTCTGTCCGGCGATCGTTTCCAAGGCCTGAATCTGCCGCTTGAGGATCGCAACGTTACCATCGGCATTCTGGCGGATCTGGTCGAAGCCTTTAGCAAGCAAACTCTCGAAGGTCGGGCCTCGGGCGATGACACGTAACTCGCCCTCATCCAGGCGGTGAGCAGTCGCCATCCCACGCACCGCAAGCCGAGCGAGGATCGACCCCAGATAGTCCACGCACATCACCGCCGTCGTCGTGTCGTTCACCCCAGGCGAAAGAGCTTTTAATGCAACGTCAACGATCTGGCGGATACCGAAGCCCGCGTCCTGTTGTACCGTACGTTGACGGCTGATTTCAAACAGTCCGTTCAGTTCCGTGACCATCTCTTCATCCGCATTGTTCCTACCAGCCATCGACGCCAACGGTGTGTCTTCAACAACGAACTCGCCGATGCCGCGTTCCATACGCACAATGGTTTTGTGCTTCCCTGCGAAGGCCAGTAGGGCATTCTCGTTGACACTCTCGATGTAGCCGGTCTTGCGTGCTGCAATGACTGACCAAACCTGGCTCGCCGATGGCCCTACCGGACTGTGGTCCGCGTCATCTTTGGCGTTCTCGCCCAGCCCCTTGGGAAACAAATGATCGACGGCAACGATCGTTTCCTCTGCAAGCGAAGCAATGATGCTCGACGCCTGGATCGACAATGAAATGTGGTGGATAAAGTAGATCAGAAAGGCAATGCCGACGAACGCCAGGGCCATCCCACCGATGACCGCCAGCGACGGTACAAAAGCTCCTTCATCGCCCCCGCGGATGGTGCGGAGCACCACAAGACAGTACGCAAAGATGCCAACAAACACGCCGAGCACGGCCTGGTTGATGCGGTCGCGCATGAAGTTGCGTAGAACCCTTGACGTGTATTGACTGGAGGTCAACGAGAGGGCAACGATTGTGATGGAGAACACCACCCCGGCGACCGTGATCATGGAGCTGGCGACAGCTGTAAGTAGGCCACGGGCACCAGATGCACCCGCACCGAAAAGGATTGGCCATTTTTTGTCGAAGTGCAATTCAACGGACGCATCCACACTAATCAGCCCACTGGCAAGCCCCACGGCACCCAGCACAATGACCGCCGGCACAAACCAGAAGCTCGATTGCATCGATTGCCACCAATGGCGCAATTTCTGGATCATTGACCTGACCCTTTTCCTTGAGTGCCCTGCGCAACGGAGGGCGGTGCCTTCAAAAGATTCTCCCCGTCGTTCAATGGGCGAACATGGCGAGCCTGTTCTTTGATGACACCAGCTTCGCTGGAAAGCCCGCCTTCCGCTTTTGTGGATGCCGCATCGAGTTCATCCGTCGGTGGTTGTGCGGGGTTTTGCTGAACCGGCTCGATCTGTTTCGTTTCGTCTGGTTTGCCATGGAGCATGGTGACGGGGATGCCTTGTGGGAAGATCACCTCACGTGCCTCATCTGGCATGGAAATGCCATGTTTCTGGAAAGCGAGTTTCACAAGTCGGATCACCGACGACCGCACTTTGAGCCAACTGTGTTCTCGGCCATTGAGCCAAAAGTAAACTCGCAAGTTGATGGTCGCTCGACCGAGGTTATCGGCCAATACCGAAGGCTCGGGATCCTTCAGAACAGCCGGGTGGTCGGCCAGGACTTTTCGAGCTATTTCCTGAGCTTCGTTGATCGCGTCGTCGTAGCCGATACCGACGACGAAATCCTCTCGCCTGTTGACGTTGGTAGTGAAATTTCGAAGGTTGGTTTTGTATACGGTGGCGTTGGGAATCTGAACGAGGTTGCCATCCAGAGTCATCACGATCGTGCTACGCACATTCAGTTGCTGTACATACCCGGTTACTCCAGCGATCTCTACCAGATCGCCGGACTCGAAGGGCCGCTGCATGCTGAGGAAGATACTTGCCAGGAAGTTCTCAGTGATATCCCGGAAGGCAATACCGACTGCAAGCCCGATCAGGCCGGTACCACCGACCACTGTCAGGGCCAGTTGAGTTAAGCCGGAGACTCGGAGCACGATGTAGGTGCCAAAGAGAAAGACGAAAACACCCCCTGTACGAGCGATCACGTTTCTCAGGAGTTTTGCCCGAACTCGGGTCTGGAGAAGTGCTCGAAGACTCCGTGTAGCCAATAAGCCTGCCCCCACCGACAGCAAAAGGACCAGAGATCCAAATACGAAAAAGGGAAGCGAGCGGATGACATCCTTCCACAAGACCATCATCCCACTCCATGCCGGGCCGAAATCCCAAATTGACGGCTGAGGAACATCGATTTGGTTGGCCACGGCGACGACATCTTGTGTGTTTCTCGCCAGCTCGCCGGCCCAGACCCTGAGTTCGTCTGTTTCCGTTCGACCACTCAGGAAAACAACACCTTGCTCGACACGGACTTGAGAGTCCGCGAACCAGCCAGTGGCTTCAAGCACGCTCTGAAGTCGCAATCGTATCTCTTCATCACGCGAAGCGGGTTTGACATCCACCTTTGCGGGTGCTGGGAAGAGGTCTGCCTTGCCGGGGGCAGGATTCTTCCTAGGTGGGTCGTTTTTAAGAACCGGCACCTGCGCGACACTTGTCGCGGCTAGCACACACCATGCGAACAACATCAACGTTATCCGTATGGGGCCTCGGTCGTTGAAGGTCGGTTCTCGCACGATCAATGCTCTCCCGTGAAGCCCGCCGATGGTCTTGAACGGTCACGATGTGGGTCTCTATGCGGCGTGGGGGTCTTCTGAAATGAGCCGTTGGATAGTCTCGACTTTTGAACCAATGAACAGAACGTTTTGCACGCTTATCCGTTCAGACGTAGCACCCGTTGTTTGCATATCCAAGTCGCCAGACCCGAGGCCGAGGAGCCAGTGGCGGAAAAAATCTTCGCGATGCTTTTCCAGCACCATGCCGATGGTGTCGTACGTCTTAGAACCGGTGCCGAAGACGAGCACGCGGGTGATCTGTCCCGGCTTAATATGCCAGTAGCTCATGCGGTCCACAATGAAGACGGAGACCGCCCAAACGATCAGAATGAGCGTCGAGAACCACACATAAGCCCCGAAGTTGAGTTGGATCTTCAGGTCGCCGAACCAGGAGAAGATCGCGTCCCACCAACCAAAGAAGGCCAACAAAACGGAAACGAGCGCAATTGCCAAGATGACCAGACCGGAGACCAGCCCGCGAACCGAAACGTTCGTAATCACAATGACCAGAAAAAGTGTGAGGAAAAAGAAAACGCCAAGGTTGCTGCTGGCATGGAACCACATGCGTTCTTCGCCGATCTGATACTTCTGCCCGAAGAAGTAAGTGAGTATCGCCATCAAGTAGCCCACAACCCACACCGGCCACCAATAAACAAGTGAGGAGTGGCTGTAGACCTTCAACTCCCGCACCGGTATCTTCGGTTCAGATGCAGATGAATGAAGTTCTGAGTCCGCAGGTTCCACGACCGCTGGAATCGGCTGTCGAGAC
This sequence comes from Gemmatales bacterium, assembly GCA_038230995.1. Lineage (GTDB taxonomy): Bacteria > Planctomycetota > Planctomycetia > Gemmatales > Gemmataceae > JALHQU01. Next base: position 15,733 of record JBBRME010000083.1, read on the forward strand.
TGCGGCGAAGTGCGATTGTTTGAATCCATTGTGCTTCTATCCGTTATTCTCGCCGTAATAGCTGTTCAGCCGACCGAGCTCAGATCGGGCTGTACATCATCGCGGTGCAGGAGTGGGGAGGACCATATTGCATCAGCAAACCCCATGCCAGACTCGAGAAGCGATGAGAGTCTGAGTTTCGGGCTGAAAAGGGGACAGTCACCTTTTCTATTGACATCTTTTTCACGCCCTCTCACCATGGAACGATGTGCTGCGCCTAGCCGGAGGGAAGATCCGCGCCGCCGGCCACCCGGACACGGTGCTGAGCGAAGCCGCCCTGCAAACCACCTTCGGCACAAGTTTGTTACAGCGAGCTGGGTGAGATGCTTGTTTCGACAGGACCCTCGCTGATGTGACGCGCTCGGAAGCGCCAGACACATGCCAACGGTATGATGGCAATCACACGAATATGCACCAACCGGGAATTGTCCTAACAAGTAAAACAAAATGACTGTTGGCAGTATCTCTTAAGAAGGCTATCAAAATCGTCGCATCTGCTTGCATGTAATGGACTTACACGTCAAACATCAATGATCATTCTTATCATGGAGTGTCGATGGGGGTGGGTGTCCCCATACCCGTGAGAAGCATTCACGCCAGACAGAATGTCGATTTGCTAGGTCAGTTGTCGTTGATTTGCCGCTTGTGATACACTTCCAGCATGGGCAAGAAACTCATCCTGATTGCTGATCCGGGTATCGACACCGCCTTCGCCATTGCGTTGGCCATGCACGACCCGAACCTCGAACTCATCGGCCTGCTGCCGTGTGCCGGGAACGTGAGCGCCACGCAGGCCACGCTCAACGTGAACGTGCTTATTGACGAACTCAATCCGCCGCGCTGGCCGCGCACCGCTACCGCCATCCCCGTCGAGTACGAACTCAATGGCACCGCCATGCACGGGGCCGACGGCCTGGGCAACAACAACTTCATCGCCCGCACCAAGCACCATGCCCATCCGTCCGACAAAGTGCTGTGCGATCTGGTGCGTGAGTTCCCGCACGAAGTTGCGGTGGTCTGCCTTGGCCCGGCCACCACGCTGGCCCGTGCCTTGGATCGAGACCCGGACATTGCCCGGTTGATCGACAAAACCATCCTCATTGGCGGGAGTTGGAAAGAACCCGGTAACGCGGGCCCTGCTGCCGAGTACCACTTCTATCTCGATCCTGATGGTGCTCGTCGCTGCTTGCACGTTGGGTTGCACCCGATCCTCATTCCGCTGGATGTGACACGCAAGCTGATCCTGTCGCCGACGGAACTGCTCGAGTCGCCGAACCCCGACTCCGCCACGTGCAAGTTCCTGCGTAAGATTGTGCCTTTCGGCATCCGCGCCAGCATGAACCTTTACGGCATTGAAGGCTTTCACCTGAAGGACGTGCTGGGCATCGTGGCCGTGGCCATGCCAGAGGCGATGACCACCGAGAGCCGCATCGGCGACATCGAAACCAAGGGCGAACTCACCCGTGGGATGTTGGTGATTGATGCCCGCAAGCAACCGGTGGGGTTGCCGAACGTGCAGATTGCTACTGAAGCTGCCGTCGGCGAAATCCGCCAGTACATCATGAACGTGCTGAAGCAGGCACCGTAGATGTTTCCCAGGCCGCTGGCCTAGGCTAGCCTGTCACGGGCCTTCGGCCCTGAAATCCAACAGGCCCAAAGGGCCGAGACAAGGTAGCCTAGGTCAAAGGCCTAGGTCGCCGATTGGCGAAACTTTGCCGATTGAGCAGACGACGACGTCCACAATTTCCCCATCAGTCCGACTTCTCCTCAAGTTCACTTGAGTTGAGTCAATCTCTGCGAAATAACAGAGACGCCCAACTCAAGAGATCGTCCATGACGAATGAAGGGAAGATCGGGCTGCTTTGCGGGCTGGTTGCCGTGCTGGTGGTGGCCTTGGCGTACTACCAGAAGAACCCCACCAACGCCGAAGCCAAGCAGACCAAGTCTGTGGCGATTACGCCGATCGCGTTGAGGCAGTGAATTGGCGAACCGGCGACGTGAGTCGCAGGGTTGTGTTTTTTAACCCCGCGAATCACGTCGCCGGTTCGCAAAAAACCAACAACGCCCGCGGTTCCAGTAATTAA
>JBBRME010000084.1:0-17807 GCA_038230995.1 Gemmatales bacterium
ACTCGCCAAAGTGGAAGCCGCGTTCTGGCTGGCCGATGAACCGCTGACATCCAAGAAGCTTGCTACGGTTGCAGGTTTAGTCGACGGCCGCGAAGCGAAGCGGTTGATCGATCAACTTCGGCACTTGTACGAAGCGGAAGCCGCCCCGTTTCAAATTGAACTGCTCGCCGGTGGCTATCAGTTACTCACAAAAACTACTTATCACCCGTGGCTGCTACGGTTGCGTCGGCTGGGGCACGAAGCCCGACTCGCACCACCGATGATGGAAACCCTGGCCATCATTGCCTACAAGCAACCGATCACGAGAGCTGACGTGGAGTCGATTCGTGGAGTCTCTGCCTCAGACCCGATGCGGCAGTTGCAAGAAAAAGACTTGATCGCTGTGGTGGGGAAGCAGAAGTCCCTGGGTCGTCCGCAGCTCTACGGCACAACCAAGAAGTTCCTGCAACTCTTCGGGCTGAACGATCTCGCGGAGTTACCTGAGGTGGCTGCCTTCGGAAATGCAAACACCCCGTGAGTAGGCTCACGGGGTGTCGGTTTTAACGAGGAGATCACTTACTTGATGCCGAGCTTTTCCTTCAATGCGGCCATCTTCGGTTCTACATTCTTCTTGAAATCATCCCATGCAGTGCCATCCTTGACCTTGTCGAAGCTACCCACGACAGCGACCTTGACCTGCTCGAGCATGCCATTGGCTTCCTTGAACTCTGCTTCGGCTTTCTGGATCTCTGCTGGCGACTTGGCAGCGGCCTTCTTGGCATCCAGTTCTTTAACCTTGGCTTCGACGGCGGTCAGATCCTTGTCGTAGCCATCCTTCCACTTGCCAACGGTATCCTTGATCTTGTCCCAACCTTCTTTGGCCTTGTCGACACCCTTGTCAACAACTTCCTTGGTCTTGTCCTTAATGTCGCCGCCAACTTCCTTGGCCTTGTCGACTCCCTTATCAACAGCGTCCTTAGCCTTGTCCTTCAGGCTGCCGGTCGAAGGAACAGGGCCGCAACCGACGAGAGCGACGAGGCCGAAAGCAGCAGCGATAGCGAGAATACGAATCTTCAACATGGTTAAACTCCAAAGGTAGAACGGGGAGAGCATCAAGGGACGAGCCGAACAGCTCATACAGTTCTAGATGATCGCCGTGTGGGGTTTATTCCCGTGATTCGACAGAATCCGAAGAATCAACACACGGACCGTGCAGGATTAAATACCCCTCTCGGGTCGAGAGCTTTCTTGATTTTCTGCATCACGAAACGATCTCCGGTGTCCCGCCCCCAGATTGGCAGGCTGGGATTCCAGGCCGACGGGCAGCGCACCACGATCACGTTCGAGTTCGCCTTGGTTGTGAGCTTTGTCAATTCGCCAAGCACCGTAGAGGTCTGTTCTTTGCTCGTGTCCGATGGCAGGTGAACGTAAACAATTCCGCTTCCGGCATGGGCCAGATTGCGTGCCATTGGAGAAGCAGCCAACGCAGACAACGCTACACCAGCCACGGCGCTTGGGATCACGTTCACTTTGAGCAAAACGCCTTCGTTGAATTCCGGGGCCAACGGCGGCAAGCCATTGAACAACTGAACATCTTGAACTGGTGCCCCACGGAGGTCGTCCGCCAATGTGCGTTGTTGCCAGGCTACGGTTTCGGCCTTTTCCTCGAAGCCACACTCGATCCGCCAGCCTCCAGCGATGGAACTCAGTTCGATCATCGCAGGGCGGGCTTTGCTTTCATGCAGCCTCTCTAACGTCGGCCCCACGGCGGCGTTGCCCAGATCGAACCGCACGCTTCCCATCGCTTCAGGCTTTGGCTTCACCTTTAACGTCACCTGCGTGATAACACCCAGCGTGCCCATCGAACCGATCATCAATTTCATGAAGTCGTACCCGGCCACATTCTTCACCACGCGGCCCCCGCCCTTCACTTCTTGCCCTTCGTCATTCACGAACGAAATCCCGATGACAGCATCGCGCAGTGTGCCGTGCATGAGTCGGCGGCCCCCGCTCCAGTTGGTGGCCATCGCCCCACCGAGAGTAGCCCGATCCGGATGCGGCACATCAATCGGCAGGTACTGTCCTTCGGTGGCCAGTACCTCCGCGAGTTTTGCGAAGGTGATGCCGGCCTGAACAGTGATGGTCAGGTCACGGGCCGGGTAATCGATGATCTGATGGAGGTTGGTTGTGCCGATCGCCACGCCCGATACCGTGTGCACGCCGCCATCATCAAGGGCCGTCGAGCCACCCACGGGATACACAGCCGTGGCCCCGCGAATCTGATCACACAATTCGGCTACGCTCGCCGGGCGAAGCAACGGAACATCCAATCCAGCGATACTCACACGATCCGACATGGCAGGTGAACTCCAGCTTTCCTAACTGTGATATGGCTTTGTCACCTTGCCTGAAGGGTCAACAACCTGAGAATGCAGAACATCACACTCGGAACTCTCCCATGAAAATCGGCATGAACCTGCTTCTGTGGACGGGCTTTGTCACAGAGGCGGACTTTCCCACGATGGCTAAGATCAAATCCGCAGGCTTCGATGGCGTGGAACTCCCGCTCTTCGATGGCACTGCGGGACACTACAAGATGATCCGCGCCGAACTCGACAAACAAGGTCTGGCATGCAGCACCGTGACGGTGATGAACCCTGAGAATAACCCGATTAGCCCGGAGGCCAACATCCGAGCAGCCGCAGTGGATCGCCTGAAGTGGGCGGTGGAAATGAACCACATCCTCGGCAGCGTAGCCATGTGTGGGCCATACCACAGCCCGCTTGGCGTGTTCAGTGGCAGTGGGCCTACGGCGGACGAAAAGAGCCGAGCCGTAGAGGTGCTTCGTCAGGCAGCAGACTTCGCCCAACAAGCCAAGCTCACACTGGCCATCGAGTACCTGAACCGCTTCGAGTGTTACTTCCTCACCACGGCTGCCGATGCACGGGCACTGGTAAAGAGCGTCAATCATCCGAGTTTCCGCTGTATGTACGACACCTTCCACGCCCACATCGAAGAGAAGAGCCAAGCCAGTGCAATCGACACCGTGAAGGATGTGTTCGCCCACGTCCACATCAGCGAGAATGACCGCGGCACGCCGGGCACCGGTCAAGTGCATTGGGACGAAGCGTTCAACGCATTGAAGAAGACGGGCTACGACGGCTGGTTCGTGATCGAAGCATTCGGCCGGGCACTGCCGGACTTGGCCGCTGCCACCCGCGTATGGCGAGACTTGTTCCCATCGCCAGAGGAAGTGTACACGAAGGGGATCGAGTTCATCCGCCGTAAGTGGGCCGCAGCGATTTAACAGAGCCGCGCACGGAGCGTGAGCGAAGTAAGCGATTTAACCTGAAAAAAAGAAGCGGAGTAAACGGATTGGGCATCATCGCCCTTTCCACTTACTCCGCTTCGCTACGTGCGCGGCTCTGTTTGTGTTACGCCATCGTCGGAGCGGTCGGCATCACGGGTGCGCCGAGTTGTTCCTTCACTTCGCCTTCCTTCATGAACTCGATGATGGCCTGAGCACCGGCATCGCCCAAGCGGACGGTTGCCAGCTTCAGCACGCGGGTGTAACCACCTGGGCGAGTCTTGAAGCGTGGGCCGATCTCGTTGAACAGTTTCTTCAGCACGGTGTCCTTCTGACGATCAGGTTCGGCTGTGCCGTCCTTCGCGTAGATACCGGTACCGTGGGTTGGCCCGAGCTTGGCCATCGCTTGCCGACGGAGGTGAAGAGCCTGAGCCGTGAGGTTGGCCTTCTGTTTATCGTCGGTAGTGCCTGCAGCTTCGTCCATGATCAGAGCAGCACGCTTCGCCAGCGTGATGAGCTTCTCAATGAACGGACGCAGTTCCTTCGCCTTCGGCATGGTCGTGCGGATCGTTTCGTGTGTAATCAGCGATCGGCTCAAGTTCCGGAAGAGGGCCAAGCGGTGGCTGGCGTTCCGGTTGAGCTTACGCCCTTTGCGACGATGATTCATGGCAAACTCCCCTGATGTTGGGTGTTGAGTAACTCCACCCCGTGCCAAGGCAGGTGGAGCAAAAAACCGGTGACGAAACATCACCGGTTGTGTTTCGGGCTACCGCTTGGCGGTCTTCATGCCAAGGTACATGCCCTTTTCCTTGAGCTTCGCGTTCACTTCCTTCAGCGTGGTATCGCCGAAGTTGCGGACTTCCAGCAGTTCTTCCTCGGTTCGGCTCACCAGTTCTCGCACTGTGGCGATGCCTTCGGATTCCAGACAGTTCGTCGCACGAACCGAGAGTTCCAACTCAGCAAGGCTGAGGTTGAGCTTCGCTTCGAGGACACGGTCTTCCGTGGATATTTGCTGGGTGCCGATTTCAATCGGTGCTTCGCCGATGTCCACTTCCGGGCCAGGTTCGTTGTACTGCACGAAGGCGTTGAGGTGCTTGCGGAGAATCTTGGCCGATTCCGTCAGGGCCAGTTGCGGGGTGATCGTACCGTTCGTGGTAATGTCGATCAGCAAGCGGTCGTAGTTCGTCTTTTGGCCCACGCGAGTTTCTTCGATGTCATACTTCACACGTGTGACCGGGCTGAAGCTGCTGTCCACCGGAATGGTGCCGACTTCGCGATCCTTACCGATGTTTTCGTCAGCGGTGCGGTAACCGCGACCGTTTTCCACAGTCATTTCCACAACGAACGGCACGTCTGCTGTCAGCGTGGCGATCTTGTGTTCCGGATTGATGATCTGCACCATCTCGTCGTGCTGAATGTCAGCAGCCAGCACATCCCGTTTGTCTCGGCTGCCGTGCAGGTCGATTCGAATAATCTTCGGTTGATCCGACAGGTTCTTCACCACCAACGACTTAATGTTGAGGATGATGTCGGTGACATCTTCCACCACACCAGGGATGGTGCTGATTTCGTGCGGTGCACCTTGAATCTTGACCTTAGTGACAGCGCTGCCTTCGAGGCTGCTAAGCAGGATACGACGCAGGCTGTTGCCTACGGTCATACCGAAGCCGCGCTCGAATGGCTCGACGCTAAACTTGCCGTGGGTATCGGTCAGGGTGCTGCGTTCAGACTGAACTCGGCTTGGGAGTTCTAAACCGCGCCAACGTACTCGCATGAGATTTCCTCCAGGTGTGGGTTTCGGCTTCCCGCGTTGTCGTCCTGCGAGTGCGAACTTCACAGGGGATCGACTGCGAGCCAGAAACCCAACAACCAAGGGACATTTGAAACAAAAACACCCGACAGGTTCGCAGCCTGTCGGGAAGATTCGCTCCGCACTTAGCGGGTTGCAATTTCGATGATGAGCTGCTCTTTGATGTCAGAGATGTGGCTGTCCACATCTTGACGCGTTGGGAGGCGAGTCATCTTTCCTTCCGGCTCATCGTTATTGATGATCATCAGGAAGTCTGGCACTTGTGGTGGCAGCAACTGGAGGTTGTTGCGGGCCAGCTTCAGGCTGCTCTCGCGGGTCTTCACCTTGACGATGTCGCCAGCCTTCAACAGCACGCTGCTCACGTCGCACTTGCGACCATTCACCAGCACGTGGCCGTGGGCAACGAGTGAACGAGCGGAGGCGCGACTTGGGGCGAACCCGAGGCGATGCACCACGTTATCGAGCCGACGTTCGAGCAAGGTCAGTAGCACTTCACCAGTGTCAGCTTTGCTGCGACCGGCCATCTCGAAGTAACGGCTGAATTGGCGCTCAAGAATACCGTAGAAGAACTTGAGCTTTTGTTTTTCACGGAGACGGACGCCGTATTCCGAAACCTTGGATCGACGAAGACCGTGCATACCCGGCGGCGGCGTGTCACGATCAATCGGGCACTTGTTGCTGTAACAACGCGAGCCTTTGAGGTAAAGCTTGACGCGTTCGCGCCGGCAGCGCTTGCAAACGGGGTCAGTATAACGAGCCATGAGTCTTCCAGTCCCGCAGGACAAACAGGGTCGGTAGACAAGACTGACATACTGGATGACTTGAACCGGCGAACCCTGGGTCGTAACGGAACGATGGTCATCAGAACAGTTGAGGTCAGGTAAGCCGTTAAAGCCCCTGACCTCGGTCAACACTTGTCAAAAACGTTCGATTAAACTCGGCGCTTCTTTGGCGGACGGCAACCGTTGTGCGGTAGCGGTGTCACGTCTTCGATCGCCTTCACGTTCATACCCGAAGCGTGCAACGCGGTGACAGCGCTCTCGCGGCCAGCACCAGGTCCGTTCAGGCGAACATCAACTTCTCGCACGCCATATTTGGCAGCCTTGGCTGCACACTCTTCCGCTGCACGTTGTGCGGCGAATGGCGTGGACTTTCGGCTGCCCTTAAACCCCACCGCACCACCCGATGACTGGCAAAGCGTATCGCCAGCAGTGTCAGTGATGGTGATGATGGTGTTGTTAAACGACGACTGCACGTGGGCAATTCCCTTGCTCACGTTACGTCGGGTTTTCTTCTTCTTGTTTTTAGCCATTTTTAGCAGGATCAAGGGGTGGAGGGTATGGGTCGAGTCAAAAAACGCCGAGGGATAGAAGGCAAAGAATGGAGGCTCGTATCGAGCCACTCAACCCTCTACCCTAGCCCTGTTACTTGTCCTTCACACCCTTCTTACCAGCTACGGTGCGGCGGACACCCTTGCGGGTACGGGAGTTCGTCTTGCTACGCTGACCGCGAACTGGGAGGTTCTTACGGTGACGTTCACCACGGTAGCTCTTGATTTCTTTGAGGCGGGTGATGTTCCCGGCATCGAAACGACGAAGCGAACCTTCCACTAAGCCGTATTCACGATCGATAAGCATCGCAATCTTAGCGACATCATCATCTGTCAGCGTATTGGCTTTACGGGTTGGATCGATGTTGCACTTGGCACAAAGCTCAAGCGCGTTAGAAGGCCCGATACCACGGAGGTAACGCAGGCTAATGTGGGTCGGCTTGTTTGGTGGTAAGTCCACCCCTTGAATCCGTGGCATGTTCGCTCGTCCGGTGCTGTTGGGTGGAGATTAACCTTGACGCTGTTTGTGGTTCGGATCGGAGCAGATGACACGAACAACACCGTGCCGCTTGATCAGCTTGCATTTATCGCAAATCCGCTTGACACTTGATCGAACCTTCATGACTCCACCTGTCGCAAGTGATGCTTGTAAGAATTGAACACTTTAGCGTTGCGCCACATGTCATCAAGCTGACTTTGAAAATTTCACCTAGCCGATTCCCGCTGAGTTGGTTCCGTAGCACGACTACGCCGAACTCGGTTAAACGCTGAATCCGATCCCCACGAGATTGGGTTACAATCAGCACCCCGCCAGCCGGGTCTTTTGCTGTTGCACGTCGGAGTCTGCCATGTTTGGCCTTAAGTCCACCGAAAGCCGATGGAGTCCACTGGCACCGTTTTCGGTGTTCGCCGAGCGGGTCTTCCGCAATTTCCTTGTAACTATGCTCATTGTGGCGTTCTCGCTCACCATTGGCACGCTTGGCTACCATTACTTCGGCAACGTGCCGTGGGTTGATGGGCTGCTCAACGCAGCGATGATCCTCACTGGCATGGGACCGGTGGACAAAATGGAAACCACGGGTGGTAAGCTCTTCGCAACGTTTTACGCCCTTTACAGTGGGTTGGCCTTTCTCACGATGATCGCCGTATTGATCGCCCCGATCTACCACCGTTTCCTGCACCGCTTCCACCTTGCCAGCGAGGAAGAAGAGGACAAACCGAAAGACGAAGCCAAGCCAGCGTCTCCGCCAGTAAATTGACTCCTGACTCTTCCTCCCTCTCCGGGGTGCTCCATGCGTTTCATCTTGCTGGTTCTTGTTATGGGCCTTGGTCTTTGTTCCGTGCAGTCTGCCGACTTGCCACGCAGTTCACCGGAAGCACAGGGTGTGTCGTCGAAAGCCGTGCTGGCCTTCATCGAATCGGCTGACAAAAACATCGATGGCATGCACAGCTTCATGCTGGTTCGGCATGGTCACGTTGTCACCGAAGGCTGGTGGGCACCGTACAACGCTGCCGAGCGTCATCAGCTTTATTCGCTCAGCAAGAGCTTCACCTCCACGGCGGTGGGTCTGGCGATTGCCGAAGGCAAACTCAAGCTCGACGACGAACTGGTGAAACTGTTCCCTGATGATCTGCCAGCCAACCCCAGTGCCAACCTCAAGGCCATGCGCCTGAGCGATCTACTCCGCATGAACACTGGCCATCAGTCCGAACCGCCGCGCAAGGCCGACGAAGCGTGGGCGAAAACCTTCCTCGCCCATCCCGTACCGTTCAAGCCCGGTACGCACTTCCTGTACAACACGCCCGCCACCTACATGCAATCCGCTGCCGTGCAGAAAGCCACCGGCAAAACGCTGCTGGAATATCTGACCCCGCGTTTGTTCGAACCACTGGGCATCGAGAATCCTACTTGGGAAAGCAGCCCGCAGGGCATCTCCACCGGCGGCTACGGCTTGAGCGTGCGCACCGAAGACATCGCCAAGTTCGGCCAGCTTTACCTGCAAAAGGGCCAGTGGAACGGCAAGCAACTGGTGCCAAGTGAATGGGTCGCGGAAGCCACGGCCCGCCAGACCTCGAACGGCAGCAACCCGAAAAGTGATTGGGATCAGGGCTACGGCTACCAGTTCTGGCGCAGCCGACACGGGGCTTATCGCGGTGACGGTGCCTTCGGCCAATACTGCATTGTGCTGCCGGAGCAGGACACGGTGATTGCCATCACCTCGGGCGTGAAGGACATGCAGGCCGTGCTGAATCTGGTGTGGGACAAGGTGCTGCCAGCGTTGAACAGCAAGGCCCTACCCGCCGACGATGCCAGCAACGCGAAACTTGTGACCACCCTCAAAGGCCTGACACTGAAGCACCCCGTCAGCAAGGGCACACCGGGCAATGTCTTCGGCAAGAAGTTCAGCTTCCCCACCAACGACCGCAAGCTGGAATCGATCACCCTAGAAGCCGGCGATAAAGATGCCGTCACCATTGTGGCCCGTGTGGATGGCAAAGAGCGCCGCATCGCTTGTGGCAATGGCACATGGCTGAAGGGCCGCGCTGCATGGGGCTTGGCCACCACCGAACAACCCAGCGCCGTCAGCGGCGCGTGGACGGCCGACGACACATACACCGCAAAGCTCTGCTTCATCGAGACGCCATTCGTGCTCACGATCCGCCTGAAGATCACCGGCAACGAACTGCGCTACGAGGCCGAGTCGAACGTCGGCTTCGGTGCCACCAAGGAACCCGCCCACACCGGCAAGGCGGAGTAGAGAACTGGCGAACCGGCTGGGTGAGCTCCCAGATTGTTTTGTTAACCCGATGCGCTAGTGAGCGCAGCATCAATGCCCTCGTTGGGGCATCGGCCTTATCAAGAACGATCCAGTTTGCCGATCCTCTGGTGTCTTCAACCCATTTCCGGGCGTGTCGCTTGTTGTGCTTGCTGGACGATCAACTTGGTAGCATTGCAGAAGTCACTATCGAGTAACCAGTTGAGGTAGCCGGGGTCATTCGCGGCCACGAAGGCCAGCGGAATACCACGATGCTTGCCCTTCACGAAGCGGACTTCGCCCTGCACTTTCGTAAGCATGCCCGAGATGCCAATGTTCGTGCGGCGTGATTTCTGGTCGTCCAGTGCCTGCAGTTCCGTCACATCGTTTGGCAATTCGCTGTACCGGCCGAGCATAGCATCCAGCACTTCAATGGTGGCCAACACATCGGCCTTCGCCGTGTGGGCGTCTCGATGGTCACGCTGCAAGTAGAACTTCACGGCTGAAGTGAGATCGCGTTTCTCCTGTCGACAGAAGATGGTCATCGGGTCAACAATCGCCCGGCCTTCGAGATCAAACGTGAGGTTGGCTCGCTCGAACTCGGCATACAAAACGCGCAGATCAAAACCACGGATGTTGTAGCCACACAAATCGCAGCCCACGAGGAAGTCGAGCAGCCCCTTGGCCAAGCGATGGAACGGCGGTTCGTTCTGCACGTCGTCATCGGTGATGCCGTGAACTTCAGTCACTTCCGCAGGGATCGGCCTACCGGGATTGCAACGCCGGGTGCGGTGTTCCGTGGTGCCATCAGGTTGAATGCGCAGCACGCTGATCTCGACGATGCGATCTTAGCGGACATCGCGCCCCGTTGTTTCGAGGTCGATGATGGCCAACGGACGTTTCAACGCAAGGTGTTTGAGGACGACATCCGACATAACTCAACTCGCAGATGAGGTGCAGCGGTTCTTTTTGTGCGATCGTGCCCAACTGTTACAAGACTCTCGTGTGTTACTTCTCATAGTTCACGAACTTTGCGATTCGCCCTTTCGGGCCAGCGGCCCACCCGTCGCCCGCTGTGGTGAAGGAAACGCTGTTGTATTTCTCCTGATCCAACGGCTTCCAAGTCGCGCCGTCGTCCTTTGACACATCGGAGCCAGACGTACCCACAGCCACCCAACGGTCTTTGACCCAGGCCACACCCGAGCGGAACGGCAGTGGCTTCTCGATCAACTTCCACGTCTTTCCGCCATCGGTTGTGATCGCACCCGTCGCTTCGGTGCCATCTGGTTTGCGATAGTCGCCACCGACGATGATTCCATGATTGGGATCACGAAAGGCCAGCGAGAACACACCCGCTGATTCGATCCCCGCTGACAGCGGTGTGTCACTGACGCTCCAAGTCTTTCCCCGATCACTTGAACGAAAGACTCTCGCCGTCTTGGCCCCGCCGGTGCAGAACCACACATCGTTTTCGCCGTGAGTGATGAGGCAGGTTCCACTCGCCGCGAACGCACCCTCTTTGTCCAAGCTCTCGGGTCGGCTTTTCTCAGGTAGCAAAGTCCACATGTCTCCACCGTCAGCGGTGACGAAGAGTTGAAATCGCCCATCGACCGGGTCGCCGAAGGCGATTCCGTTCTTCTCATCCCAGAAGGCGATGGCATCTAGGAACGCCTTTGGCTCGGCGCTTTTGAACTGCAGTTTCCAGTTCTTACCCCCATCGGTGGTCTTGTAAATGCGTGAGGCTTCGCCCGGCCCGGCACTCATCAAGTAGGCCGTGTCATCTCCAAAGCCCTCCACATCGCGGAAGTCGAGTTTGTCCGCGTCAGGCACGGTGCCGACGGTCCACGTCTTACCGCCGTCGGTCGTACGTCCAAAAGTTCCTTTCGTACCACTGACCCACGCCACGTTCTTGTTGACCGCGCAGAGTCCACGGAAGTCGGCCTCCGTTTTGATGGTTTGCGCTTGCCATTGCGCGGTTGCATCGAGATTGAAAAGGCCACAAAACAGCATGCCTACGAGAAGTGCCTTCATAAACACCAAGGGAATGTGCAACGACGGTGCCTCAGGGATTCGAGCATTGAAGTAAGGATTATGTGTTAACCCATTCCCGATTGCAAACCTAAAGCCATCAAGGGTGCACCAACGGTTTTTCGGCACAGAGCCGCGCACGAAGCGTCAGCGAAGTAAGCGCTGTCTGAAGCTTGACCGCTACTGCACTTCGTTCCGTGCGCGGCTCTGTCAAGCGGTTGATTCCATTCCGAAAACAAAAGGTGCGCCCGCCAGCAAACAACTCACATCAAATCGTGAATCCGGGTGCAGTGACAAGCAGGACGAAGGTTGACACGGCTGACAGCCCAGCAGGTTTTGGGTTCGCTACAAGACCTCATGCCAAGATATCTTTCACCAACGTGCCGTGGACATCGGTTAAGCGGCGTTCGATGCCGTTGTGGTAGAAGCTGAGCCGTTCGTGATCCAAACCGAGAATGTGCAGAATCGTGGCGTGGAGGTCATAAATGGTCGTTTCCTTTTCCGCCGCCGCGTAACCGAACTCGTCAGTCGAGCCGTAGCTGAATGCTTTTTTGACCCCGGCCCCGGCGAGCCAAACCGTGAAGCCTTTCGGGTTGTGATCCCGTCCGCTCGCCCCTTTCTGGAACGTCGGCATCCGGCCGAACTCTGTGACCCAAACGACGAGGGTATCTTTCAGTAGCCCCGTCCGTTTTAAGTCAGCGAGGAGTGCGGCGCACGGCTGATCGAAAATCGGGGCGTGGATGTCGTACTGCGTTTTCAGGGTCTTGTGGCCGTCCCAGTTGCCTACGCCTTCGCCCATCGCGTAGGAACCGTTGAAGAGTTGCACAAAGCGAACGTCCTTTTCCAACAGCCGCCGGGCAAGAAGGCAATTGCGAGCGAACCCGGCCTTCACTTTGTCTTTCGAATTGGTGCCGTATTCCTCGTGGACCGACTTCGGCTCTCTCGACAAATCCGCCACTTCGCTGGCCCGCAGTTGCATCTTTCCGGCGAGTTCGTGCCCGGCGATCCGGGCGGCCAAGTCGCTATCGGCGGCATGGGATTTCAGGTGTTCTTCGTTCAACAACTTCAACAAATCACGTGTCGCAGCATCGGTCTTTTCGGAGATCGCAGCCGGTCTGTTCAAATTGGGTATCGGCTTATCAGCGTTGAAGGCAGTTCCTTGAAAGACGGCGGGGAGAAAGGCGCTACTCCAATTGTTCGGACCGACCTGTGGAACGCCGCGCGGATCGGGTATCGCGATGAAAGCAGGCAAATCGCGGCATTCGCTGCCGAGGGCATAGCTCACCCAAGCCCCAGCGCTCGGGTAACCGTCGAGGGTGAAGCCGGTGCTCATCTGGTTTTCGGCCGGGCCGTGCGTATTGCTCTTCGCCGTCATCGAGTGAATGAAACACATCTCATCAGCGTGCTCTGCCAGCTTCGGGAACAGGTCCGAAATCATCTTGCCGGACTTCCCACGCGGCTTGAACGCCCAAAGCGGCTTGACCAAGTTCCCTTGTTCGCCTTGAAACGTGACCAGTTTGTCGCCGCCCGGCAGCCGCTGGCCATCTCGTTTGATGAGTTCCGGTTTGTAGTCGAACGAATCGACGTGGCTGACCGCGCCGGAGCAGAAGATGGTTAGTACCCGCTTGGCCTTCGCTTCGAAATGCGGCTTGCGTGGGGCGAGCGGCGAATCGGGTTTGATCTCTGGGCGAATCGGATTCGCGCGGAGCAATCCCTGCTCGGACAAGAGCGCCGCGAGGGCAATGCCGCCCAAGCCGGTCGCGGCCTGCGCCAGGTACTGCCGGCGGTTGAGGAGGAAGTGTGATTGCAAATGGTTCATAGTTCATTGTTGGGTCGGATTGAATGAAGTTAATCCACATACAGAAATTCATTCGCATTTAACAAGGCCCGGCAGAGGGCCGCGAGGCCTTGGCTGGTGACGAGATTGATTGCCGCAGCCGCTTCCTTCTCGGTCGGTTCGCGTTGGAAGGCGAGCTGAAACGCGCGATGCACACGGGCTTGTGAAGTCTTGTCGGCCTCTTTTTCAACGCGCACGGCGAAGAACCCGGCTTGTTGCAACAAGAACGGGCTATTGAGCAGGTTCAGCGCTTGCAGCGGAGTCGTGGATGAGTTGCGTTTTGGGGCGGCTTGGCCCGCATCGGGGCAATCGAAAACGCCGAAGGTATCGTCCAACTGCATTCGCGGTTTTTGTTGATAGATCATCCGGCGGAATTCGGCCGGTCCAAAAGTCTTCTTCGGGGTGTACACCTTGACATAATTGGTGTTCGGCTCGAAGAGATCGAAGCCCGGTCCGCCCGTTGTCAAATCAAGATTGCCGCTGATGGCCAAGATCGAATCGCGGATCGCCTCGGCTTCCAGTCGCCGGGGGGTAGAGCGCCAGAGCCAGCGGTTGCTGGCATCTTTCGCCAAGCCGTCGGCAGTTGCAGCGGAGGCTTGCCGGTATGTCTTTGAGAGCACGATCAATCGGTGGAGATGTTTGATCGACCACTTGTTGGCGACGAACTCCGAAGCGAGCCAATCGAGGAGTTCCGGGTGGCTCGGCCGACCGCCGTTGAACCCGAAATCGCTCGGCGTTGCGACGAGGCCAGCGCTGAAGTGGTGCTGCCAAACCCGGTTGACCATCACCCGCGCAGTCAGTGGGTTCGCTGGATCGACGATCCATTTCGCCAAGGACACTCGACGGGTCGCATCGTTGGCATCCGTGGGGATGACGAGTTTCGAGCCGATGCCGGTCAGCGTTCCCGGCGCGATGAGTTCACGCTTCTCCATCGGATCGCCACGATGCAAGCGATGGGTCATTTCCGGCGCCGTGAAGCGACCAACATAAGCGATATTGGATCGTTGTAACTCGGTGAGTTCCGTTCGCGCCTCGGTCAATTGCTTCGACCATTTCTGCCAGTTCTCGCGTTCTGCCGGGGCGAGCGACGCAGGTGTTTCCAGCTTGGCTCCTACTGCGGCACGGTCTTTCGAACTGGCCACGGTCTTCCAGGTTTTGCCATCGAGAGAAACATCGAGGTTGTAATTCGTAGCCAGTCGGTCGCGATACTTTTCTTCACGATCCCGGCTCCAAACGGCGCGGTCGATCTCGACCGCTTCGGCAAGTTCGAGAATCACCCAGCCTCGGCCCGCAGAGTTCGAAATCCAACTCCGGCCATTGCCGTACTTGCCATCGTTGACGAATTCGAGGCGGTGAATGTCGGGGGACCCTGGATAGTCGCCAGAGGAGGTCGCTTTCGCGCCGCGAGCTACGTTCTTGGGTTTCGCCCCGGCCGTGAAGATTTCCAATTCATCAAGGCACGGTTCAGCGCCGGTGGTGGTGAAGATTTCGAAGCGAACAAACTTCGCTTTCAAGGCGGTGAAGCGATCGAGGTTCCGGAGCGAATTGACCGGCAAGCGCGTCGGTATTTTCGCGGCCGGATCGGAGAGTGGTTCTAACTCTTCCAATTGCTTTTCCAAATTGGCGATGTTGCGCCGAACCAGTTCGAGCTTCTGGGCACGACTCTTGTCGTCGCCGGAACGTAATTCGCGTTCGCCGTGTTGAACCCCGGCGAAAACGGCTTTGATGCGATAGTAATCGAGCTGAGGGATCGGATCGAACTTGTGAGTATGGCAACGGGCGCAACCGACGGTCAACCCGAGGAAGGTCGAGCTGACGGTACTGACGATGTCGTGCAATTCATCGGCACGTTGATTCGAAGTGAGCACAACATCTGGGCTTTTCACCGCGTCCCAAGCCCCGGCGACCAAGAAACCGGTCGCGGCATCGACGCCGACCGTATCCCCGGCGAGTTGTTCGAACACGAAGCGGTCATACGGCTTATCTTCGTTGAAACTCTGGATGACCCAGTCTCGATAAGGCCAAGCATTCGGCCGGACGATGTTCGTCTCGAAGCCGCTGCTCTCGGCGAAACGAACCGCGTCCAGCCAATGCCTGGCCCAGCGTTCGCCGTATTGCGGCGAGGCCAAGTATTTCTCGAGCAACTTCGAATAGGCATCGACCGAGGTATCGGAAACGAAGGCTTGGACTTCCTCCGGCGTTGCGGGCAGGCCGAGCAAGTCGAACTTCAACCGGCGGATCAGAGTTCGACGATCCGCTTCTGGCGACGCTTTCAACCCCTCGGCTTTCAATTTCGCCTGAATGAAGCGATCGATGGAGTTCGCTTCGGTTGAGCTCGCTTTCTTCACCGGCTGCAACGACCACCAATCGCGCCCGGCCCGCGCTGCGGTTGAGTACCCGAGCGAGTCAATCGGATCGGTCCCCCAACTCGCACCGGCTTCAATCCAAGCTTTCAACGCAGCCTTGTCGGCCGCGGACAGCGGCTTTTTCGGCGGCATTTCGTCGGCG
This sequence comes from Gemmatales bacterium, assembly GCA_038230995.1. Classification (GTDB taxonomy): domain Bacteria; phylum Planctomycetota; class Planctomycetia; order Gemmatales; family Gemmataceae; genus JALHQU01. Next base: position 15,556 of record JBBRME010000084.1, read on the forward strand.
TTCACCCGTGACCAAAGCAAGCTCGCCTCCAGCTTGCCCGGTTCGATAGCGGCGAAGGCCGATTTCTTCCGACTCAAATCGAGCTTACCTTTCGACTCGGATCCAGTGTGGCAATCCAAACAAGCGGTCAGAATCGGTGCAATGGTGCGATCGAAATCGGGTGGGACGGCTGTGGCGGAAATCGCCAAACCGAGTGAGAGGAACGTGGCTAGTAGAAACCGGAACATGATTCACCAACGAGGTGGGCACTTGCAGAACGGCGATTGTACCGAACTTTCCCGGTTGATGGGAGCTTAGGGAATCGGTGTCGGCTGAAAAATGAGCATCGGTTCGCACTCGCCCCAGTCAGGCGGTACCGGTCGATCACCGCCAACAGCACCCGCCGCAAGGTTCGGCTATACTCGAGCCTATGTCCGAACTCACGCGTCTCCTTAATGCCGCTGTGCAGGGCGATCGTCAAGCCACCACCGACCTGCTTCCACTCGTCTATGACGAGTTGCGGAAACTGGCTGCTGTGCGAATGGCCTCCGAAGCCCCCGGTCACACTCTCGACGCCACGGCTCTGGTGAACGAAGCATGGCTGAAATTGAATGCGGTATCGTTCGAATCGAAAAGTGGGTTCTTCCGGGCAGCGGCGGTGGCGATGCGGCGGATTCTGGTGGACCACGCCCGGAGCAAAAAAGCCGAGAAGCGTGGCGGGGCTAACGCACGAGCCCAAGGGGATCCCGACCTGATCGCAGCCGATACTCCCAATACGGACATCATCGCCATCGACGCCGCACTTCTCGAATTTGCGACGATCGACCCGCAAGCGGCCGAGTTGGTTCAACTCCGATACTTCGCAGGGATGAGCCTCCCCGATGTGGCGGCGACGTTGGGAGTTTCGCCCCGAACAGCCGATCGCATCTGGCTTTACGCCAAGTCATGGTTGTTCGCCAAACTTTCTCCCGATTTCTTGGCGTGATTCTCCGTGCGAATACGCCAATGGGGGTAGTACCTCGCACTCCTGTGGGACGACCATGAACGAACGTGAACTCTTTCTGGCAGCGTTGGAGATCGACGACCTCGAACAACGGGAGCGATATCTGGTCGAGCAGTGCGGGGCCGATCAAGATCGCTTGAAGCGGCTGCATCACTTGCTCCTAGCCAAATCCGCGGCGGGCAGTTTCCTCGAATCCGCCCCGCTCCCGCCCGACGGGGCGACCCACACCTTCGGCAACAGTAGCGGAACTGCGAGCTATCACTCGAAGGAAGAAAAAGCCAACGCGGTGATTGCGGGCAAATACACGCTCGTTGAAGTCATCGGCGAAGGCGGCATGGGTTCGGTGTGGCGGGCCAAACAGAGCGAGCCGGTGAAGCGGTTCGTTGCAGTCAAGCTCATCAAAGCGGGGATGGACTCGAAGACGGTGCTGGCCCGGTTCGAAGCGGAGCGTCAGGCCCTGGCCCTGATGGATCACCCGAACATCGCCAAGGTGCTCGACGGCGGGTTGCACGAACACCGACCGTACTTTGTCATGGAGTTGGTCAAAGGTACGCCGATCACGGAGTATTGCGACCACTTCAAACTTCCACCACAACAACGTTTGGAACTCTTCGTCCAAGTGTGTCAGGCGATCCAGCACGCCCACCAAAAAGGGATCATCCACCGCGACATTAAGCCCTCGAACGTGATGATTGCGTTGTACGACGACAAACCGGTGGTGAAAGTGATCGACTTCGGCGTGGCGAAAGCGACCGGGGCGGCGCTCACCGAGAAGACAATCGACACCGGCTTCGGTGGTATCGTCGGTACGCCGCAGTACATGTCGCCGGAACAAGCCACGTTCAACAACGTGGACATTGACACCCGCACGGATGTGTACGCCCTCGGTGTGCTGCTGTACGAGCTGTTGGCCGGATCGCCGCCGTTCTCAGGTGCGGAGCTGAAGAAGAAAGGCTTGATGGAAATCCTGCGTGTAGTGCGTGAAGAGGAACCACCCCGACCCAGTACCAAACTCAGTACCGCCGATGCCCTGCCGACGCTCTCGGCCAATCGCGGAACCGAGCCGAAGACGCTGACCGGCCTGCTGCGCAACGAGCTCGACTGGATCGTGATGAAGGCCTTGGAGAAGGATCGCACGCGACGGTACGAGACGGCCAACGGCTTCGCAGCGGATGTGCTGCGGTATCTCAGTGGCGAAGCCGTGCAAGCCCACCCACCGAGCACAGCGTACCGGATGAAGAAGTTCGTGCGGCGAAACAAGGGGCAGGTG
>JBBRME010000085.1:0-17785 GCA_038230995.1 Gemmatales bacterium
CCGCATGCCCTTAGCTTAGTCTTGGGTTGTCCGCTCCCCCCGTGAGCGTTTTTCTTTTATCTGATCCCCCCGTGAGCGGATGAATTTTACCTGCTCACGGTGTTAGCAGACAACTCTCAAAGCACTTATGCAAACGGCCAAAGCTCACCCAACACCATCTTCTGCGCTGCCGTAACATCCTCAATGCCCTTGGCGGCGAGGTCGATCAAGGCATTTAACTGAGAGCGGGTGTAGGTGCTTTCCTCACCCGTGCCTTGCACTTCAATGAACTGCCCGGCACCGGTCATCACCACGTTGAAGTCCACCTCAGCATCGCGGTCCTCGACGTATTCCAGATCCAACCGTTCTTCACCTTCCACCAAGCCAACGCTGATGGCAGCAACGCTGCCGGTGAGGATGGTGTTGATCGGGTGACTGAGTTGATCTTTCACCTTGGTGAGGGCATCCACCACGGCCACGAAGGCCCCGTTGATGCTGGCCGTGCGCGTGCCGCCGTCCGCATCAATCACATCGCAGTCGATCCACAATGTCCGTTCGCCCAACTTCGACAAATCCACCACAGCCCGTAGGCTTCGGCCAATCAGGCGTTGAATTTCCACACTCCTGCCATCCACTTTCCCGGCTTTATCCCGTGCTTTGCGGCCATTCGTGGAGCCGGGCAACATCCCGTATTCGGCGGTCAGCCAGCCCTTCCCTTTGCCAACGAGGAAGTCCGGCACCTTCGGTTCCACGCTGCAAGTACACAACACTACGGTGTGGCCCAAGCTCACCAGTACACTGCCAGCGGCATTGCGGGTGTAGCTCCGCTGGAACGACAATGGACGCAATTGATCAACTTGACGGAGACTCGGACGAGACATCAGCAGCACTCTTCGGTTGGTTTCGACTATCCTAATCGTATTCGATGTCTCGGATCACGCATGAACTTCTTCGACATACCGCCAGCACCGACTGGTCCTGAGAGTAAGGGCAGCGACTTCAGCAAGTACGTTCGCAGCTTCCTGCTCGCCGTGCGTAGCCTGTGGCTGCACAAACTTCGCGCGTTTCTTTCGGTGCTTGGCATCATCATTGGCACGGCGGCTGTCATCATCCTGATGGCCTTTGGCAATGGTTCGATGCAGGATGCCTTGGACGACATCAAGCAGCAAGGTGCTACTAACATCGTGGTGCGAAGTGTAAAGCCCTCGGACGACAGCGCTACCAGTTCGAAGTCGATGGTCATCAAATACGGCTTGACGATGAAAGATCTCGAACGCTTCCGAACCTTCGGCGAGAACATCACGCGGATTGTGCCGATGCGGGTGTTCGCCTCAGAGTTCCGCTTCAATGATCGCAACGCCAACGGTCGGCTTGTGGCAACATCAGCCGAATACATGGAAATCAACAAGCTGAGCGTGGCTCGTGGGCGGTTTCTCACTTCAGACGAAGGCGCCGAAAAACTGAACCGCTGCGTATTGGGTGCAGCGATTGCGGACAAGCTTTTCCCGTTCTCTGACCCGTTAGGTAAGTCGGTCGTCATCCGAGGTAATGAGTACCCCGTGGTGGGGGTTATTGCCGACCGGATGCCCACTGGTGGTACCGGGGGCAGTATGTCTGCAGAAGATTTCAACAACGATGTCTACATCCCCATCGAAACAGCGATGGTTCGTGTGGGTAGGTCCGTATTCATCCGTTCTGCTGGGTCACGAAGTGGTGAAGAAGTGCAGTTCAGTCAGATCACCATGACTGTTGATGCAGACTTCGACACCAGCGATGGCCGGATGCGAGTAAAAGCCGTTGGCGATGGCATCCGTGACATTTTGAAGAAAGAGCATCTGAAGGAAGACTACGCCGTGACGGTACCACTCGACAAACTTGAAGAAGCCGAGCGTGCCCAGGCACGATTCACGAGCTTGCTCGTGGTGATCGCCTCAATCTCACTCATCGTCGGTGGCATCGGCATCATGAATATCATGCTCGCAACCGTCACGGAGCGAACGCGCGAGATCGGCATCCGCCGGGCACTGGGTGCCAAACGGATCGACATCATCGTGCAGTTTCTTGTGGAAGCCGTGGTGCAAACCACGGTGGGCGGCCTGGCCGGAGTGGTGTTCGGCGTGGTCACTGGCATCGTCGTGCCGCCGGTTTATCAATATCTGTTCGGGGCGAAACTCCTCGCCGTACTAACTTGGCAACCGGTGGTGTTATCGCTGGGTGTTTCGATCTTTGTAGGTGTCGTGTTTGGCCTTTACCCCGCATGGCGTGCCGCGTTGCTTGACCCGATTGAAGCGTTGCGTCACAACTAGTCCGTCCTTTTAGCCCAACGCGCGAGCGTGGGCATCAGTATGTCATCTGCCCGCCCTCGCGCGTCGGGCTAACAAGTCATGTCGGAGTATGTTGATGATCCCGTGCTTGAGCGAAGTGACCACACTGCCAGCCAGTTTCGCCGAAGACGTGACCGGGTACAGCGACGGCGGTTGCCACACGATGGAAGTGTGGTTGACTAAACTCGAAACCCACCTCGAAAAGAACAGCGTGGCCAGCACGCTTGGGTTGCTTGCTGACCGCGAGATGAGCCTGCCCGTAGCGTCGTACCAAGGTGGACTACTGCTCTCACAAGGGCCAGCGAGGCAGGTGGCGTTTGAACTGTTCAAGAAGCGGCTCGAATTATGCCAGACGTTCGGCATCCGCACGATGGTGCTGGTCGCGGACTTCCGCACTACGATTGATGTGCAGAGCCTCGGGCGTGCCGTAGTCTCGCTGACCGAGGCCGGGAAATGGGCTGCGGGGTTCAATGTGCGTTTGGCCCTGGAGTTCCGTGGCACCGATACCTTTTGCACGAGCCTGGACACGGCTTTGGCACTGGCAATGCAGGCCGATGAGCCGAACGTTGGGGTCTGCCTTGATCTCTTCCACTACTACAAGGGGCCGAGTAAGTCGGAAGACTTGGGGGCACTTTCCGCAGCGAACTTGTTCCACGTTCAGGTGTGCGATGTGCCCGGTGTTCCACGGGAATTGATGACAGACGCTGATCGTGTCCTCCCCGGTGAGGGGGACTTTCACCTTGAGCCGATTCTGAAGATGTTAAAGGCGATCAAGTACACCGGCTGCGTCTCGGTGGAGCTCATGAATCCAATGGTTTGGAAGAGCAAGTCGCATCAGGTAGCCGAGATTTCGCTCGCATCGCTGAAGCGCTTCCTCGGATAAGAATTAGTGAAAATCGTGTTGCTCGGTCAAGATTTGGTGTCATTCAACGAATACACCCGCAACGCCTCATCACCGACCAGCCACGGAGCGCCCCATGCTGTTTGCAGAAACCGATATCACCGCAATCATGGCGTTGTCGATCCCGATCCTAGCCGTGGGTATCGGGTTTGTGGGTGTTCTGGCAACCAATTGGCGGAAGTCCAAAGTAGCCGAGTACCGCGCAGTGATGGTGCAGAATATGCTGGATCGTGGCTTCTCATCCACAGAGATTGAACGAGTTCTAGCGGCAAGCGACATGTCGAATGATAAGCTAACGGCATCCAATAGCGAACGCCGTCGCCATGTCGCCCAAGCACGATAACCTCTACCGTAAGCTTCCTTCCGTGACCAAGCTGCTGGATGATCCAGCCTTGGTCGAAGCAAAATCCACGTATTCGTTATCGATCCTAACCGACGCCATTCGAGCGGAACTCGATCTCCAACGTCAACTCATTGCATATAGTCAACAACACGAACAATTTGATCTACCGTCGTTTCTCGTGCCGGCGATCCTTGAAAGAATCGTAACGCGAACTGAACTGCAGTTCCGCGAAGTCATCAACGCCACGGGGTTGGTACTACACACCAACCTGGGTCGTTCTCCACTTTCGGAACGTGCAGCCAACGCGGCCTTCAGCGCGGCACGCAACTACTTGAACCTCGAACTGAGCTTGAACACGGGTAAGCGCTCGTCCCGCCAAGACCCCATCCGTAGTGCACTTTGCCGACTGACCGGTGCGGAAGCAAGCACTGCTGTGAACAACTGCGCTGCAGCTACAGTCATCGTGCTGCGAGCGATGGCCGCGGGCAAGGAAGTCATCGTGTCACGCGGGCAGTTGATTGAGATCGGCGGAAGCTTCCGCATTCCGGACATCATGCAGGTGAGCGGGGCGATCCTCAAAGAAGTAGGCACCACGAACATCACCCGGCTGAGCGATTACGAAAACGCCATTGGCCCGAACACCGGCCTGTTGCTGCGGGTGCATTCCAGCAACTTCCGCATCCGTGGCTTCACGGAAAGTGTGTCGATGGAAGAGCTGGTCGAGTTGGGTCAGAAACACGGAATCCCAGTTGTCGACGACGCCGGCAGCGGTGCAGTTTACGATCTCAATGAGTATGGTTTGAGTGGAGAACCGCTGGTGGCCGAGGGGATCAAGGACGGGGCTGATGTTGTGCTGTTCAGTGGCGATAAGTTGCTCGGTGGCCCGCAAGCTGGTTTAATCGCAGGGAAAAAACAGTGGATCGATAAGATCGAACGCGATCCGCTCATGCGAGCCTTTCGGCTCGACAAGATGGTGCTGGCAGCACTGGAAGCAACTCTCGAAGAGTACAGCGATTTTTCTTCGGCACGAAAGAACCTACCAACGCTGCGAATGCTCACAACACCTCTGGAAGAACTGCGAAGTCGTTGTCTCGCAATGGCCGAACCATTACTGGCGAGTGGGTTGTTTGGCTCAGTGATCGTGCGTGACGATGTGACTTACGCGGGTGGGGGTTCTCTTCCCGATGTGGCAGTGCCCACAAGTGTCATTGAATTGTCATTGAGTTCGATCACAGAAGAACAGTTTGCGTCCCTGCTTCGGCAGAATCGCCCGGCAGTTTTGGGACGTCGGCAAGATGGACGATTTCTGATCGATCTACGTGCTGTGTTCGAAAATCAAGAAAAGGAATTGATTGACGTTCTTTGTGCAGCAGCACAATGAACAGTAACTATGGCAACGAACTGAAGTTGAAAATCAATTACCCGGCTAGGATTCGAACCTAGACGAAGAGTGCCAAAAACTCTTGTGCTACCGTTACACTACCGGGTAGTAGTTATCTCAAATTTAGCGTGCTGTTACGACCTTGGCAAGGCGGGTTCCGTAGCCGTTGACTTGGCCGAGTGCTTGACGAAAGCATGCGAATGCTGGATAACACCTGTGCGTCTTCGTTCGTAGCGATACTCCTGTGCCGTCTGTCTTTCTGCAATTCGATTTACCAAGTCCACTCGTCTGGTGCTTAACAGCATTCGCACTGGGCGTAGGATTGTTTTTTCAATTCCTGCGTCCGTTCACCCTGCGTAACTGGGATCTCCTTGGTCTATTTGCCTTCGCACCAGGATTTTTGTTACTCGATGACGCCCGACGCTTTCAGAACGATGCTACACGGTACGTTGGATATTCATGGCTACTCGCTGTTTCTGGCCTATGGTTCGTTCGATGTCTGCTAGACACTCGCGTAGTGCGTCGGGTTCGCGTTGCACCTAATTGCACCAGACCGGCGTTATTCTGGTTAGGCGGAATGTTGCTGGTCGGCTTGAGTGTTGGCATGATCGTCAGGCCTGCGGAATCACCGATCTTGGGTAAACCGCCGGCTATTCTGAAACGAGTTGAAGACACCGCAACCATCATGGTGAAGCAGGTTCAATCAGAGGAGAGAGATGCTTCAGTCGTTGTGAAACTTTGGGTTTCACGAAGTTTAGCGATGGTCTGCCATGTAGCCGTCGTCGTGCTGCTTGCGTTCGTTTGTTGGAAAATCTTCCACGACCTGACTGCTGCAGCAGCCTCCTCGATTCTCTATTTACTCTTGCCTGCTACTGGATTTGCCTACGAGCAATCTCATCACGTGTGGCCGACAGCGTTGATCTTGGCTGCCGTGCTGAGTTTCCGAAAAGCAAACTGGGCAGGAGTGTTCTTGGGGTTGGCAGCGGGCACGTCGTTCTTCCCACTGCTCTTGTTTCCGGCATGGTTGCAGTTTTACCGTGGGCGTGGTCAGGGGCACTTTGCTTTTTGGTTCGGCATCTCGGCGGCAAGTTCGATGTTGATAGCAGTGTTGTCGTTGAGCTTGGCGGGAGACATGACCAGTGGGCTATGGCAAACCTTCCACCTAGCTGACTGGCAACCATGGACGATCCCAACCGCGGAGAGCATCTGGACGGGCGGACGCTGGATCTACCGCCTGCCGTTGTTTGTCATTTATCTTGGCTTCGTGCTATTCACGTTCATCTGGCCCACTGTTCGGGACCTTGCGCAATTACTGGCGATGAGTGCGGCCGTGTTGCTTGGCATTCAATTCTGGTTTGCTGATCGCGGTGGGGTGTACGTGCTTTGGTATGCTCCGTTGCTCATCCTCATGATGCTGAGGCCAACAGCCACGGAACTCTATCCGCCGAATCTTGAAGGTAAGCGGCTCTTCGGCTGGTTGAACAAGAAACCCACAAGCGATGCCTTACCACCGCCCAGCTTGGCGGTCTAACGCCCGGTGCGATTGTCCGAGTTTTTGGTTGCAAAAGGCTTCACTACGATTAGCACCCACAACGTTAATGCAATCAAGTTCAACCCCACGAATGCTCCCGCCAACAACCAGAGTTGTTTGCGTGAAAACGTGGTCTTCGCTCTGCGCGATGGTCGCGGTGTGCTGTTCGAGGTCGTTGCGGCTTGTGGTGTCCAAACCTCGGCTTCCACATCAACAGGAGTTGCTTCGTATTGTTGCCAGCCTTGCTTAGCATCAACTGGTGTTTGACTGAGATCAGAGAGATCCGCTACCGAGTGTTCCCCGATGCCGATCTGCACCTCGGCAGATGGTGGCACCATTGGAGTTGAGAGTTCTGCTGGATGCGAAATGCAGTACATCAGTTGTTCCGCGAACTCGGCCATTGATGGCCGTAGTTTGGGATCATCAGCGGTAGCAGCAAGAAACAACCGCAACACTGACTCTGGTATGTCAGGCCGCGCCTGTGCCAGCGGGCCAAACGTGATTCGGTGCCCAGTGAGCAGATAGTACAGACACGCAGCCAAGCTAAACACATCACCTTCGGGGGTAATCTCACGTTGGTCGTGGCGTTCCGGAGCAAGAAAGTCTTTCTTTTCGGCCCACTCCACAGGCCAATCGGCAGCTCGCGTGCGGTAGGGCACTTCACCAAGTTCTGCGATATTGATCTTGGCCGTAGCGCTGGGGCGATACCTGGGTGTTCCATCGGGTCGGGGTTTACTTGCCAACACCAGCGGAGCAATCTTGAGACACTGTGGTCTCAAATCGCCATGCAAAACACGTGCGTCGTGCGCGATGGACATGGCTTGTGCGGCTTGTCGGATGTAATCCACAGCCAAAAGAATAGGCATCGGCCCCATGTCTTGCACGAGGACTTTCAGGTCGCTTCCTTCGGGCCATGCTGTTGCCACCAGTACGTATTCTTCGGTCACATTCACGCCGAGAATTTGTTGCAAGTGTTCATGCTGAAGTTGTTGCGCTATTGCAACTCGACTTGCAAATGATGCCAAGGAGTCTGCCGGGGCCAGTTGCTCGGCGCTCCAACGCCGTAGTAGTATGACGCTACGAGTAGATTTCGCGATTCCCTTAAACGCGCCTTCGCCGTGCTCGACTGCAACGTCAAGAATCAGGTAATCTGGACTTGAAAGTTGGGGCAATCGCCCTGCTTGAATTTGTTCGGTTTGATATTGAGTTAACGCTTCGTCGCGTTTCAGCACGTCCAGCAGGTCGTTCAGGTTGGCCGGTGCGGGTTGAAGATCGAGAAGCCGTTGCTCCGTCCAATCCGGTGGCAACAACTTCGATTCCACAACGAGTTGAATGATAGACGCCAAAGGGTCATCCGACATGCGATGGTGTCTCGATGAGTGGTGAGTACGTTGATTCTAGGAAGTCAGAGAAAGTTCCTAATTATCGTGGTTCCAACAGGAACGTTGGCACGGTGGAGCCACCACCAGCGGTCACGTTCAATAACGCCTCGGTGCTGATCCGCGTCAGAAGGCTGTGCATGTGACTGCCGAAGGCGATGAACGGGTTTGTGTCCAGCATCCGAGGGATGATCTGCAACTTCCCACCCTCGTATCCGGCGAACGGCTCATATGGCAAGTTCACCCGCTGTTGCACAACATATGGATGCTCCAGAGCCTGTGTCACGGCTTGCTCCCAGATGGGTTGATCCACCGTCCAGCCCAGAACAATTCCCTTGCCGCCGTAGTCGTCGTTCGGCTTCAGCACGAATCGGTCTTTGTTGGCCAGCACGAACGGTACCAGGTCGATCGCTTGCCCATCAATCGAACTCTTGCGTTCTTCCACCACCCGGGTCCACGGGATGTGATCGCGGATGGCCTTCTGTTGATCCGGCGTAAAGAGATGAGCATTAGCCTCATCGCTCATAACGGCAAAGCTGGCCTTCTTGAACAGAATCTTACAGCGGAAGGTGTTCACCATGCACACGGCACCGTCACGCACTGCACGCACGACCGGGTGGTCGATTCCACCGCGTTCAATCAATTCGCTAATGAGCACCCGCTTGTAAATAAGCGTGATGTGGTAGCCACCAGCCATCAGCTTGCCGTCGACGTACTCCACATCACGCGGGTCAACGTTCCGCACCTCCAGACCCATACTGCGGAAGTAATCGTAAAAGAGCACGAACTCGCTGAACGTTGGCACCTCACGCCAGTCGAGAATAGCAATCGAAGGTGGTGTATTGTTGTGGCCTTGGAACTGCCGGAAGGAATCGAGCAAGGCGTGGGTCACGCCGGGCTTGCCGGGTATCGGGCGGGCGTCGTACTTACGCAGGAATTCCTGAAACACCGGCATGCCATAGAAGACGTCGGCGAGCGAGTCGCTATAGCCAGCCCCCGCGGGTGTTTCCGTGTTGAACTCGGTGAATTTCAACTCGTTCTCGGACACGAAGAAGCTGTCGAATCGGCTCGTCGGGCTGGGGTGCTTGAACCGCGGTTCGATCTCTAACAGTTGCTCTTCCCAATCGAGCAATCGGAACTGCTTGCGAAACTCAGCATCGGCCATGGCACGGTCGTAGGCCGTCTGAAACGCTGGTAACAGCACCGCCGTGCGGTGCTTGAGCATCTGATACATCGGCGCGGTGATAAAGCGCGGGCGTAGGACCGAGCAAACCGGACGTTTGCCGAAGTACAAGCCACGCGATTCTTGCAGTCTTTCGAGCTGGGCTTGCGAATCTGCAGCAAGCGATTCGGTGGAGAGCAGGTCGTGATACTCTGCGATGGCGGTCGTGCCGATGTCCACGGTGATCGTCTCTGGCGGGTGTTGCCACTGTTGTACCAAATCCGTCGGACTGGTGAAGCGGGTACATCGCTAGTGAACGGCACAACTCATGTGTGCCGGTGTCAGTGAAGTCGTTCCGGGAAGTAGCTACTGACTTGCCGAAACGTTATTCGGTAATTGCATCCGCTCGCAACTTTTTTGATTGATGTGGTTCTGAATTTCTCGTGTGCCTCTCGTTCCCCTGCTGTGAAAAATTCAATCATGTGTAGCCATCATGAAAAGGATTGGGTTTTCACTCGTTGAGTTGCTGGTGTTGATCACCAGTGCCGTCCTGATCGGGCTAATACGCGAAAGTGGCAGGAGTTGAAAAACCAATCTTTCCAACGATTGGAGAAAACCGTTCCCTAAATCTTTGCTTCGTTCGTGGCTTACAAGATTAACACCAACTGCTCACCAAAACCTGCTGAGACCAACTGCTTTCGACGTGTCAAGAAAAAAAGGGTAAAAAGTGTTGGTAGACGGGTTGACCGCATCCGTCAAGGTGAGTAGATTAGTAAATGATGAAGTAGCCCCAGAAGACAATTAGCGACCATACGACTTGCACGGAAGTGCTGGACGCGTGGTTGTTCGTGCGTCTCTTCCCTCGCGAAGCCGTGGTGCCAATGTCCTCGTTTACGACGCTCTGCGTTGGCTTCCTGCTCCGATCTGATCGATCAGCCCGAACCGTCTGGCCACCCTGTGGCACGGCTTCGCTGCTGAGTTTTGCCTCGACACAAAATCAATAACGTCCCTAGCCCGCCAACGCAACCCCGGCTACCGAATACTTCGGCTGACTCGGGAGTGCGACTGGCGAAGTTTTTGCCGATTCTCGGAAGGAGAACCCGCGATGACTATTCCGGCCAACCGAATTCTTGTGCCAACCGCTGAACGTCGCTTCGAGCGATTTGGCGATGCGGCCCCGGTTCCCCCGCTCACCGATATCCAAACACGCAGCTATGCCCGATTCTTGCAACAAGATGTGTTGCAGGAAAAGCGTACAGCCACCGGCTTGGAAGGTGTGCTGCAAGAAATCTTCCCAATCGAGAGCTATGACAAGAAGATCGCTCTCGAATACGTGCGTTACGAACTGGGCAAGCCCCGGTACGACGCCGACGAGTGCCGACAACTGCGCCTGACGTATGGTCGGCCTTTCAAGGTGACCCTGCGACTGCGTAAGGCTGACGGTACTGCGCAAGAAGAAGAAGTCTACCTCGGTGACATGCCCATCATGATCGGTGGGGGCGAGTTCATCATCAACGGTGCTGAGCGTGTCGTGGTGAGCCAGCTTCACCGTAGTCCCGGTGTTGACTTCGTGATGGAAAAAGACGGCGATAAAGAATTGCACTCTTGCCGGGTTATCCCGGAGCGCGGAAGCTGGATCGAAATCAACGTCACCAAGAAAGACAACCTGGGCGTGCGGATTGACCAATCCGGCAAGTTCAGCGCGGTCACGCTGCTGCGGGCCATGGATCCTCAGTATGGTCACAATTCAGGCTTGATTCGCGAGTTTTACGAGACGGAAAAGGTCAAGTTCGGCAAGGACCCTTCAGTCATCCGCACAAAGCTGATCGGTGACATCGAAGCTGGTATTCAGCCTTGTGTGGCCGTGGAAGACGTGATCGACCCGGAAACCGGCGAGGTCTACCTCGACAGCGGTAAGGTGTTCACCCAGAATGCCGTTGACAAGGCAATTGCCGCCCACATCAAGGAACTGGAAGTTCTGCCGTACCCGAAGGATTCGATCATCCTGACGTCGATCATCGACGACGGTACCGACAGCCACGAACAGGCTCTGTTGAAGATCTTCGCCCGCCTGCGTCCAGGCAACCCAAGCCACTTGGAAAAGGCCCGCGAACTTTTCAAGGAAAAGTTCAACGACCAAAACCGTTACCGCCTCGGCCGCGTTGGTCGCTTCCGCATCAACCGGAAGTTCGACCAGAACGTGCCTGAAACAGAGATGACACTGCGGGCTGTGGACTTCGTCAACGCCATCAAGTACTTGCTCCATCTCCGTGCAAAGAACCCCGGCTATGTGGTGGACGACATTGACCACCTCGGTAACCGACGTCTGCGAACGATTGATGAATTGGCTGCTGATGAACTCCGCAAGGGCTTCCTCAAGCTGCGTCGCACCGTGCAAGAGCGGATGGCGATTAAGTCCGAAGAAGACATGTCACCCCGCACGCTCATCAACCCGAAGAGCGTTTCGGCAGCGATTGAATATTTCTTCGGTCGATCAGAACTGAGCCAAGTGGTTGACCAAACTAACCCGCTGGCTCAACTGACACACGAACGTCGGTTGTCGGCACTCGGGCCAGGCGGTCTGAACCGTAAGCGTGCTGGCTTCGAAGTGCGTGACGTGCACATCAGCCACTACGGTCGAATCTGCCCGATTGAAACCCCGGAAGGGACGAACATCGGTCTGATTTCGTCCTTGAGCATCTTCGCCGAAATCGACGAGTACGGCTTCCTGATTACACCGTATCGCAAGTTGATCAAAGGCAAGCTGACCGAAGGCGTCACCACTCTGCGGGCCGATGAAGAATCGATCCTACGTTTGGCACCTGCCGACACCGAACTGACCGACGCTGGCAAATTGAAGCTCGAACGGGTCAATGGGCGAGCCAGCGGTGAACTCATGGGCATTCTCGCTGGGGAACTCGATTACCTCGATGTCTCGCCCAAGCAGATGGTGGGTGTGTCCGCCGGGCTGATTCCGTTCCTTGAGCATGATGATGCGAACCGGGCACTGATGGGCTCCAACATGCAACGGCAAGCCGTGCCGCTGTTGGTACCTGAACCACCGATCGTCGGTACTGGACTGGAACGTGAAGTGGCCAAGCACAGCGGTATGCTGGTGAAGGCCCAAGAAGACGGTGTCGTGGTTTACGTGGACAGCGAGCGAGTGAAGCTCGAAGAGAAGGACAAGATTGTCCGTGAATATGTGTTCCGTAAGTTCCACGGCCTCAACGAACGAACCTGCCTGAACCAGAAGCCGATCGTGACGCTGGGTCAGAAGGTCAAGAAGAAAGAAATCATCGCCGACGGTGCTGCTACCTACAAGGGCGAACTGGCGTTGGGGCGGAACGTGCTCGTGGCCTTCATGAGTTGGGAAGGCTACAACTTCGAAGATGCGATCATCATCAACGAACGCCTCGTGAAGAACGACACCTACACCAGCTTGCACATCGAAGAATTCGATATCGAAATCCGCGAGACCAAGCTCGGTAAGGAAGAGTTCACCCGTGATATTCCCAACGTGTCGCCGAAGGCCCTGAACAATCTGAATGATCAGGGCGTCGTGCAAATTGGCACGTTCGTCAAACCTGGTGACATCCTCGTTGGTAAGGTTTCGCCGAAGAGCCGCTCAGAACTCACACCAGAAGAAAAACTGCTTCATGCCATCTTCGGCCGGGCCGGGGAAGATGTGAAGAACGACAGCCTCGAAGTGCCCTCAGGTGTTGAAGGCATCGTGATCAGCACGCAGAAGTTCAGCCGACGCGTTAGCATGTCCGCAGAAGAGCAGAAGGAACTGCAGAAGGAAGAAAAGCGGATCGAGAACGAATACGCCGAGAAGATCGCAAGCCAGTTCCGCGAGTTTATCGGAGCCCTGGAAGATGTTTTGGAGAAGAAGGAGCTCAAGGCTTACAAGATCGAGGACGAAGACGACAAGGCCGTTGCTGCAGTGGCCCGCGAGTTCAAGTTCGAAAAGCTTGATTTGCGCACACCTGAGAAGGTTAAAGCTGCCAAGAAAATTTACGACCGCCACTGGGAACGCCTGCAATTCTTCATCGACGAGCAAGAGCGAAAGTCCAACTCGCTCAAGCGTGGCGATGAACTGCCAACGGGCGTTCAGCAAATGGTGAAGGTGTACGTGGCTACCAAGCGCGTCATCTCTGTCGGTGACAAGATGGCCGGTCGCCACGGGAACAAGGGCGTGATCTCGAAGGTGCTGCCGGAAGAAGATATGCCGTTCCTTAAGGACGGTACCGCGGTGGACATCATCCTGAACCCGCTCGGCGTGCCGAGCCGGATGAACGTGGGTCAGATCCTGGAAACCCACCTCGGCTGGGCTGCCAGCAAGTTGGGCTTCCGGGCCATCACCCCAGTGTTCGACGGAGCCACGGAAGAAGAAATCCGCGATGCCTTCCGCGAAGCTGGACTGGAAGAGCACTCGAAGAGCACGCTTTACGACGGTCGTACCGGAGAGAAGTTCGAGCAGCCCGTTACCGTGGGCTACATGTACATGCTCAAGTTGCACCACCTCGTGGATGACAAAGTCCACGCACGGGCAACCGGGCCATACTCACTCATCACGCAGCAACCGCTGGGTGGTAAGGCTCGCTTCGGCGGTCAACGCTTCGGCGAAATGGAAGTATGGGCGCTTGAAGCCTACGGAGCCGCGTTCATCCTGCAGGAACTGCTCACGGTGAAGTCGGACGATGTGGAAGGCCGCACCAAGATTTACGAGAGCATGGTCAAGGGGGAAAACACCTTGGAAGCCGGTACACCAGCCAGCTTCGATGTGTTGACCCACGAAATCCGTGGCCTCGGGTTGAACATGCAACTGGAGAAGAAGCGAGCTTAGTCCGTTTGATGTGAGGACGCATTGGTTCATGAACACGTGAACTGTTCGAGAACGAATGCGTCCTTTCTCTGCTGTTGAGATTGAAACAAAAAAGCTGACACAGAACCCATAGTCATTCACACAGTACCTAAGGAGTTCCCCAACATGAGTATTGCCTCCGCTGCCGCCGCTGCTGAAGCCGGGAACTACGACCGCATCAACGATTATGGTGCCGTCAAGATTAGCCTCGCCAGCCCACATGAGATTCGCTCGTGGAGCTTTGGCGAAGTCAAGAAACCTGAAACCATCAACTACCGAACGTACCGCCCAGAAAAGGACGGCCTGTTCTGCGAGCGCATCTTCGGGCCTGAGAAGGACTGGGAATGCACCTGCGGTAAGTACCGCGGCATGAAGTTCAAAGGCATGGTGTGCGACAAGTGCGGTGTGAAGGTCACGCATAGCCGCGTGCGCCGCAAGCGCATGGGTCACATTGAACTAGCCGCGCCAGTCGTACATATCTGGTTCTTCAAGGCCATGCCCAGCCGCTTGGGTACGCTGTTGGACATGCGCACCAGCAGCCTAGAGAAGGTGGTCTATTTCCAGGATTATGTGGTCGTCGATGCTGGCGAACTCGGCCAAGGCGACAAGCCAATCCTGAAGGAACGCCAACTGCTGACGGAAGAAGAATACAAGACACTTCGCGAGCAATACGGCGACGTGTTCGAAGTGGACATGGGTGCGGAAGCCATCAAGAAACTTTTGGAGAAGCTCGACCTGCGCGCGTTGGCGCACGAACTGCGTGAGCGGCTGGAATACGAACAGAGTCGAGGCGAGAAGAAGAGCAAGCAGCGCGAGAAAGACCTCGTCAAGCGGCTCAAGACCGTCGAGGCGATGAACGACTCGTCGAACAAATGCGAGTGGATGGTTCTAGAATGCATCCCGGTGATTCCACCGGACTTGCGTCCGCTCGTGCTGCTCGAGTCCGGCAACTTCGCGACCAGCGACTTGAACGACCTCTACCGCCGCATCATCAACCGGAACAACCGGTTGAAGAAGCTGGTAGATCTCAACGCCCCGGAAGTCATCATCCGCAACGAAAAGCGGATGTTGCAACAGTCTGTCGATGCATTGTTCGACAACAACCGCTGCAAGCGCCCGGTGCTGGGTAGCAGCAACCGCCCGCTCAAGTCGCTCACGGACATGATCAAGGGTAAGCAAGGTCGCTTCCGCGAAAACCTTCTCGGCAAGCGGGTCGACTACTCGGCACGCTCCGTGATCGTGGTCGGCCCTGACCTCAAGCTGCACCAGTGTGGCCTGCCGAAGAAGATCGCCCTCGAACTGTACCAGCCGTTCATCATTCGTCGCTTGAAGGAACTCGGCCACGCCGACACCATCAAGAGCGCGAAGAAGATGCTCGAGCGCAAAGACGACGTGGAGTGGGACATCCTCGAAGAGGTCACGAAGAACCACCCCGTGCTGCTCAACCGGGCCCCGACCCTGCACCGGATGGGCATCCAGGCGTTCGAGCCGGTGCTGATCGAAGGCAACGCCATCCGCATCCACCCGCTCGTGTGCAAGGGCTTCAACGCCGACTTCGACGGCGACCAGATGGCCGTCCACCTGCCGCTCTCGATCGAGGCCCAGGTCGAAGCCTACGTGCTCATGATGAGCACGAACAACATCTTCAGCCCGGCCAACGGCAACCCGATCATCACGCCGTCGCAGGACATCGTCATGGGCTGCTACTGGCTCACGGCGGCACGCGGCGAAGAAGGGGAGAAGATCGAGAAGGGCGACGGCATGACCTTCCATTCGGAAATGGAGGTCTACCAGGCCTACGCCGAAGGGAAGCTCGGCATCCACGCCCGCATCCAAGTGCGGCTCGCGCTCGACAAGAAGATCATCAGCGAAGTGAAGGACGAGCGCGGCGCCAGCAA
This sequence comes from Gemmatales bacterium, assembly GCA_038230995.1. Classification (GTDB taxonomy): domain Bacteria; phylum Planctomycetota; class Planctomycetia; order Gemmatales; family Gemmataceae; genus JALHQU01. Next base: position 15,763 of record JBBRME010000085.1, read on the forward strand.
GCCCGAAGAGCTGCCGCGCAAGCCGAACGGTCTGGTGCGGACCACCGTCGGCCGGGTGATCTTCAACGACATCCTCCACGAGAAGATGGCCTTCTACGACCTCGCCCTCGGCACGAAGTACCTCAGCCGGATCATCGCCGACTGCTATCAGATCCTCGGCCGCCGCGAGACGATCAAGCTGCTCGACAAGATGAAGGAGATCGGCTTCAAGGAATCGACGAAGTCGGGCCTCAGCTTCGCCGCGAGCGACCTGCGCACGCCCGATATGAAGGAAGCCGAACTGAAGATGCGGGACAAGGAAGTGGACAAGCTCCGCAAGCAGTACGAGAAGGGAATCATCACCGAGAGCGAACGCTACAACCTCACGATCGAAAACTGGAACAAGGCCCGCGAAGCGATCACGCGGCAACTGATGACCGACCTCGCGAACGACCGCCGGCCGGACGAAACCGGCAAGGTCGTGCCGTACCTGAACCCGGTCTTCCTCATGAGCACCTCGGGTGCCCGGGGCGGCCAGGAGCAGATCCGCCAGCTCGCGGGTCTGCGGGGCCTCATGGCCAAGCCGTCGGGCGAAATCATCGAGACGCCGATCAAGTCGAACTTCCGCGAAGGGCTGACGGTGCTGGAATACTTCAGCTCGACGCACGGTGCCCGGAAGGGCCTTGCGGACACCGCGCTCAAAACGGCCGACTCGGGCTACCTCACGCGGAAGCTCGCCGACGTCGCCCAGAACGTCGTGCTCACGCAGTACGATTGCGGCACGACGCAGGGTGTGACCAAAGGGATCATGTACAAGGGGGACGAAGTCGATCGCCCGCTGTACGACGCCATCCGCGGCCGGGTCAGCCGAACGGCCATCGTCCACCCGCAGTCGGGGGCGCCGATCGTCGAAGAGAACGAGATGTTCACTCCGGACAAGGCCCGGCTCCTCGAAAAGCTCGGCATCGACAAGGTGACCGTCCGCAGCCCGATGACGTGCCAAGCGACCCTCGGTATCTGCCGGCTCTGCTACGGCATGGATCTCTCGACCGGGACGCTCGTCGAAGAGGGCATGGCGGCCGGGATCATTGCGGCTCAGTCCATCGGCGAACCGGGCACGCAGCTCACGATGCGGACCTTCCACCTCGGCGGCGTCGCCCAGCGGACCGCGTCCGACAGCGAGTCGAAGTCGAAGAAGGGCGGCATCGTGATGTTCGAGCGCATCACCGTCACCACGAACGAGCAGGGGCACAAGATCGCCCTCGCGCGCACGGGCGAAGTCGTGATCGTGCGTCCGAAGGACCGCGAGCCGATCGAGCGCTACTCGGTGCCCAACGGGGCCGAAATGCTCGTGAACGACAACCAAGAAATCCAGCCCGGCACGCCGCTCTGCCGCTGGGATCCGAACGCGATCCCGATCATCTCGGAAGACGCCGGGAAGGTGCGCTATCAGGACATCCGCGAAGGGGAAACCCTCCGCCGGGAGCGCGATGCCAGCTCGGGGATCGAGCGCCTCACCATCATGGAGCACAAGGGGGATCTCCACCCGCAGGTGCTCATCGAAGACAAGAACGGCACCGTCCTCCGGGCGTACTTCATCCACGAGCGCGCCAACGTCATGGTGACGGAAGGTCAGATCGTCGCCGCCGGGACGCTGATCGCCAAGACGCCGCGGGAAGCGTCGAAGACGCAGGACATCACGGGCGGTCTGCCGCGCGTGACCGAACTCTTCGAAGCCCGCCGGCCGCGCAACCCCGCCGTCATGGCGAGCATCTCGGGCAAGGTCCGGCTCGACCCCGTGAAGAAGCGCGGCAAGCGCATCATCTGGGTGCAGCCGGAAACCGAAGACGGCAAGCCGACGGGCGCCCCGGAGAAGGAGCACCAAGTGCCCGCCGGTGCGCAGATGTGCGTGCAGACCGGCGAATACGTGAAGGCCGGCGACCCGCTGGTCTACGGCCCGCTCGTCCCGCACGACATCCTCGCCATCAAGGGGCAGGAAGCCGTTCAGGAGTACCTCGTGCGGGAAGTGCAGGCCGTCTACCGC
>JBBRME010000086.1:0-17343 GCA_038230995.1 Gemmatales bacterium
AGTTTCGATTTCCAGCCCAAGGAACTTTTGGTACCCAGTTGCTGTGTGTTGCACGCCCGCAGTTGGCCCTCTGGCATCGATCACACATCGGGCTTCTAACTCTGTGCCGTCTTCCAGTCGCACCCTGCGGCCATCAATCACTTCCGCTTCTATATCTGTTCGCAGTTCGCAACCGCAGTTTTCCACAGATTGCGCGAACTGTTCCGATCGGATCGAGGCGTAGCGGGTCTTTACCTGGCGTGTGTATTTTGGAAAGCGGACGACGTACTCCGGCCATTCTGCAGCAATCAGTGGCCGTACAAACGGTTCGGCTTCAATCGGCAAGTCATCTGCGTGAAACGACCAAGTATGATTTCCGCCAAGCCGTGGCCCACGTTCGATGACTGTAACACGCGACTCAGGACGGCGATCACGCAATGCAAGGGCGATGAGTCCACCCTGCAATCCTCCGCCGACGATGATGTAGTCGCGCTGGCTCACGCTGTAGCTCCATCGGCATGAGAAGGCGAGCGGAGAACGCTGTGTACATTTGAGAAAGGGTCAGCACCGAATCTTCTGGCTAACGCATGCAGCAAAATGTGCGGCACAGCCACCGCGCTTAATCCCAGAAACACGGCCTGCACGATCACCGGCTGATAGTCGCGTTGACCAGCGAAGCACCATGCGGTGGCAACTGTCGCCAAGACCGAAATTCCTGAAATCGGGGCTGCTACGATTAGCACTCTTCGCAAGCCTTTCCACAAGTTCCGCTGGTCAGCACGTCTTGCCAGCGCGATCAACTCGCGTATCGAGTGCCAGCAGCAGAAGTACACCGCGAAGCTCACAAGAGTTGGGGCGAAAGCGAACAGTGTGATGAAAGCTAGGTTGCGGGCCGCGTGCACTAAGCTGTTGCTGTAAGGCAGACAGACGACGAAGAACACCGCTATAGCCCACAACAATGGTTGGGCAGCCAAGATGCCAGCTCGAACTTGTACTGCGTCGCCAAACGGCACTACCCAGGCCAGCAGTTCCGTTACTTCTGACGGCCGGCAGAGCAGTGGAACCCATATCACCATGCCACCTTCGACCATCCTTAACGGCTGCTTCACTTCAACATCGTCACCGAAGTGCAGGGCTGAGATCAAGAAAAACATCACAATGGTCAGCGTGGACGCGAAGAACCAGCCTGTCAACACGATCCCACCGACACCCATGTAAGCAAGGCCGAACACTGCAATCCAGTTCCGACCATACCGAGGCTGGAGAAGCTCCCGGCCAAAGAGATGATCAAGTCCTCCGTGTGGCATACCAACGACGGAGACCATCATGGCTAAACCGACGATGAGAGAGGCAGTGAAGTACTCCATCACATACCCCCTCCCCAGAAGCGCTAGAAGTGGTGGTCATCCTGCGTGATGTATCGCAGGATTCCCCCCCATCATTTAGGCAACTGCCATAACAGACCGCTCTTGGTCCAAGCGTTCCGCTGGCGTGAGTGCTTCCGTCTTCGCGCGGGCGATCAGGTAGATGAGCACACCGAAACCTGCCTTGGCAGTGATGTCGGCGATAGCGTACCCCACCTGAATACCAACTGAGCCGAGAGCCGACTTCTCTCCAACCACGCCAGGCTTGGCACCCGGGAGCGAATCACCATAGATGGCGTACGCGATCGGGTAGAAGGCCCATGTGACCAGCAGAACGAGACGGGCGATCGAAATCAGCCCCTGAGCTTCCTTCGGTTGTGTTGGGAGAGACTTGGTCAGTTCAACCCACAGAACGTAGAGGATGTAGAGGAAAGGAATGGAGGATAGTACGCCCCAGATGAGTCGGGTGGTCCAGTCGTTCGAGACCTCGCCGGGGTATCCCAAGCCGATCATCAGCGCGGCAGCGATCACCAACTTCGTAAGCATCGGGCGGGCAATAGCCTTTGCGAGTGCCATCACCGTGATCAACTCAACCATCAAAAGCGGTACGGTCAAAATCCAGTCAGCGTAGCGGTAGAAGTCGTTGAACGCCTTACCTGAGCTTGCGTAGACACCGGCCCCGCCATCACTGGCTGCCTTTTCGAACACATATGCCCCTTGCCAGCTCTGCCGAATCATGAAGTAGTGGTAGCAAGCGATTGACACCACAATACCGGAGACCAGCAAGGCAGGGCGGTACTTCGCGGCGACCGACGAGCGGGCGAAAAAGAAGAACAGGGCGGCAGCGCCCATGGTAGCCACCGTCATCGAAAAGACGTTGTCGACCAGGTTGTACTGGAATAGATCCAGTGACGGCAAAGATGCGAACGAAATCATCGTTGGAGGCCTCTAGCGGCGATTCCAAACGCTTGGACAAGCCCACCGCCGCAGCAGGCATCGTCATTCCAAAAAACGGTACGCTGGCCGTTAACAACCTCACATATGAGGGGTTAAAGACATTTCGCGCAGCCGTTGATAGGTATGCATAAGGGTTGTTTAATCCGGCAGAGCGGTATCAGACTCACATCTCACGAACGAGTGGCTGGGAAATGTTCGCAAGTGGAGTGGGCTGAGCCGATCCATCGGAGATTTATCACACTCATAGGCGCGATGGCGTCCGAAACACAACTGGGCAATTTATTTTTCAAGATTTTGCAAGTCAACTGATAGCGATGTGATTGCACAGTCGGTGTGTAGGCTTGAGATTTGCTCCTCCGCCATCTCCGCTTGGGAAGGGCACTTCGGTCAGACTGTTGCCGTCGACCTATCAGGTTCATCCAACCTGTACCACATGAGTACGCCAATGTCCGGTTGTTTAGACACTCCAAGCCGGAACTCACTGCTCGATATTCACACCGGAGGCTGATTGACCTGACTGACGCCGTTTGCAAATTGCCCAACTTTCTCTCAGAACCATCTTCTTCAGTTTGCCGGCGCGGGGTGCAATTCGGGTCAAACAGGGTCACTTTCTGGCAATGATCGAGGAGTGACAGGTGAGGTGTTAGAAACGAAGAAACCCTTGATTACTCAAGGGTTTGCAACAAATTACACTCAGATTCTACAGCGAGGGCGACGGGACTCGAACCCGCAACCACCGGAGCGACAGTCCGGTACTCTAACCAGTTGAGCTACGCCCCCGTAGCAGTAATACATTAGACGCGCCTAGCCCCTTCGGGAAGGGGACTTGGTACTGCAACAGACAAAAACTCTCGACGCAGGTTCAGGCCGGGCCGTACTTTCTGTGCTACGCTCCACAGAATCTCGTCTCTCCGGTTCAGGGCTGCTTGGCGATGTCTCCGTTCGTTCGGCGTTTGTTGATCAGTGTGCTACCGACCATGCTCCTTTTGGCGGTCTGCGGCTACGGCATGGCTAACGCTGCGGGTCTGTACGTGGGCAATGAACGCTACAGTGGCGATCAGTTGGTCGAGACCCTTCAATGGAGGTTGCCACTCACCTTAGCGGCTTGGGGTGGCGGTCTTGTGTTCCTCATGGAATTGGTGCGGCACCTGTGGCTGAAACCCGCGGAGAAGCCCAAATCAAGGGAAACGACCAAATCGCTGACGCCGGATCAGGAAGCCGAGCAACTGCTGCTACAACTTTTGGAACAGAATGAGTCGGCTCGGGTGGCCGCCAGCATTTCGTTAACTCAAACGCCGTCGCCAGTCGGTCTGCCAATGCCTGTACCAGATTTTGAACCGGCGACTACAACACCGAGATGATCCATCGGGAAGACATCGTTGAACACTGGCAGGCCCAAGGCCGAGCTGGCTCCCTGGTCGTCGGTACGGCGGTGGCCTGCGGCTCGGCAGCAAGAAGTGCTGAGCGAGTAGGGTTAGATTTGCTGTTGGTCGACGCAGGTGCACAAGCCGCACTCGCCGGGCGCTCGCCGTTTCACGCGCTGTTTGCCTTGCAAGATGCCAACTCAGTTGCCAAGAGTCTTGCGACCGAGGTGCTTTCTGTTGTCGAACAGGTACCGGTGATTGCAGGCTTGTTCGGACACGACAGTTCCCTTCGATTGCAACAGTTGATAACTGATCTTCGCCAAGCCGGGTACAGCGGAGTGTGCAACTCGCCGACGTTAGGTTGTGTGGATGGCACGTTCCGCGAACAACTCGAAGCTCGCGGCCTGGGGTTCAAGAACGAAGTCGATCTGATTGCCGCGGCAAGTGATGCCGGGATGTTCACGCTGGCTCAGGTTCACACCGAACATGAAGCTGAGGCGATGGTGGCCGCAGGTGCCGACGCTCTCGTGCTGCGACCACTTGTGCAAGTGCCGATGGTGCGATGGGTGAACAGCATTGTCGAAGCGGCGAGGGCTGTTGACCCAGCGGTGATGATCTTGCTGAGCGTCGAGGAGTCGACAACGCAAGCCGAGGTTCGCCAACTGTTCACTCAGATGCGCGGCGTGGCAGGTGTGTTGTCAAGTGGTCGGCTCGATCCCACACCGCTATCCGAGTGGAAGCAAGATTCGGCAGGTTCCGCGTGACGGCGACACGCCTTCGGCAAGCGTGGGACTGGTGGATCGGCGATGCGGGCCGTCAGCTCTTCGTGTGGCTTGTTTGGGCCATCTGTTCAGTGGGATTGCTGTACTACGTCAACAAAGTGTCCGTGAACTTACCGGCTTGGGAAGAATGGCTGAGCGTGCCCGAACTGCTGGGTGAAAAAGATCCTTGGCATTGGTTCGTGGGTCGGCTGCAAGAGCACCGGTATGTGTTGGGCCGAGTGACACAATGGCTGTTGTTCCACGCCAGCGGGGGCGACTTCCGAGCGGGTTGCTATGCAAGCTCAGTTCTGACGAGCTTGGCAGTCGTGTTGTTGATTCGCACAGCCAAGCGGTTGCGTGGTCGACATCACTACGGCGATGCATTGCTGCCGCTGATGTTTTTGAACCCTGGTGCCAGCGAGAATTTTTACCTCGGCTATCAACTGGCGTTTGCATGGGACGTCTTCTTCGGTGCGCTGATGATTGCCATCGCAGCACGCTCCGATGAGCGCAGGCCGTGGGCCACGGCGTGGCGTGCTGGTGTGGTGCTATCTCTGCTGGCATTGGGTGGGTGGATTGGCTTGGCCTTTGTTCCACCCGGTAGTTTGTGGTTGATCTGGTTGGCTTGGCGAAACGGTTGGAAGAGCAGCAAGTCTTTGTTCTTGGTGCTATGGGTTGTGGCGTTAGCCGGTTACTTTGCTTGGAACTACTGGGAATTGCAACAGAACCCCTTGCCCGGTTCCCCGCCGGTGAACGACCGTCCCACCCAACTCCGTGTATTGACCGAATACCTCGCCATGATGTTCGGCCCGAAAGCGACAACTTCATCGGTAGTTCTGGCGAGTTTAGCTGTCGTCTTACTTTGTGTGACAGTTGGTACGTTGCTTTGGAACCTGTGGAAGCGGCCCGCTTTACGGTCTTCGTCGTTCGGTTTGCTGGTGGTGTTGGCAGCAGTTTTACTCATGGGTTATGCCCTGGCACAGCGCCGGGGTAACGGCTTCGCCATGCGGAACCTGCCGTTGTTGGGCTTGGCCAGCACGGTGGCGTACTTCACCTTGGGGCGTATGGCCTGGGTACGCTTTGGAACCCGTCCATTGCGTTGGGTTCCGTATTCTGCTTCGATCCTCGTCGTGGTGTGCGGTGGTGTGCTGGCCTACACCGGGTGGGGCGAGGGATTGTCGAACGGTTCGTTCCACCGGGAGCGCCACAAACAGTTCGAACGTGACCGCGACAACGGGTTATCGCTACATTTTTTGGCCAGCAAACACTACCTGTTCCCTGAACCGGACATGCTGCTGCGGTACCAGAGTCTGCACCGCTGGGGGCATCCTTCGCTGCGTGGAGTTCCGCTGACACCGGAGTTCACCGAAGGAACTCCACTGACGTTGGAGGTCGAAACCAAGCCGATCCCGAATGATCCGAGCGTTTCATCAATCCGTGGAAAACCGACAACATGGGTGATGCACCCACCCGCGATCACGCCACAACTGGGTCTGCGTGTGACCTTCAGTTACCCTAGCAAGAGCATCCGGATGCCGATCGAAGTGCTTTGGATAAAACCAGACGGCAGCACTGGCTCGGCCGTCTGTATGCCGTGGTTGGTTGATTTTGTCTGGACGTTGGACTTCCCCATCGGCGAACCGACTGACACGATTTGGCTACGCACCTGGAGCGAACAAGACGTGATACAACCACTGCTGGTCGTGCCACTGTTGAAGTGATGATCTGCACTGGTGCGCGTTTGCCTACACACACACGACGTCACATCATGCTGTACGGGTCGATGTCCACCTGGAATTCGACGCTGCTTGGCGGCTTGCTGATCGCCAGGACTTCACGCAGCACCTGGTGCAACGTGCCGCTGTTCGCGGCCTGCAACTGGAAGTGGAAGCGGTAGTAGTCCTGCAGCTTGAACACCGGGCACTCGGCTGGGCCTAGCACGCGGACATCACTCGCATTACGGCTCGTGGCCATCTTGAACGACCCCGCCAACTGGCTGGCAAACTGGTACGCCGAGTCCTGCACTTCGCTGCGCACAATCAACCGGGCCATGAACTGATAGGGCGGGTATTGATGCTCTTTGCGGAACGCCAGTTCCAACTTGGCGAACGATTCAAAATCGTGCTTCGCCGCCAGCATGATGCACGGATGTTCCGGCGTATGGGTTTGCACAAGCACTCGGCCGATTTTGTCGCCCCGGCCAGCGCGCCCTGCTACTTGTGCCAACAGTTGGAAGGTGCGCTCAGCCGCGCGGAAGTCCGGCATGTGCAGGCCAACGTCGGCATTCACCACACCCACCAGCGTGACGTTGGGGAAGTCCAGCCCCTTTGCAATCATCTGCGTGCCCAGCAGCACGTGGATGTCGCCAGCCCGGAAGGAGTCGAGCACCCGTTGGTGGCTACCGGACTTTGTCATGGTGTCCGAGTCCATCCGCTGGACGACGAACTTCGGGAAGGTCTGTTCCAGCTCGGCCTGCAACTTTTCGGTACCCAAGCCCTGATAGCGAATGGCCGTGTGCTGGCACTTGGGGCATTGCGTCAGCGGTAGCGTTTCCCAGCCACAGTAGTGGCAAACCAGCGCGGCCTTGTGTTTGTGGAAGGTCAGGCTCAGGTCGCAGTGCTGGCACTGCGAGACGTACCCGCAGGATGGGCAGTGGATGTGCGTGCTGAAGCCCCGGCGATTGAGCAGCAGGATCGCCTGGCCTTTGTCGGCCAGCGTGTTCCGCAGGTGGCGTTCGAGTGTCGGCCCGATGGCCCGGAACTGACCAGGCGTCTTGGGTTCCAACCGCATGTCGATCAGCGACACGAGCGGCAGTGGCCGCCCTGCAACTCGGGCAGGCAGTTGTAGCAGCGTCGTCTCGCCGTTGATGGCGGCCTTCCAACTCTCCAGCCCCGGCGTGGCACTGCCCATGACAATCGGGATACCGGCCAGTTGTGCCCGGCGTAACGCCACATCGCGGGCATGGTAGCGCGGGGTACTTTCCTGCTTGAAGCTCGTCTCGTGCTCTTCGTCAATCACAATCAGGCCGAGGTTCCGCGTCGGGGCGAACACCGCAGACCGTGCCCCCACCACCACCTGCACCTGCCCGGCGGCCACGTGCCGCCAGTAGCTTGCCCGCTCCGCTTCGGTGAGGTTCGAGTGCAGCACCGCCACACGGCCACAGCGCCCACGAAAGCGGTCGATGGTCTGCGGCGTCAGGCTAATCTCCGGCACCAGCACGATGGCTTCCTTACCCGCCTTGAGCACCTGTTCGATGGCCTGCAGGTAGATCTCCGTCTTGCCCGAACCGGTAATGCCGTGCAGCAGGAACGGTTGATAGCCACCTTGCGTGAGGGCTTGCTGAATGGGTGCGAAGGCTGCCGCTTGCTCGGCGTTCATGACGATGGTGGAGGCTTCACGTTGGTCTTCACTCAACGCCAGTGCCTGCAAACTCGCGGGTAACCGCTCTATGCGCTGGGTGTACTTCTCGATCAGTCCCTTACTCACGAGGCTGTTCACCACCGCTGCGGTACACCCGGCGTGCCTGGTAAGCTCGGCCAACTCCATCGCTTCCGTGGCTTGGCGAAGCACCTCAAGAATCTGTTTCTGCTTGGGGGTGACGCTGGGCAACAACGCCGGTTGATCTTCCCGGCTTTTGAGTTGCACGAACACCGTGTTGCGGGTGCCTGCGGTGCCGCGTACCCCGGCGGGCACCACCGCTTGCAGCACCTGCCCCCAACCGCAGAGGTAGTAGTCGGCCATCCAACGGGTGAGCTTCAGGAGTTGGTCATCGAGCAGGGCCACATCATCAAGCACCTTGGCGATGGGCTTCACATCGCGGGTGGGTGGCACATCATGCACGCTCACGATGGTGCCGACAGTGTTCTTCTCCCCACGCCCGAAGTTGCAACTCACACGCTTACCGCGGGTCACCTCGGCCTGCAGTTCCTCCGGCACGCTGTACGTGTAGGCGTGATCTAGCGGACGATCAAAGACGACATCAACAAACGCATTCATACTCGGACTGTATCGCTGCCCTTACCGTGTCGACAAGGTCGGTCGCAGAGCTACTCCTCATCATCCTCGTCCTCTCGCTCCGACCGCGCTCGATCCGCTTTCCTTTTCAGCTTGCTGGCAATGTCCTTCAGGCTCACGGTATACAGGCCATTCAGGATGTAATCCCAACCCTTGCCATTGGCCGTTTCAAAAGCGGTTTCGTCCTTGCAATAGATGTCCGGATCGTCCGGCTCTTCGAGCTTGAAGCCGATGTGTGTGTCGTCGTCGTACGTCTCGAACTTCACCTTGCGGATGGCCTCGTACGGGATTTGCAGGATCACGATCCACTGCCCGCCGCTCTTGCGTTGCTCCTGGAACAGGGTTTTGCCGAAGACCAACTGCGTGGGAACAAAGAACCCGAACAGCCCGGCGAAGGTGCAGAACACACCCATGCCGAAGCCGATGACCACGAGGATGTAGCCCCACCAGGTCAGGCGGAACGGTAGCACCGTCTTTTCTTCACCGATGAGCAGCCCGTCGAGCAACATGAACGTGCAGATAGCGAATAGGACGATACCGAAGATAAGAATGCCCACCAGCTTCGTCTTCGATACGGGGATGACATCCCCGCGTACCGGCTTGGGTTCGTCCACCTGGCGTTTCTTCCGGCGTTTGGGGAGTTCTTCCAGGTCGTCGTCGTCATCGAGATCGTCATCGCGGCGGGAGCGTGCCATAACACACCAAATGAGGATGAGTTTCCGAAGCGTATGATACCCAACGTATGACAGAACGAGAACTGGCCACCGAGGTTGTGACGAAGCTGCAAGCCGCCGGGTACACGGCGCTGTGGGCCGGGGGCTGCGTGCGCGATGAAATGCTGGGCCTGACCCCCGCGGACTACGACATCGCCACCAGCGCTACGCCCGAACAGGTGCAGCAGTTGTTCCGCCGCTGTCATAGCTTCGGCGCGAGCTTCGGCGTGGTGGAAGTGCTTGGCGCACGCGACGAACACGGCGACTGGCTCAAGGTACAGGTGGCCACCTTCCGCACTGATGGCAGCTACACTGATGGCCGACGACCCGATACGGTGCAGTACAGTTCACCCGAAGAAGATGCCGCCCGGCGCGACTTCACCATCAACGGCTTGTTCTTCGATCCCGTCACGAAGCAGGTGATGGACTACGTCGGTGGTAAAGCTGATCTTGATGCACGCCTACTGCGGGCCATTGGCGATCCGGCAGCCCGATTCAACGAAGACAAGTTGCGTGTGCTGCGGGCGGTACGGATGGCAGCCCGGTTCAGCCTGACCGTCGAAGATCAGACGTGGCAGGCCGTGGTGCGGATGGCCGAGCAGATTCGCGTGGTGAGTGTCGAACGCATTGCTGAAGAACTGCGGAAGATGCTCGTCCACCCCAGCCGGGGCCGAGGCATGACGTTGTTGCGTGAAAGCGGATTGCTGAAATTGATCCTGCCAGAGGCCACGGAGTTACCCGAGAAGCTGGCGTCACCCGAAGTGATGATGGTGGCGTTCGAGTTGGTGTTGGCTGCGCTGTTACGAGATTGCGAACCGAAGCTGGTGGGCCGCGTGGCCAAGCGGTTGAAGCTTTCGAATCAGGAAGCGGACGATGTCATCTGGCTGGTGTCGGTGCAGCAGTTACTGGTCCGGAATCCCACGCCGCCACGCAGCACGTTGTTTCCGATTCTTGCCGATGGCCGTGGCCTATTGCTGGTGCTGTTCCTGCACCTCTGCGGGAACAGCGAAGCCGGGGACTATGCCCGCAAAATGAAGCAGCAACACCCGCCCGCCGAACTCAACCCGCTGCCGTTGCTGACGGGCGACGATTTGAAAACCTTGGGGCACAAACCCGGCCCGCAGTTCAAGGCGTGGCTCGAAGAACTTCGCCGCATGCAACACGATGGTGAACTGATGACTCGTGCAGATGCGGAAGCGTGGATCAAGAAGGTTTGTACGTAAAGTGTAGCAAGCAACGAAAATGTCGCAGGCTGTGCGAGATCTCGTGGAGAGTACCCAGCGTGAATAAGAGCGAGTGCTGGTTGAGGTTCTTTCAACACCAAACAGAGAATGGCTCGTTGAAGCTCGGCTTGATGAAGTTCAGCCCAAGAACAAGTTCGAATTCATTCGCATGGCCCCCAAGTCCAACAAGGAGTTCACGGACTATCTGTTGAAACGCGAAGCTGAGGACTGGGAGTTCATCGGTCAGGTGGAGTAAGCAGACAGCGACAAACAACTTGTGTCACATTGGGCCATCAAACGATTGGAGCAGAAAGCAGAAGTGTTTACCCCGTTAGGCGTTCAGTTAACACCGGTTGCAAGTCAACCGCTGAATCTTGATTCGTTGGTGTCATTGCCAGTTGTGCAAAACAAGAAACTGCTGGAACAGATTGCGAAACTAAATGAAGAGTTAGAAGCGACGAAAAAAAGTCCGCATGCGAGTGGGCTGAAATATTTCGATGTCATCTCCACACCCATCATGAGTGCTGAAGCTGTCGAAGTGATTTCGATCGTTCAAACTGTCGCTGAAAAGAAATTCTCCAAGCAACTCGTTCTGACAGTGGATGAAAAGAACGGCAACATTCTTATCGCTTGGAGTTGCCCAACCTTCAAATGGGCCAAGGGCTTGTTGAGCAAAATGATGCCAACCCCGTCACTTCCTGATCCAAAGGGCAGTAAGCTGTTACCGGTAATAAATGGCAGGTAACCTTGCTGTGGCACTTCGTGGATGATGGCTACGTGTTTGGGTTTGTTGAAGAGGAAGCAACGGACTGTGTCCGTGGCTCGCGGATAGAACATTCAATCCATGCACCTTACGGACGCATTCCGGAGAGAATTTCCAGGGTCAAGATGTTCTTCATTTGATCCACCATCGACATATTTTCGGCATTCGAGTATTCTTCGACACTAGCAAAGATGACCTTCTGCAGCTCCCCACGCGGGATCACTTTCAGGTCGAAAACGCCTGCGGCGGCACACTTCCGCACAATGCGCTCCGTGACTTTCTGCTTCAATATGTCGGTCGGAGATGGCGGTGGAACTAGAACCGGAATGCGTTCCGAGGCACTGGTGCGGATGACAGCGGAACCACCAAGGCGGACACTGCTGCCTCCAGTGTGTGCGGCAATCGAACGTTGCAGATCCGCAGTTGTGAGGATCGACGATTCAGAATCGAAGTTGTTGGCGGTGCCACTGGCCGTGACCACCGGGGCACCTCGACTGAACACCACCGTTGGCCCAAGGTTCAACCCTAGCGGCGGTACCACACCCATGACGCGGAAACCGTTCGGCATCCGCACATCGAACCCGGCACTCAGTTGGCTGACTGACACATAGGCTTCGCCACTCGCTTGCAACCGCTTCAAATACGAATCCCATGCGATTTCATCACGGAAGCGGATGCTGACGGGCAACCATGAATCCCCTTTTCGGCCAACAATTTGATTATGGGCCAGCACCATGAACTCCGTCACGGATTCATCGCGGAAGAGTTCTTCGATTGGCCCCATGCTGGCGGATTCATCAATCGCCGTGGCGATGGTCTTCTCGCGATCGCTTTTAGCCAGTGCCGGAAACTCAAGCTCGAGAAAGTTATCAAGCGCTCGGCGTGCTTCTTGCCGCAAGATGGAAAGTGGCTTGTGACGTACGCGATGTGGAGGGAACTTCTCGTTCAAGAATTGTTGAGCTTTACGAACCGGATCGAGGCTTGCTTGAAGCAACCGCGTAGTGGAGGCGAAGCCAATGGAAGCCGATCCATTTGTCATGCTCATCTCTTTCGCTCCGACTCAACGGCAATCCTGACCGTCGAAGAAAACATTAGGACAGGTTTTGCGTCATAGCAGTCCACTCGAAAAAACAGCCACCGGGGCAGAGGCCGGTGGCTGTGGTTGTCGTGGCCAACGAGCAAGCTTACTGTTTGTCGAGGATCAAGATTTTCACGGCCATGTACACAAGCACACCCACAGTGAGGGCGGCGGCAAGTACTCCCATCATACCCAAGGCAGGTTTCTTGCGATCTGGCAAAGAGCCCGTGGCTGCCGTCCAACCAGCGCTCACGCGGGCTGGATCTGGTAGTTGGCTTGGGTCGTATTCTGCTGCTGTGAGTGGCACATCTGCTTCGGACATTGCATGAGAAGCAGGCTGGAATGATGCGCGACCTGGCAGGCTACCCCGTTGTGATGGCGGTGGTGGCAAAGTCGATGGCACAGCCGCTGGTGCTGATGACGTGAACGGGCGAGAAACGGGTCTGGCTGGCAATGCTGGTACCGAAGTCGCCGCTGGGCGGGAACCGTAACCTGGTTGTGGGCGAGCGGGTGTCGGCGTTTGCATCGGGTTGGCGTAGCCGGTGCGTGGCATGGTAGCCGAAGGAGATGCCATTGCGGCACCTGGTCGTGAATTGTATCCGCTCTTGCCCGTGCCACCCATGCGTTGAGATGACCCACCTGAGTTACTAACCACAGGGGCTGGTGCTGGTGTCGGTGCAGTCATTTCGCCAAGAAACGGTTCAAGGGCTTCCACCACTTCGTCCATCCCACTGAATCGGCTTTCAGGTTGCTTGGCCATCAATCGGGTGATGACCGAAACCAAACTATCTGGCGCATCGGCCGCGAATTCCGTGATCGGTGTTGGCTCCTTCGATTGGTGGGCCATCATTTTCTCGACAGCACTTCCCTCGGGAAACGGCACGCGACCGGTGAGGCAGAAGTAGAGGGTACAACCGAGGCTGTATTGATCACCCGCCGGTGTGCGGTTGGTTGGATCCATGACGCTTTCAGGGCTGCTGCAATCGAGGCCACTCGTCAACGTGTTTGCGGTACTCATGGTGTCAACGAGGCTTTCACCATCGTTTTCCACAAGCAAGCTACCGATCCCGAAGTCGAGGATGCGGGCTTGGTTATCTGTCCCCAGCATAATGTTCGACGGCTTCACTAGTCCGTGGAAGATCGTGTTCTGGTGGGCGGTATGCAAGCCTTGTGCAACCTGCACACCGATGTGAGCTGTGATATTCGCGTCGAGCTTGCCACTTTGCGTGACCACGCTCTCGAGCGTTTGGCCTTCGGCCAATGGCCACACGAGGTAGTGCAAGCCACCGGCAGTTCCTACATCAACGAACGGTACGACGGCTGGATGTTGGAACTGGCTGAAACTCCGCACTTGTCGGCGAGCCAATCGCACGTTCCACATGCTGCGGCGTGGCAGCACCTTCACAGCGTAGAGTTGTTGATCATTCTTTGAGTTGGCTTTGAACACCTGTCCCATGCTGCCGGTGCCGATGGCATCAAGCAAGACATAAGGCCCGAGAACGAGGCCAGCTGTTTTGCCATTGAGAATTCGCTCTGCCTGGAAGGCAGTGAGCGTACCTTGTTGCACAAGATACTCGGCCAAGGCCGGGGCTTCCGCCCGCGGTTGCTTCTTCAAGAAGTCATTGACGGTTTGATCGAGTTGTCCTCGGTCGATCAGGGCGCTGCGGCGCAGATCCCAGACGAACCATTCGCATGCGCCTAGATCGTTGGTCACCATCGGTGCTTTATCCTTTGTCGTGGTCGCTCCCGAACGCTCCGGGTCGTCCTTCGCCAGGGCCGTGCGGGTGGGTTTGATTGCTTGTCGTTGTTCGAAGGCACGCAACACTAGGACGGCGCACGAAACAGTCAAACGGGAAGCCACTGTTTTCGCCCCCGACACGAAACACTATCTTGATGGCAACATCTGTTCATCGGCTTTTGCCGAGTCGTCGGGATCGAACATGCAGAGTCAGTACGAAGATTGCCCATGCAACAGCGGTAAGAAACTCAAGTGGTGCTGTGCTCCCTTTTGGCCCAAGGTCGAGCAAGCCTACGGGATGCTTCAAAAAGGCCAAAAAGAAGGGTGTTTGCGCGTTCTCACCGACTTGGTGGAAGCCGAACCGACCTTGCCACAGCCGCTGTTTTACCTTTCCCAAGTCTACCTCGCCTTGGAAGACGATGCGAAATCTCTGGCGACACAAGAGAAACTCGCCAAGCTCGCACCGAACTTTCCCGGTCTTTTGATCATGCAGGGTGGCATTGCAGACGATGAACGCGATTTTCCAAAAGCCATCGCGTATTATCGTCAGTGCATCGAACATCTGCCCGCCGAGGGGAAAACCAGCCTCGCGAAGCTCTACTCGATGATTGCCCGCGCTGAAATGATGCGGAACAATCTGGTAGCCTCCCGTGCGGCACTGGAACGCTCGGTGAATCTCAACCCGGACGATGCCGAGCAACGCCAGCAATTCGATCAGATCTTTGGCGAAAAGGGCACCATGCCCCGCTTGGCGGGAAAGCCCTACGCTTTCCGTACTACGGCAAAGCCCGTCAAGGTGGCGTCAGAAAATCTCGAAGCTGCTTCGGCGGGTTACCAGGCCTTGGTCGAGCAAGTGCCGAACGATCCTGCCGCCTGGTTCAACCTTGGCCTCTGTTTGGCTTGGTTGGGCCAAAGCCCGCAAGCCTTGGAAGCACTGAACCAATCGATTGATCTCGAATATTCAGATGACCACGCTGAGGAAACCGGTGGATTGATCGAAGTGCTCAAGCTCAGTGAACTGACCGACGATGTCGACTACACGAACTACTTCGGCACCTGCGTGATTCGCGATCCACAAGCCATGATGCAATGGCTGCGTGTCAGCGAGCAACAGGGGAAGTTCTACCAACAGAATGTCGATCAGGAAAACGGCATTTTCACCGCTCGTTGGGTGGAGATTCTCCCGAATTTGATCGACACCGGCACGACTTTGGGCAAGGTGATCGGCCAACTTTCGGTGGGGCAGGGCGCGGTGGTGTTTACCTCATCCACGAAGCCCATCGTCGAGACTTTCTTCACGCAACTGCGGGATCAGCTTCAACTCGCTGTTTCCGAAGTCAATGTCTCACAGAACTTGCCAAACATCCGCGAGACAATGCCCGAGGCCAACTTCGTACCGCTTGCGGCAGGCAGTGTTGAAGAAGCCGTTGCCAAGTTACGCACTGCAACAGCAAATTACATCGAAAACATCTGGGTGAACAAACCGCTCAAGGCACTTAAAAGTAGCACACCCACAGATGCCGTGAGCAACAAGCAATTGCGGAAGCGGCTGCTTGGTGTGATTCGCTTTCATCAAGATGTGTACTCCGCCGCTACCGACAACAATGCCGACTTCATCCTGTTCGATTTCGATCAACTTCGCCACAAATTAGGCTTGGTGAAAGAAAGCGGTGCAACCGCCCCGGCAGAATTGCTAGCCGCTGGTAAGCCAGACTTCGGAACGATGACCGTTGTGGAACTCTCGGCGTTGAATGCCGATCAACTGAGTTCTGTGGCACTCGAAGAAGCCATGAAAGCGGCCATCAAGCTCGATGCCCGTGATCTGGCCGTCCACTTTGCCAAAGCCGCAGTGAAGAAGCCAGCCGATACTGCCAAGCCGGATCGTTATCTGTTGTACCTGGCGATTGTTTCCGCCGCTATGAGCGAGCAAAAGTACACAGAGGCCATCGCTGTGACCGAGACCGGTCTGGCTTATGATGCTGAGCACAACGATGGTAAGCGAGCAAACGACTACGACTCACGCCGAGCGCAATTGTTGTTGAAGTCGGGCGACATCAACAAAGCCACTCAGGTGTTCACGGAGCTGATTGAACGCAACCCGAACGATGCCCGCTGGTCGATCACGGCTATCGAAGCGATGCTGGGGGCGAAGCAAGCTGCGAAGGCTATGGCTTTCGTGGAACGCGGCCTAGTGTTGGCTAAGACGACTGGCAACCGTGACCTGGAAGCCGCCTGCAAGGAACTCGCCGAGGCTGTGAAGCGATTAAAGTAAACGGTCAATGGGGCCAGCCGGCAGAGTGAGCTGTCGGTGGTCACGTATTTCGCCATGCTTACTCACTCTTTAAACGATCGGTGATGCGGACAATTGCAGCCCGGCTTGCGCCGTTGTTGCGGTTCACCTTGGTGATGGCCAAGAACAACTCACGAGTTCGCGGATCATCTCCCGGCACCAGCACCGGTGGGTGGTACACCATCACGTCCGCGTTCAACATCTGCTTGAGGTCGCGGCTCCAAAGCAGCTTGCCGGTAGCGGGATCGTGTGCGGCGATGGTGCCATCCGCTGTGGCGAGGTAGAGGGCCACGCTCAGCTTGGACTCGGTGTAGCTGGCCAGCGTGAGGCCGGTATTCAGCGGTTGGCCGTAGTCCACGCTCCATAGTTTCGTTCCGTCGAAGCGGTCGAAGGCATACAGTCGGCCATCGCGGCATGCTGCATACACGGCACGACCGTCTGCGGCCATCGTGGCATGAACGGAATGCGAAAGCTCCACGTGCCACACTTCTTCGCCGGTGGTTGCGTTCAAGCACACCACACGCCCGGCGGGGGTGGTTTCTCGTGGTCGGCTGGGTTCTGGTTCGTTCGATAAGTCTTGAGTGAGGTTGCCGGTGCCCAGGCCAAGGTAAACCTTGTTGCCCTGCACCACGGGTTGGCCGAAGCTGCGCAGCGACAATGGAGTCGTCCAATGGGGTTGGCCCGATTGTGCATCGAGGCACACCGCTGCAGTGGTGTGGTAACCGCTGCCGAAGTAGAGCAGGCCGTTAGCGTGCGTGACCGATGTGTCGATGTGTTGTTGCAGCCCTACGCCGGGATGATGGAACAGCACATTGCCCTGCAAGCCGGTGGCGTATACACCGTCGTCGCCAGCAGAGAAGATGAGTCGATCCTTCAACATCAACGGCATCCCCTCCGTGTGGCTGGTGGTGGGGAAAGCCCAGCGTTGTTTCTGTGTGTCCAACTCCATCGCAAACATTCGGCAACTTTGATCCGTGTGCATCCCTTCGCCGAAGTACACCACACTGTCATGGATGAGTGGCGTGCAGTAGACGATCCGCAAACCCGGCTCGCTGAACCCCCACTCAAGCTTGCCTGTGCTGCGGTTCACCACCGCCAG
>JBBRME010000087.1:0-17121 GCA_038230995.1 Gemmatales bacterium
GGAGGTACGGTCTACGGTAGTAGCGACAAATACGCAGCGGAACCATCGAACAACCCGACCAGCCCTGCTGACTTGGCCGCGACGATTTACCACCTCCTGGGGGTCGATCCGAAACTGGAGTTCCACGACCGCTTCAAACGACCTCTGACGTTGTGCGATGGCCGAGTGATTCAGGAAATCCTTACGTAATATTGATGAACAACTCGCTCGATACGTATCTAAGCTTCACTCGAGTTCTCGAGTGTTATTGTTGGGGTTCTCATGAATCGTCGGGGTGCTTTTACGCTGATTGAGTTGCTCGTCGTCATTGCCATCATCGCCATTCTGATTGGGCTGCTGTTTCCGGCCGTGCAAAAAGTTCGTGAGTCTGCGGCTCGAATGTCGTGCAGCAACAACATGAAGCAGCTCGGTTTGGCCCTGCACAACTTTGAAAGCACCTACCAAGTCTTTCCGGCATCAGGTTGGACGGTTGCTGGTAAAGGGAACCCAGGTGGCAAGTACGTCGGCTGGCGAGCACTCACATTGCCGTACATCGAGCAAGAGAATCTTCAGAAGTTGTACAAATTCGATCTGAACTGGTGGGAAACCACGAACGCCGTAGCTGCCGCGGTACCGGTGAAAACCTACCTATGCCCGAGCGTGCCACAGCGTTTGAGTGTGACCAGTGCCATCGCCAAGTCTCCGCGTCCGGCCATCACATTTGCGAACCCGATTGCACCAACGGACTACGAAGCAGTCTTGGGTGTGCAGCCAGCTTCGATTAATCCGCACTATGGCAGCGCCTTTTACACCGCGTCGAATCGTTTCTCGGTGATGTATCGCAACTCGGCCACTACGATGGTGGGCATTCAGGTTGGCACATCAAATACCATCATGATCGTGGAAGCCTCTGCTCGGCCGCTGGTCTATCGCGGTCGTACAGCGAATTCCGCCCTGAGTAACGATCAAGGCATTGGATGGGCCGACAGCGAAGGGCCGTTCAGCTTGGATGGTGCCGCAGCGGATGGATCACTCGAAGGATGCGGATTGAGTTGCGCTCAGGCCATGAACGTTAAGAACGACAACGAGCCTTACAGTTTTCACACGGGTGGATGCAACATGCTTTTTGCGGATGGACATGTCGGATTCATTCGGCAATCGATTCCGCTTCTCACGCTCTCAGCTCTACTGACCGCGAATGCTGGTGAAGTTGCTAGCGACTACTAAATCCGTCCGAACTGCTTGTCGAGTTGTGCCCGGCTGAAGTTCAGCGATGTTGGCCGACCGTGTGGGCAGTGGTGTGAATCTTCGGCGAGGTCACGCAGCTTCAACAGATGCGTGATCTCTTCCTGCGTAAGTTTGTCGCCAGCTTTCACGGCTGCTTTGCAAGCCATCGTTGTCAAAAGATGATCGAGAAGCGCCGCTTTGTTGGGCATGCGTTCTTTGTTCAGCAACTCGTCGATCACACCTTTGAGGATGTTCACCGGTGAGCGTCGTTCGAGCAGCGTGGGGTAACTACTCAGCAAAATCGTGTTGCCGCCAAAGTCGCTCACTTCCAAACCCAATTGTGCGAGTTCCGCAGCAGCTTCGAGTACGACCGCTACCTGCGGCGCTGGTAGATCAATCGCTTCGGGTATCAATAAGCGTTGCACTTCGAGCTTTCCACTGACAATGCGTTGTCGCAGTTGTTCGTACAAGATCCGTTCATGCAGGGCATGTTGGTCGATTACCTGCATTCCATCAGTCGTTTCCAGCACGATGTACGAATCGTGCACTTGCAAGGCCGAGCCGATGGCCAGCGGTGGGATGAAGAAGGGCAACTCCGGCGGCGGAGCTTCCGTGATCACTTCCTTCTGAGTCGGCGGTATCGCTGCCGGTTGTTCCCACGGTGCTACGGTGCGGGCAGCATCTGCACGGCGCGGAGAGAAAATGCTGGGGCTAGTATCTTGCCGAATGGGCGGCTGAAAAAATGCGGGCGGAAGATCAGGGAAGGCGCGACTCGGTGTGGAGGTTGTGGGGTGTTCGACGTTTTCGGATTGGAACTGAAATCTTGGCACGAAGTTTTCTTTCAACAGTCGAGCCTTCACCGTCGAGCGCACGAGTGAGTAGATCGACGATTGATTGCGAAACCGCACCTCGTGTTTCTGTGGATGCACATTGATGTCCACACTGTCCGGCGGCACATCAAGAAACAGAAACCCAACGGCACATCGACCGGTCATCAGCAACCCACGATAAGCTTCTTGAAAGGCATGACCCAGGCTACGGTCGCGGAACCAACGTCCATTCACGAATAAGTACTGCAACTTGGCGTTGCCCTTGTTGCAGTGCGGATCAGCCACGTAGCCACGCAAACGTGCTGCACCCTCGCCACTGTCAATTTCGAAAAGTGAATCCTCAACCTCGGCACCAAAGAACAAGCCGATGCGATTCTTCAGTCCGGCACTCCCCGGCACTTCAAAGACTTGCTTGCCGTTGTGGCGAAGTGTGAGGTGAATCGTCGGGTTGGCCAGCACCAATCGCGTCAGCACTTCTGTAATGTGCCCTAGCTCTGTTGCTGCACTCTTCAAAAACGTCTTACGTACGGGGATATTGAAAAAGAGTTGGCGAACTTCAATCCGTGTACCCGGCGTGCCATTCCAAGGGCGAACTTCTCCCAGCACGGACGCATCGCAGCGCACTTCATGACCGGATGGTTCTCCGGGCCGACGCGATTGCAGCAGTACTTGTGCAACACCAGCTATGGACGCAAGGGCTTCACCGCGAAAGCCCATCGTTACCAATTCCAATAAATCCTCCGCTTCGGCCAGTTTGCTGGTGGCATGTGGGGCAAACGCCAAGGCGAGTTGATCGGCAGCAATGCCGCTGCCGTCGTCCACCACACGGATGAGTTCAGAACCACCTTGTTCCAATTCAATGTCGATGCGTGAAGCCCCGGCATCGATGCTGTTCTCGACAAGTTCTTTCACTACGGAGGCTGGTCGCTCCACGACCTCGCCCGCAGCGATCTTCGCCACGACGTTGGCCGGCAGTTGTTGGATCCGTGCAACGGTCATGTCTTCTTTTTCTTGGCCGCAGCCAATTCGGCCTTCAATCGAACCACTTCCGCCGCGAGTTGATCGTTGTGTGCTTCAGCTTTTGCAGCAGCTCGTTCCGCATTTCGTGTGCGTAACTCATTCAATGTCAGGATCAACTCTCCCGTGATGGCATCGCGTACCACCAGCCGTTCTTCATCCCGTTCCAGGGTCATGCCAAGGGTGCGACTTGTGAGTTGACCTTTCACGAGCTTGATGGGCCGAAGCTCGTTTTTGGCTCGGCGAAAACCTTGAAGAGACGGGTTGAGGTAATCTTCAAAAGGATCGAACAGAAAGTATTCATCCACCTTCCATTCGTTCTGGCAGATCGCGCGATTGGTGACGATGTCTTCACGTTTGGTGGACTTGGACGTGATCTCGAACACCACCGAAGGAACAACACCTTCGAGCCAGGTCTTGTACAAATCTCGGTCGTGGTTTGGCACTCCAAACGCCACAAAGCAATCTGGCGATAGATGCCGAAGTGGCTGACCCTCGCTGTAGTACACCATCAAATTACCGGAGACGTAAACATTTTGTTGTGCAGCAAAGTGGGCCTGAAGACGAAGGATCAGATCGACCATCAATCGACGATGCGTGTCCGTTTCGGCCATGGGCTTGCCATCCGAAGTAGGGTACTCGAGGGGGATTGTGAATCCGGGGATGAGCTTCGTCATCTGGCGTCACCTGAGTTAGAAATCATGTCAATCGAAAGTCGTCGTCCTTTTTCCACTTCTGCAAATTGCGATACAGAGTTCGTTCGCCAATGCCTAGCAGCGTAGCCGCTTCTTCACGATTGCCGTTGGTTATTTCCAAAGCACGTTCGGTGTAATAACGTTCGACGTCGGCCAGCGGTTTGCCAAGCAGTGGATCTGCTGATCGTATCGCAGGCATGACTGCAAACGATGGATGTGCCTCTGTAGGTGGTAACGCAAGCTGACTACCGCCCCCACCCGACAGTGGCAATGGGCCTGCTTCTTCTGGGAAGTCGTCCAGCCCTAACTCACCGTCATGATCGAGCAGTACCATACTTTCGAGTAGGTTGCGAAGTTCGCGCACGTTGCCTGGCCAACGATAGTTTGCAAAGGATCGCCAGACGGGTTCACTCAGGCTAGAAATGCGTTTGGCGTACTTGTCGGACAGGTCTTTGATGAAGTGATTCACCAAGAGGGGTATGTCTTCACGACGTTCTCGCAACGAAGGTAAGCGAATCACGCCTACTTTTAATCGCATGTAAAGATCCCAGCGGAACTTGCCTTCATCAGAAAGCTTTTCAAGATCTTTGTTCGTAGCAGCCAGGACACGGACATCAACTTTGATTGGGTCGTTCGCCCCGATGCGAACCACTTCGCCGTTTTCCAGCACACGAAGCAGCTTGGCTTGCAGTGACAACGGCATGTCGCCAATTTCATCGAGGAATAAGGTGCCGCCGTGGGCATGTTCGAATCGCCCCTTTCGCATTCGATCGCCACCGGTGAAGGAACCGGGTTCGTGGCCGAACATTTCATCGTCCAGCAGGTTGTCGTTCAGTGCCGCGCAATTCAAGGCGACATACGGTTTGTTCTTGCGCGAACTGTTGACATGCAAGGCTTTGGCGGCAAGTTCTTTGCCGGTGCCAGCTTCACCCAAGATCAGTACAGGTGCCGGTGCAGGGGCGTACGCCTTGAGCAATTGCAGGACGCGGGCCATCTTCTGACTGTTGCCGACGACACCCTCAAAGCCGAATCGTTCGTCGAGTTGCTGGCGAAGCTCTCGGTTGGCACGTGATAGCTTCACGCGATCTGCGGATTTCTCGACGATAGCGCGCAGCTCGCTCATGTCAATCGGCTTCATCAAGTAGTGTGCTGCGCCCAGCTTCAGTGCTTCCTGAGCTGTTCGCACATCATTAAACCCGGTAATGACGGCCACTTCCGCTTCGGGTTGCATCTCACGTGCTTGCTTCACGATCGCCAAGCCGTCGATGTCGTTCATCCGCAAGTCGGTCAGGATCACATCGAAGTCATCATCTCTCATCCGCGCGGTACCAAGTTTGCCGTTGGCGGCAATCGTCACGGCGTAGCCTTTACGCTCCAAGCTCTCCGCAATCGCGTTGGCGAGCTTGGCGTCGTCGTCAATCACCAGCACTCGAACTTGGTCAACAGTAGCCATAGATCCTCGAGGTTCCGTCGTGATAATCGTAGGTGCTCAGCATCATCGGGCCGATCAGGAAACTGAAGCATGGGAGCCTTGGCCGATGACCTGCGGCGTTTGCCCCATCTTCTTCAACTCATCAAGCACCGCATCGACCCGGCCAGGGCGAATCAGCAGAACGCGATCTGACAAGCGGCCTGCAATGTCTACTGCAAGCTTCTTGCGCGCGAGCACTTCTTCAGCAAGCACGGCATCTTCCGTCATGATCAAACAAACACGGCGGAAGAGCTTTGCCGATAAACGGGGCAGGGGTGTCATATGAGTGTGACTCCAGTCGAAGTTGGTGCTGGTGGCAGCACCTCTTTTTCATCGAGAATTTCGTAGCTGTAGCCTTGTTCGGTCAGAAACATCTGCCGATGGTGGGCGAAGTCGAGTTCTTTGGTGTCGCGTGTTACCAGTGAGTAGAAGTGGGCCGTGCCACCGCCTGCACCTTTGGGCCGCAGTACGCGGCCAAGTCGCTGTGCTTCTTCCTGTCGGCTACCAAAAGTTCCGCTCACTTGAATGAGCACGTTCGCATCAGGCAAGTCGATGGCGAAGTTCCCAACTTTACTTAGCACGATGTGTCGAATCTCACCTCGGCGGAACTTACCGTAAAGATCTTCACGATCCTTATTCGGCGTGCTACCCGTGATGAGTGGGAGGTCGAACCGCTTGGCCATTTGCTTTAATTGAGTGAGGTACTGACCAATAATGATGACCCGCTGATCGTGGTTCATCTCCAATAGTCGGGCCACGATGTCGTCCTTGGCAATGTTCTCCGATGCCAGGCGATACTTGATCCGCCACTCGGCCACGGCGTACTCCAACCGAGTGGCTTCGTCAGGTAGCGAAACACGAATCTCGGTGCAACTCGCTGAGGCAATCCAGCCCTTGGTTTCCAATTCACGCCATGGCACATCGTACTTTTTCGGGCCGATCAAAGTAAACACGTCGCCTTCTCGGCCGTCTTCACGGATGAGTGTCGCGGTGAGGCCGAGACGACGTCGTGCCTGAATTTGTGCGGTCACACGGAAGACCGGGGCCGGTAACAAGTGAACTTCGTCGTAGATAATGAGGCCCCAGTCGCGCTGCTCGAACAGTTTGAAGTGTGGGTAGTTTGCCGGGTCCTCCGGGTTAATCACTTCTTCCTCTTCGAGTGGTATCTCGTCGTCGATCTCATCCGTTTCATTCCCCTTCTTACGCTTCTTCCCAGGTCGGTAAGTGACGATTTGATAGGTGGCAACGGTCACGGGGCCGATCTCTTTGGTCTCGCCGGTGTACTCCTTCACATCGGCTGCAGTCAGATCGGACTTATCGATAATCTCGTTCACCCACTGCTTCACTGCGGTGATGCTTGTTGTGAGGATTAAAGTGTTCTTTTGCAGCAGGCACATGGCTGCGATGCCGACGATGGTTTTGCCAGCTCCACAAGGCAACACGATAACTCCGGAACCACCACGGACGTCGCCCCCGGCGTAGAAGATGTCTGCCGCTTCACGCTGGTAGTCGCGCACCGTAAAGGAAAGACCAGAGCGAGCCGATGTCCGCAAGGTGGTGGGCAAATCGGCCCCTTCGGTATACCCGGCGATGTCCTCTGCCGGGTAGCCGATGCCAATGAGGAGTTGCTTCACGATACCGCGGTGCCCGGTTTTGATCTTGAAGCCATTGCTGGTGCGCTCCAGCAAGTAGTCCCGCAATTTCTTGTGGTGGGCCAGTTCCGCAATCAAGGCGGAATCTTGCGTCACCAAGTTCAGGTCACCATCGTCGGCTCGTTCCAGTTTGAGCCGACCGTAGCGGCCGACGGTCTCGCGCAAGTCTGGGGCAATGTTCGCAGGGAGCGGGAACTTCGTGTATTTGCGAAGCACCTCAAGCATGTCATCGGCCGTATGGCCGGCGGCTGCCGCATTCCAAAGCGACAGGGAACTCATGCGGTAGGTGTGGACGTGTTCTGGACTTTTCTCCAGTTCAGCAAACGGTGCTAAGGCATCACGGGCTTCGGCATACTTGGGATTCTCCACTTCTACCAACACCGTGCGATCCGATTGCACAAAAAACGGGTTGGTCATATCCACAGTCGGGGCGATTGAATCATTCAATTTGCTAGCCATGTCGTGCAGGTTCCTTCGCACATTGCAAACGGTTATCCTACGGACTTGGTACAGAGAGCAACCCCTGCTCGTGGTGCGAATCTTCTGTCGGGGTCGTGCGAATCAGTTGGCTTTGGGCAACACGATGTGACAGCAGCCGAGATTCAGCGATTCTTTCAACACTCCGGATTCACTGATCTCTTGGAGTACACCATCGCACAGGGAGTAGACCACGAATCGCCCGCGTTTCTCGCTTTGAATCAGCCCGGAAGTTTTCAGCACCACCAGATGATGTGACACGTTCAGTGCCGGGATTTTCAGTTCTTCAATGATCTGCGTAACGTTGCGTTCCCCGTCGGTCAGCAAACGCATGATGTTGAGGCGTTCCGGTGCTGCCAGGGCAGAAAGTAACTCGGCACATTTTGCTGGCTGAAGGAGATCTTTCGCCATGCCTTGGCTCACGGTGGTCACAAATCACATTGTACTCTGCGATTTCATATCGTCGGCCTGAGTTCAGTCATCAGATGAGAAATCGCTGAGTGTCCGTTGTGATCTTGCGAGCAAGCCGAGCGTTCTGTTAGCATCTTCACGAAATCTACACATTCGCCGAGACGACGTACATGTGGCATCGCTGGCTCGTTGCGTTAGCACTTCTGCTTGTGTTGCTCTTTCCACAGTCACCGGTTGGCGGGGCAGATGATCCGAATGCGAATCAGAAGCACCCGGCCTTCCCAGTCGGCAAAGTGTGGAGCGTTCAACTCAAGCTCAGCGAAAAAGAATACGCCGCGATGCAACCTCTTGGCACGAGTCGCTTCCCCGGCTTCGGCCCGACCCCACCGCCGAATCCAAAACCGGATGACCCTAACCGCGAGTTGCATCGCAACACGTTTGGAGTGGATCTGCCGTGGGCGCAGGGTGCAGTCGTGTTGGGCGACAAAACTTTTGAGAACGTCGGGTTGCGTTACAAGGGCAACGGCACCATCGCGGATGCTGCCAACACGATCAAGAAATCGATTCGCATCGACCTTGATAAGTTCGAATCCGGTGCCACCTTCCACGGTAGCATAACCTTCAACCTCCACTGTGGTGTAACGGATCCTTCGTTGTGCCGCGAACGCCTTGGCTACGCTGTCTACCGTGCTGCGGGCGTACCCGCCCCGCGCACCTGTTACGCGGAAGTCACACTGGCCGTACCTGGCAAGTTCAAAAACGAGTTGCTGGGTGTGTACACCATGACTCAGCACATCGACAAAGCTTTTTTGAAGGAACACTTTGAGACCGACAAAGGCCTGTTGATGAAGCCCGAAGGTGTGCGTGATCTCGAGTATCGTGGCGACAACTGGGAGTCCTATAAGAAGCCGTTCGCACCGAAGCGCGATGCCAAGGAGCAGGAAGCCAAACGCATTATTGCCATTTGCAAACTCATCCACCGTGGCACGGACGAAGAGTTCAAGAAGTCCATCCAGGACAGTGTGGATGTGGAAGGCTACTTACGGTTTCTCGCGGTCACGGCGTTCATCGCCAACACCGACAATTTCTGGACTATTGGCCACAATTACCAACTCTATCTACACCCGAAAACGAACAAGTTACACTTCATACCTTGGGATCTGGATCGCGCCTTTGGCAACTTCCCGTTCATGAGCACCGCCGCCCAGCAGATGGATATGAGCTTTACGCATCCCTACGCCGGCTACCACAAACTCACCGAGCGCATCCTCGCCATCCCTGCAAATGCGGAGCGATACAAGACGATCCTCAAAGAACTTTCGGCGACGTGCTTCAATAGCGATTGGCTCATGAAAGAAACGAAAGCGTTGCAAGAGGAAATCAAACCACTGCGCGAGAAAGAAGCCAAGGCCGCCACGGCCCGCAAGGAGCGTAAAGGCGGTGCCACGGGCTTCGGCGGGCCACCACCTGAACTGCCAACGTTTTTCGAGAAACGTCTTGCTTCGCTCGTAGCTCAACTGGATGGCACCTCGAAAGGCTTCGTGCCCTTGGGTGGATTTGGCGTGCAGCAAACTATGGGCGAGATGATGGCCGGGCCAATGCTTCAAGCCCGCGATACCAACAGCGACAAGAAGCTGTCACGTGACGAATGGATTGCCACGGCAGAGCGGCTGTATGAAGCGTCGGAGAAGGACGAAGGCAAACTGTTGACCGTGAAGACCCTGACTGCCGGTATCGATTCGCTGATGCCCAAGCCACCCGCGAATGCCCCGCGTGGGCCGGGACTCGGTGCCACGCTCGCACCGGCCATCTTCAAAAAAACCGATGCAAATAAGGACGGTAAGCTTTCACTCGTAGAACTGACCGACGCGGCGAAAGCCACTTATGATGCCATCGACAAAAAGAAAACAGGTCAGCTCACTGAAACACAATTTGCTGCGCTGCTCGATGCCATCTTTCCACCAGTACAAGGTCCGGGGCGGTAACTGTCAGCTTTTCTTTGCCAGTACTTCTTCAACAACCCGGCCGTGAACGTCGGTCAGACGGAAGTCTCGCCCGGCGTACTTATACGACAGCTTTTCGTGATTGAGCCCCAATTGATGCAGGAGCGTGGCATGCAGGTCGTGAAGGTGGACTTTATCCCGCACGGCCATGTGCCCAAACTCATCCGTTTCGCCAAAGGCGAACGCTTTCTTAAAACCACCGCCAGCCACCCACATCGTAAATCCACCAGGGTTGTGATCGCGCCCGGTGCCGTTCTTCTCGGCATAAGGTGTCCGGCCAAATTCGCCACCCCACCACACGATGGTGTCGTCAAGTAAGCCACGTTGCTTGAGGTCTTGCATCAAACCGGCAATGGGCCTGTCGACTGCCATGGCATGATCACCGTGCTTGATGAGATTGGAGTGCTGATCCCATGCTGGGTTGGCCGTGTTGTCGCCGTAGTTGACTTGTACGAATCTCACCCCCGCTTCGCACATCCGTCGAGCCATCAGGCATTGTCGGCCGAAGCTGTCCGTGGTCTTTTCGCCAATGCCATACATCTTCTTTGTGGTTTCTGTCTCTCGGGAGAGGTCAAGTACATCTGGTGCGTTTTTTTGCATACGCCTGGCGAGTTCGTAACTCTCAGCCACCGCTTCATAGGACGAGTCGTTGGGTCGAACCGCGAGTTGTTCTTTGTGTAAATCACGCAAGAGTTCAAATCGCTTGAGTCGGTCGCTTTCAGAAAGTGTTGAATCGAGATGTTTGATCGTGTTCTCACTAGCAAGGCCACCGGCCCGACCTAAGGCTGTGCCTTGGTACACAGCAGGTAGGAACGCATTGCCGTAGTTGCGTGCACCACCGTTTCCCGCCGATGGTGCAATCGACACGAAGCCCGGCAGATTCTCGTTCTCGGTACCCAGACCGTATTGCACCCATGAGCCAAAACTTGGGCGTGCCTGCGTAGTGTTGCCACAGTGAAGGAACAAAGTTGCAGGGCCATGTGCCACGCCTTCGGTGTGCAGGCCATGCAGGAAACAAAGCTCATCAACGTGCTTGTTCATTTCTGGGAACAAGCTTGAGGCCCAACGACCGCTCTCACCGTACTGATCGAACTTCCACAACGGCTTCATCACCCGCTGGTTCGATCCGCGTGTGCCACTATTGGCCAGAATCCGGGCGTCATCGAACGGCATCTGCTTGCCATCGTCCTTGGTCAACCGTGGTTTGTAATCAAAGCTATCAACATGACTCACCCCACCCTGCATGAACAGAAAGATGATCCGCTTGGCGCGGGCCGGGTGATGCGGGACCTTTGCTTGAAGCGGCACCACCTTCGGTGTGGCTTGCGCAAGCGCACTCAATGCCAAGGCGCCGAACCCGCAACCCGTGCTGGAAAGCCACTGCCGTCGTGTGATGGGGAAAAGCATAACTACTCCAGGGTGCGGAACTCCGCACTGGCGAGGTGTACGTGATAGATGGCCGCCCATGTCATTCCGTCGGCGATGGCCAGCTTAAGGATTTTTGCTTCACTTGAAGTAGGTGGTCGACCCAAGCACTGCAAGCAAACACGGTTGATAGAGGCTTCCGTTGGCAGGTTCAGCTTCGTTAAGCTTGCAGCGGCAACTTCAGCCTGAGATAGCACGAATGGACTGTTCATCATCAGCAATGCTTGCTGGGCTACCGTGGCAGTGTTTCTGGCGCCAACTACGAAGTTGGCATCAGCCAGGTCGAACGCTTCGAGGAACTCTGGCGGGCTGTTGCGAAATGCCGGGAGGTAAACACTGCGGACCTTATCGGTGGCCTTGTATCCGAAGTCGCTGTTGAGTGACGCCGGGAAAGTCGGGCCAGTCGGATTGGGTTGCGTATTGCCTGCCACATGAAGGATAGCATCACGGATGACTTCTGCATCCAGCCTTTTGCTGTTAGCCCGGCTCAGAAAGCGGTTCTCCGGATCCAGCTTTTCGCTTTGGGCCAGTCCGTCAAATCGACTTGCTTGTTGGTATGTTTTGCTCAAGACAATAGATCGCACAAGCTTCTTGATCGACCAACCGTCGTCGATGAACTGCTGTGCAAGAGCCTCCAACATTTCGGGGTGGCTTGGCTTCTCGCCAGTCGTTCCAAAGTTGTCAACGGTACGCACGAGTCCCTGTCCCA
The DNA here is from genome assembly GCA_038230995.1 of Gemmatales bacterium. GTDB lineage: Bacteria > Planctomycetota > Planctomycetia > Gemmatales > Gemmataceae > JALHQU01. The sequence continues at coordinate 11,897 of JBBRME010000087.1, forward strand.
AGAGCCAGTGCCACGTGCGATTAACAATGACCCGCGAGGTAAGCGGATTGTTCTTTGAGGCAATCCAGTTGGCGAGTTGAAGTCGGCCAGATTGACCGGCCGGGATGGCCTCCAGTGAATGTCCGCTGAACACTTGCAACCCAGCACGTGGAGCCAACGCACCAAGGTTGTTGACACTACCACGGATGTGGATTTTGACATCTTCTGGCTTGGCTTCTTCCAACACACTGTGAACGGTGGGTCGCAATGGCAACTTGGCTTTGAGAACCTTCAACTCGGCTTCCATGGTTTTGATCTTGCTAGTCGAGCCATCCTTCTCGCTACTGATCACCACTGGCTTCTTTTTGGTCTCTACATCATCCAGTGGAACAAACACCACGGCATCCGCTGTGACGTGACCCTTCGTGCCCTTGGTGTCAACGATCACAAAACTCTGGCCTGACTTCTCAAATCGAAAGACCCCCAGTGAGACATAACGCCCTTCAAGTCCCGGAGCTTTGGTCATATCCACTGCAATGGTCGTTTCGCCATCGGCACTGAAGACCGAGACTGGCACAGCAGTCGAACGCGATGCCGAGTGAGAATAGGCCAGTCGCACTTCGTACTTCCCGGCCGTTGGTAGATCTGCCATAAAGGTCAGGCTCTTGTCGCCTTTGCCTTCGTTACCATCGTGCAGGTATCCTGCACCGATATAAGTTCCGGTTGAGGTACTCATTTGCCAAGTGCCCACCTTCTTGGCTGCGCTGTCATCCACCACAATGCCAGCAACTTCGTTGATGCTTAACACTTTTTTTGTCAGTGTGGTACTGCCTTGCAGTTGCTTGAGTTCTTTTTCCAGACTCGCGATTTTCTGCTCACCCTGTTTGATGGTCGCTTCCAATGTCGAATTGATGGGCAACGGAACTTCGATCCCATTCGACACGTTGGCATGGTTCATCGATTTGGAATTGCGCAGGATGCCAGCCAGGGCGTAGTAGTCTTTCGTAGGGATTGGATCGAACTTGTGATCGTGGCAACGCGCACAGGTGACCGTCTGAGCCAGGAAGCCTTTCGTGATGACATCCAGTTGTTCATCCACCACATCCATTTGCAAAAGCTTCTTGTCCTGCTCTTCAAGGTTCGTGTTCCCCAAGGCCAGAAAGCTGGTCGCCGTGAGTTGACGGCTGCGTTGTTCTGGGGATGTGTGTGGAAGTAAATCCCCGGCGATTTGCTCGCGGATGAATTGATCGAACGGACGATCCTCTTGGAACTGCTCAATCACGTAGTCACGATAGCGCCAGGCATTCTTCAACAAGAACCCACGCAAAGTAAGTGATTCACCATAACGGGCAACGTCAAGCCAGTGCCGGCCCCAGCGTAAGCCGAAGTCCGGTGACTTCAGCAGTTCATCAACGAGCCGTTCTGTAGCATCGGTTCGTTTGTCGTTGATGAAGGCCATGAGTTGTTCGGGCGTGGGTGGCAGGCCGGTGAGATCGAAGTAGAGTCGACGGGCAAGAACTTCCCGTGATGCTTGCGGTGCAGGTATCATCTTTTGCTTTTGCAACCCGGCAGACACGAACCGGTCGATGGTGTTGGTATTCCATGATGGGTCGTTTGCAGTTGGCACGATGGGCTTTGTTAATGGTCGATACGCCCAGAATTCGCGCCCAGCCTCTAGGCTCAGGCCCAACTGCTTTTTCGATAAAGTGCTTACCCGCGGGTCAGGTGAGCCGAGTTCAATCCAAGTTTTGAATGCTGAAAGCGTAGCGTCATCCAACTTCCCATTCGGTGGCATCTTGGTGTCGCCGTCATACAGCAACGTCTGATACAGCAGGCTTTCATTCGGTTTCTTCGCAACGATGGCCGGGCCACTATCCCCACCCACAGTCCACGCCTTTGCATGATCGAGGTTCAGCCCACCTTTCAGCTTGCCCTTCGCTTGGGCCGTATCCGAATGACAACTAGCGCAATGCTTCAGTAACACCGGACGGATCTGCTTCTCGAACAACTCTTCACCACGCTGCTTTGCATCATCCGCCATCAAAGGGCAGGCACACCCAAACAGTACGGTCAAGATCAATGCACTTCGCATGAGCGATACCGGGGGAGAGTCGGAGTTGCAACAGTATGCGGCATGCTCGCCCAAAACTCAACTCTTGAATATACTGCGCTATAGTGAACACCTGTACCCAAAGATAGCCAGGTCAACCCATGACGCTCTTTCATGAAGAATTCGACTCGCCAGTCGGAATGATCGACCTGCTGACTTCTGGTGATGCACTGGTCTCACTCGACTTTCGTACACATGAAGCACGGAAGGCTGTGCTGCTTCAACGGTACATTGGCGCGGTGGAAGTGACGAACGCAACCCGGCGGAGTGATGTTCTCGCAAGGCTTGCGGATTACTTCGAGGGTGATCTTCAGGCCATCGAATCGCTTGCCGTTCAGCAACTTGGTACACCTTTCCAGCAAAAGGTGTGGGCCGCGCTACGAACCGTTACAGTGGGAACGACAGCCACCTATCAACAGATTGCTGAGCAGATCGGTTCGCCCAAGGCGTGCAGGGCAGTGGGGCTGGCCAATGGTGCCAACCCGATTGCGATTGTGGTTCCTTGCCATCGAGTAATCGGAGCGAATCAAACGCTCACGGGTTATGGCGGTGGCTTGGAGCGTAAGCGTTGGCTGCTCGAACACGAAGGCGTCACGCTGGTTGCTTCGACTTCACGCCAAGCTGTGCTGCAAGTTGCTTGAGGTCGGCACCGCGAAGTGCGCCTTCTACCAAGTCTGGTAGACGATTCGGCGAACAGGCAAAGCAAGGGATACCGAACGAGGCGAATTTGCGGGCCAGGCCTTCGTCGTAACTCGGTTGGCCCTGATCGGACAACGCCAGCAGGCAGATCACCTTCACGCCGGACGCTGTCATTTCACCCATGCGGCGCACAAGCTGGGCTTGGTTTCCGCCTTCGTAGAGGTCGGTAATCAGGATGAAAAGCGTCTTCTTCGGATCTTTGATGAACTGCTCGCAATAGGCCACGCTCTTGTTGATGTCGGTTCCACCGCCGAGTTGCACGCCGAAGATCATGCCCACCGGATCATTCCCGCACTTCTCGGTGAGGTCGACCACTTCGGTATCGAAGCTCACGACACGGGTTTCGAGCGCGGGCAAACTCGCAAAGATCGACCCACACACCGCACCGTAAACCACACTTTCGCCCATGCTGCCGGACTGATCCATATCCACGATCACCGTCCACGCCTTCGACTTCTGCGCCCGGCTGTAGAAGTACACCCGCTCCGGGATCAACGTGCCGAGTTCGACGTTGTAGTTCTTCAGGTTCCGCCCAATCGTCCATTTCCAGTCAATCGACGAAGCATTGGGAATCGGCGAGTGTTCTCGCCGGTTCAACGCACCGTTCACCGCTTGGCGAAGTTGCTGTTCCAGTTTCTTCTTCACTTCATCCACCACGGCCTGCACCACCATGCGTGCTGTTTCTTTGGTGCGCTCTGGTATCTTTCCGGACAGCGACATGAGCGTGCTGACGAGGGCGATGTTCGGCTGCACGCTCCGCAGAGTCTCGGGTTCAAAGAGTAACTGCTTGAGTCCCTTCCGTTCGATGGCATCGTTCTGGATGATCGACACCACATCTTCCTTGAAGTACGTGCGGATGTCGCCCAGCCACTTGGCCAGCTTAGGTGCGGAGGAACCCAGCCCGGCGGAACGCCCACCAGCTTTGCCATCGTCATTCGGTACGTCGTCGTAGATCGCTCCGAGGGCTTCGTCCATCTCGGATTCACCAGCACCAAGCTGGCACTGGCCCATCGAGTTGAGGGCCTCTTGCGAATCCTTACCAAGGATCATGCGCCAGCGTTTGAGTTGGGTTTCATCGACCGTCATGGTGTGCCCGGCGTTAGAGGTCATCGAAGTTGAACTCGTTCAGTTCCGTGATCTTTTGTTGTTCATCCGCATTCAATTCCGTGTCGAGCAGTTCCTGCACACTGTCGCCGGAGACGCCCCAACCCTCGGCGAGGTTCTCGCAAATCTGTCGCTTCTGAGTTGGGCTGAAACTGCCGAAGGCCCGACGAAGGAAGACGATGGAACGCTGAAATTGCTCGTCGTCCAGCGATTGCACATAGCGTGCAAGTTCCACCCACAACGCTTGCCGCGCCAGGAGCGAGGCACGGTTGCGTATAGACAAACCTTCAAACCAACCGGCACCGAGATCCGCAGGCACGCCGGGCGACAATCGACGCGAAACTTCCCGGGCCAAGTCATCATTCTGTATCAGCCCGCGTTCCAACAAGATGGCCATGGCATAACCCGAAAGTAACGGGTTACGATCATCAGCCTCGGCGAGTCGTTTCAACTGTGCCAACCAAAGTTCTCCCTCCACGTGGTCGTGGTGTTCCAGCGAAACGCGGTTGAGTTCTTCGATGGCATCTGCAAGTTTCAGCGCGGCTTGTTGGTCGCAACTTGAAGCAGGGAACAGGGCCAATGCCCCCTGCACGAACAGCGTTTCGATCAACGGCTTAAGTGGTTGCGTGTCGAACTGTCGCACATCGCCATAGCGTACTGTCTGGCTGCGCTGTGGAGGCATCGGCAATTGATACCAAGTCCGAACTTACTGCGGCGAGTTCCTGCAAGCGGCTGCGGGCCGCTTCCATGGAAGCGGACAACCCGCACAAACACGCATCGAGAACCACCTCCGCGGCCGGTGCGATTGTGGTGCTTGCGTCCAGCCGTTGGCGGAACTTGTAGGCCGTGGCCACGTCCACGGTCTCACCCAGCAGCACGGCCTCCACCAAGGCGATTTCGTGCTCCGGGTTCCATTGTAGCTTCCAAGCCTCGGCCCAGGTGCTATTGCTGGAACCACGCTTGAGTGGCACCGCAAAGCCGATCTCCAACACCTTCAGTCGGTGTAGAAACGACGACCGATGCAGATCGAGAAACGCCGCTTCAGCAGTCTTGGCGTGGCGATTCTCCCGTAAGTCCAGCGTGAGTTCCTCGGCGACTGTCTTGCGATACTTCTCCAGCTTCAACCGAGTCATCTGATCGTCGAAGTCTTCTTGAATCGACGTCCGCTTCACGCCTTTGGGCAGGGTGCCGATGGCGGTGCCCACATCCACGGAGGCCAGTGCTTCGGCAATCGGGCTGATTTGTCCACCGCCCACTAGCGTCATCGCCGCATCGTGCAGATCTTGCAAAGTCGGTTGGCTTCCCTCATGCAGCGCCGCCAGGGTGCGAGCCA
>JBBRME010000088.1:0-16977 GCA_038230995.1 Gemmatales bacterium
GCGGCGAAGATCAGGTTGGCGGCGATGATGCGGTTGGTTCGGCGTCCGAGACGGATGAGCTCCGGGATGCGGGAGAGCTTGTCGTGCATGAGCACGACGTCCGCCGAGTTGAGCGTGATGTCGCTACCCAGCCCGCCCATGGCAACTCCGACACTCGCCCTGGCGAGCGCGGGCGCGTCGTTCACGCCGTCTCCGACCATCATCGTCTCCGGGCCGAGGGCGGCGACGGCCTCCACCTTTTCGTCCGGCAGGAGCCCGGCACGATACCCATCCACGCCAGCGTGAGCGGCAACGGATTTTGCCGTCTCCTCCGTATCCCCGGTGATCATCTCAGTGCGCGCAATTCCAAGCTCGCGAAGCTGCTGAACGACCTCGCACACGTCATCGCGTGGCTCATCCTGAAATCCAAGCGCGGCCAATTCACCTCCATAGCTGATGAGAGCGATCGTCATTCCCCGCGCCTGCAGCTCCTTGGTGTGCTCCACAAACTCCTGAGAGGGGCGAAATTCCTGCTCGAGAAATCGCAGCTGCCCAATAATAACGGGTTCGCCATCGACGGTGGCCCTGACGCCGAGACCCGGCGCGACACGCTGGTCGACCGCCTCCGGCACATCAAGCTTCCATTCGCGGGCAGCTTCCAGAATGGCCTCAGCGATCGGGTGTGCGCTGTACTGTTCGGCGGCAGCCGCCGCTCGCAGGAGGCGCAGGGCCTCCTTCGACATCGTGCCCTCGCCGCGCCAGCATTTTTCCTCCTCGATGCAGGCGGCTCCGACCGCGACCGGGGCATAGGAGCAAAGACATATCTCCGTCAGCCGAGGTTTGCCGCATGTGATCGTCCCCGTCTTGTCGAGCGCCACCGTCTTCACGCGCCCCGCCGCCTCGATGTAGATGCCGCCCCTAACAAGGATGCCGTTGCGCGCCGCCCAGGTGAGTGCGCTGAGGGTCGTCGCCGGAGTCGAGATCACGAGAGCGCAGGGGGAGAGCGCGACGAGGAGGGTAAGAGAAGCGAGCAGGGATTGGCTGATCGGCTCATGGATCGCCAAGACGCAGGGCACCGCGCACCCGTCGGTGCCGGCGAACATCTCGCTCATGTACCCGTGCGGCGAGCGGAGGTGGGGCTACCCCGGCGACGGCGGCTTCTTTGGTATCAACCACGCGCCCTTCAAGGCGGTTGGTGGCAAAGACACCGGGATGAAGTCCGATAACCTCGAACTACGCGGGGTGACGCTGGAGCAACTGACCGACCGGGTCACGCTGCGTAAGGGGTTCGATGACCTCGATCGGACGCTAGACAGGGGTTCGCCGACCCTGATCGGTGTCGACGCTATGACCCGGCAGGCGGTGGACATCCTCACGTCGTCGCGGCTGAAGGACGCGCTGGACCTGAGCAAGGAGAACCCGAAGGTGCTGGCCCGCTACGGGGTGGACGACCCAACGTTCGAGCGGGACGGTGCGCCGCGGATGGTGCGGAACTTCTGCCTGGCCCGCCGGCTGGTGGAGGCCGGTGCCCGCGTAGTGACAATGAACTTCACCCGCTGGGACTGGCACGGGCCGGACGGCAAGAACTTCGTGCAGGCCCGTAAGGACTTCCCACTGCTCGACGCTGGCGTCAGCTCGCTGGTGCAGGACCTGTACGACCGGGGCATGGAGAAGGACGTGACGGTGATCGTGTGGGGCGAGTTCGGTCGCACGCCGAAGATTAACAAGGACGCCGGCCGCGACCACTGGCCGCAACTCAGCTGCGCCCTGATGGCCGGTGGTGGGATGAAGGTGGGTCAGGTGATCGGCGCGTCCGACAAGCACGCGGGCCGGGCCACCCATCGCCCGGTGACGCACCAGGAGATCTTCGCCACCATCTACAAGAACCTGGGGTTGGACGGCGGATCAATCCGCGAGTACGACGCCAACGGCCGCCCGCACTACGCGATCGACGGCGACGTCAAGCCAATCCGCGAACTGGTGTGACCGAGGTTGTCTTCGCGCCGATACTGCGCCGGGTTGCTGTTCGTGAGCGGCTGGCGCGGTATCGCTCCCCTTACCGCAAAGTGCACTTCGGCTGGACACGCTTCACTCGGCTGGACGAACGAGTGTCTGAGGTACAAGTGTATATTTTAAGGGCATTTGCGATGGTCATCTGGTAGGGCGGTACGAGGCTTAGCGAGTGCCGCCGAAGGCCATCCACTCTCGCGGCACTCGCTAAGCCTCGTACCGCCCTACGAAAACTTCTCCTCGACGCCTCTTTCGGCTGGATGATAATGATTTCGACCGCATCCACACCAGGCGTGTCGATGACCCGCACATCAGCCACACCTACTGCGTTCAACTCGAACAGGCGCTGACCTCCCCGCCCCACGATCAACCGCACGTCTTGGTAGCCCGGCGCTACCGCGAACGACACCGACAGACCGTCCACCTCAACTGAATACGTGGAGTCGTTGTAGCTCCACGGTATGTCTCCATCGCGCATGCGCGGCTCAACCCCGAAGCAGGACAGTATCTCCAACTCTGTCGCCGTCACGCTTCGTGCCTCCTGCCACACAACGATCATGCTCAACGCCGTCGGGGCTAGTGAACCTTGAACTCTCAAAAACGAATCATGCCCCGCCGTCTCCAGAATCCGAGTTCGGCGTCTGGGCTACTCGATGATCCATCCACCCGATCGGTGAGACGACCACCACAGCGGCATGACGGCTGCCTGATCGGTGAACCCCACTGCACGGTGCTGGTGTCGCATGCCACGAATACGAGCGCAGCCCCGTTCGGTCGGGGGCACGAGGCGAGGCGGAGACCGGCTCCGCACATCGGGTATCGCAGGGCCGCGAATTCCTCGGCGCTGCACCCGCCAACAACCATCTGGCGGATGTCGTCTATCGCCGCCGACTGTTCCACGCTGCGCTCCACCTGTAAGCCCTCCTGCCACTTAACGAACTGGCTCAGCACCTGCGTGGCTTCTGAACATTGAAATCCCAGAAACAATTCATGCCCCGTCGTCTGCAACAGCTAGACACGGCCTCGGCTGTTCCACCCAACTGTACGCGTCGGGGGACATAGCCCGCCATGCAAATCGCATCTTGCCCCAAGCAGCCCGCCTGAACCGACCGAAATCATATCCTCCGGCCCGAAGTGCCCGCCGGTGTCCGACCCACACGGCAACCGTGATCCCGGCGAACATCACTCTGTGAAGGCCCATCGTTACTTTCCGGAGCCACCTCGGTCGGCGGCGGTGCAGGATGGCCAGCCGCTCGCATTGGAACCGGATGTGGGCGACCTCGTCGTAGAGAATCTGCTCGCAGATCGCCCGCAACACTGGCGATCTTGTCCCCCGCCGCAAGGCGTTGTAGTAGACCATTGCGTGCGTCTCAACCATGACCACCGGGGTGGCCCAGACCTCCATCCTCGGCACAGCGTAGCGGACGGCCCGGAACAGAGTGTCTCCCCAGTCCGCGCTTGCCCGCTTCACACCGGCCAAGTCCAAGAAGCGGCCGAGGTTACCGCCGTGACGCTGCTCTTCGACGATGAACAGCCGGACGGCGTCGAGGAACTCCTGGTCACCAATCGCTGCGGCATAGTGACGAGCGGCGGCGATCAGGTGCGACCCATCGGAGGTTTCACCGAGTTGCCAGCCGCAAAGGGATGCCGCGATTGCAGACAATTCAGCATCCGTGACGCAAGCCCCGGACTCCCACGGGATCGGTCGCAGTTCGGCAGCATTCTGCTCAAAGTAGGTAACCCACTCCGCCGAACTCCGCACACTCGACACATTGTCCTGGTTGTCCGCCATCCGCGTCTACGCCTCCTGCTACCGAAGTTGTTCGACAGAATTCATTCCGCATTTTCCGATTGGAAGTTCCTCCACATCACGGAAGCCACGGTGCAGCAGGATGAACCCCATTGGCACCTCCATTGGCTTCAAGCTATGCTTCACGCGGCAGAGTTAGAGGTTCCATTCGTCACCTCGCCCCGTGCGAATAGCACGAGGCGCGTGAGGGGTGGTTTTGGCGAACCGGCTGCGTGAGCTGCCGGGTAAAAATCAACCCGGCAGCTCACGCAGCCGGTTCACCAACAACCCCTCACCCGATCAGAAACGCTAAGCAAGCTTTTATCTTGCCTTCTCAGAAGCAAGTTGCAAACTTGCTCCACGTAGCCGGTGCATCACTGGTTGGATTGGCCACCGAAGTCCATCCAGTCCGGCGGCACACGAAATCTTCTCAGCTTCGTCTACATTGTTGACATGCTGATTCCAACAGCTTAGTCTGCGTCCTCCCTTGTCGGCTTTCATCCACTTTCCGCCGTCTACAGAGAAACGCTCATGCCTACGCCTACTGAAGCAGCGACCATCCGATTGCTGGCAAAGCAAGCGGCCCAGCGGGCGGCGGACCTAGCAGCAAGGCTTCACCTGGGCACCAAGATTGGTGAGACGGCGGCACAGTACGAAGCAGGCGTCAAAGCGCTACAAGCAGCCGAGGCCGGTGCTCAGTTGGAACTCTGCGCTGCGGCGGAAGCGGCTGGCGTTCCACTCGCCGAGGCGACGGCGGAATATGGAATAGCTTCGGGTGCAGGCTCGGCCGGTGGTGGGGTCGTCGTGCGAGTGCTTGGTGCCATCGGGCGGGCCATCGGGATTCAGGGTGCGGGAACGGCTGCTATCGGCGGGGCCGTTGCCGTCGTGGCCGCCACAGCTGTGGTCGGTGGTAGCATCTATATGGCTAGCAATTGGGGCAAGCCATCGGTTGAGCCGGTGAAGGAAGGCCCCGCCATGTCCGGCACCCACAATGCCTCCACCGTAGCGACGACGCCAATCGCACACGTCGGCCAGTTCGACCAGTATTTCATCTACGCCGTCAACACTTCTGGATGGTCGTTCATCGGTCGACCGTCGGACGTAGAGAATCGTGCGGCGAATTCCTTCCAAGACGGTGGCACCGGTAAAACACCGATCGAGTTCAAGAAGCTGGTGGACAAGCCCTTTGACAATTCGACCGCAGCGAAAGACTACTTGAAGGAACGCGTGACGCCCGGCAAGCAAAGCGTATGGACGGGCAAGTGGCTCAAGTTCGAAGGAACAGACTACCGCACCCTGCATGTTGGGCTGTGAGATGGGTATGGCCTGTCATACCGAATCGTTGACGACTGGAGACTGGCAGTTGTGCCTGCGTTGGTCGGCAAGCGGAACGTGTAAAGCTTGCCGGGAAGTTGACAGATGTGCTTCTGTCGAATGAGTTATTTGACACCTAGAACCTGACATTATGAGTAAGACCGAATGGTTTCGTCGCACAACCTGGACCGACGTAGATCGCGAGGACTTCAACACTCGACTCAAACGCAGTCGTGGCGCTAGTAACAAAGCACAATATCTTCGCGTACAATCCGTGCATCTTTCTGAAGCTGACCTGCACGAAGGTGCAGTTGAACTACTTGACCGTATGTTCGCGGAGTTCCCCGAGAGCATCGACATTGCCCAGGCCCACGCCCAGAAGGCGGAATCACTTGCGAAGTTGCAGCAGATCGATGGTGCGATTCAGGAGTATCGCGCTGCACTGCAAAGTGAACGGGCCTTACCGAACGTAAGAACGAACGCGTGGCTCGATTTTGGCTGGCTCATCGTCGAGAGACAACTGACGGATTTCTACAGGGAAATATCGCAGGTGTTGCATGAGTTTCGGGAAGAGGACGGCATCACGTTCCCGGCGATCGAATATCGATATGCAGCGATTCAGGCGATTCTTGCCGATGCCAGTGGCTCGCCTGGGCGAGCACGTGAGTTTGCAAAGCAGGCGTTAGCAGCAGCAACTAAAGTTCACTCAGGCCTGCGTTATCACCCAACAGTTGGGCTCGTGGGCTCTGAATGGAATACCTTTGAGAAACGAATGAAGGCGTTAGCTGGTGGATAATACAGAGTTGCCAGAACCAAATATTGTCGATTCGGCGACAGCAGGCCACCCGATGTTGCGAGTTCGAGCATGGGTGATTGGTGTCGTTCTGCTCGTAGCAGGGTTTGCCACACACGCGAGCTTGGAACTCTGGCCTGTACCATTCGCTGGCCGGATCGAAATGGGCCAGTTGGCCTGCATGGAGTTCGTGTTGTACGCGGCTGGGCTAGGCCTGGCAGCAGTCTCGCTGGCAGGTGCAACTGGTCCTCGTCGGAAAGCCGGTTGCGGGTTGTGGATAGCCGCAGCGCTATTAGCAGGGCTCGCGGTCCTGTGGAGACTGCCACCGTAAACATGACTAGAGACAGCAAGCCCCCACTTCTTCCCCCCACTTCCGTAGAACGACAACCCTGCTCCGGGACTCTCCCTCATGGCCGCGTTGGATGCCCCACCACTTCCCGATGAACCACGCAACCCAGTGGTCGAAGCCCACAACGCCCGGCTCGGCCTATGGCTGTTGTCGGTGTACGTCATTGCCTATGGCGTGTTCATGGGCCTGTGTGCCTTCGGACAAGAGACGCTTGCTCAGCCGGTCGGCCCGTTGAATGTGGCCTTGGTGTACGGCTTCGGCTTGATTGCCGGGGCACTGCTGCTGGCGCTCCTGTACCTCTGGTTCAGCAAAACACCCGCCGCCGGGGACACGAAGTGACTTATCCACCATCTGAGCTGGCCATCGGCTTGTTCCTCGCGTTCGTGGCGTTCACCCTCGGCCTGAGCTTCTACCTCGGGCGGAAGAAGCAAAGCAGTGCCGGGTACTTTGCCGCAGGTGGTGGCGTGCCGTGGTTCGTGAATGGGGTGGCCTTCGCGGGGGACTATCTCTCCGCCGCGTCGTTCCTCGGCATCTGCGGCATGATTGCCTTCTACGGGTACGACGGCTTCCTGTACTCGATTGGCTACCTCGCAGGCTGGGTGGTGGCCCTGCTGGTGATTGCCGAGCCGGTGAAGCGGTTGGGCAAGTTCACCTTTGCCGATGCCCTGGATGCCACGTTTCAATCGCGTGGCATCCGCCTGGCGGCAGCGATCAGCACTCTGGTGGTCAGCGTGTTCTATCTCGTGCCGCAGATGGTGGGGGCGGGTGCCCTCATCCAACCGCTGTTCGGCTTCCCGCACTGGGTGGGTGTGGTGATTGTGGGCGTGGTCGTCACCATCATTGTGGCCACGGCGGGCATGGCCAGCACCACGTGGGTGCAGTTCATCAAGGGTGGGTTGCTGGTGGTGTTTGCCTTGGTGCTCACCATTCTGATTCTGCAACGCGGCCTGACGGTGAATGCCTCTGCGGAAGATCTTGCACCACAGGCCATCCCCGGTGGGTTGCGACCATCTGGCCACATCATTGGCCTGCCCAACGGAGAAATCAGCACCGGGCCACTGAATCCGATCAGTTACCTCGGCACCATCCGTCAGAGTGACGTGGTGCAGTGGAAAAAGAACGCCGACGGCACAGCGTATGTGCCCAAGTACACCAACGGCAGTGACCTGCTGCGACCAGGTGGCAGCCCGACGTTTGCCGGGCTTCGTTCGGATTCTTTTGCGGCAAAGCTCAACGTCATTTCGCTGATGCTGGCCCTCTTCTGTGGCACCGCCAGCCTGCCGCACATCCTCATCCGCTACTACACGGTGAAGGATGCCGCCGCCGCCCGCAAGAGCACCGTGGTGGGCATCGCTACCATCGGCGGGTTTTACATCCTCACGCTGTTCCTCGGCTTGGGGGCGATGACGGGCGGATCGCTGGACGTGACCAAAGAGAACATGGCCGCACCGCTACTAGCCCGCAGCTTCGGCCCGTGGTTGTTTGCGTTGGTGTCCGCCGTGGCGTTCACCACGGTGCTGGGCACCGTCAGTGGATTGATCCTCGCCGCCAGCGGCGCGGTGGTGAATGACCTGCTGGTTGGCTACATGCGTTGGACCCTGCCCGATGCCCGCAAGGTGAGCCTGGGCAAACTCACGGCCATCGTCGTGGGTGCCGTGGCGGTGGGGTTGGGCATCGTGTTCGAGAAGTTCAACGTGACCATGCTGGTGGGCTGGGCTTTCAGCGTGGCGGCCAGTGCCAACTTGCCCGCACTGGTGATGGTGCTGTTCTGGAAGCGGACGACGGCCAAGGGCGTGATTGCCTCCATCCTCACCGGCTTGGCGGTGAGCCTGCCCTGGATTCTGCTGAGCGGCGAGACTTACGAAAAGGTGTACGGCTGGCCTGCATCCAGTAGTTTCATTCCGTTCAGCCAACCGGGTCTGGTGGCCATCCCGATCAGCTTTGCGGTACTGGTGGTCGTGTCTCTGGCGACGAAGAAGAAGAATAACGATGCACCCACTTCTTGAAGCTACACGAGGTCGGCGTGTCGGGTTGGTCACGCACCCTGCCGCACGGCAGGCCAACGGCCATAGCACGGAGCGACTCTTCCGCGAGCACGCCAACCTCGTGGCGCTGTTCGGCCCGGAACATGGCCTCACCGGCGAAGCACAGGATTTGATCCCAGTCGGAAGTTCTAGCAGCGAAGCCGTGAGAGTGTACTCGCTCTACGGCGATACATTTGAGAGTCTGACCCCGACACCGGCGATGTTGAGCGGGCTAGACGTGTTGGTGATCGACCTCGTGGACATCGGCAGCCGATATTACACGTTTCAGGCCACGATGCTGTACTGCCTCGAAGCCTGCGCGAAGATAAATCTTCACGTCATCGTAGTGGATCGACCAAATCCGCTTGGCAGCACGATCGAAGGGCCGACGATACAACCGGGCTTCGACAGCTTCGTTGGCCCGCACCCCATCGCCACGCGGCACGGTTGCACGATGGGCGAACTCGCCCGGTTGTACATCCGCGAGCGTGACATCGCAGTGTCAGTGACATTTGTTAATGCTGAAAACACGTTGCTTCCGTGGATCGTACCACCGTCGCCCAACATGCCCACGCTGGCCACCGCCACGGTGTACCCCGGCCTGTGCTTGATCGAGGGAACCAACCTGAGCGAAGGGCGTGGCACCACCCGGCCCTTCGAGAATGTCGGCCACCCGCAGGCCAACGGCGCTGCTCTGGTTGAGCTGCTTGACGATGTGCCAGGGGTGCAGTTCTTGCCGGTGCGCTTCACGCCCACGTTTCAGAAGCATGCGGGCCGCAGTTGCGGTGGGGTGTTCGTTGTACCTCAAGCGGGGTTCCAACCGGTGCGGGCGGGGCTGGCACTTCTGTGGGCGTTTCGCAAGCAATTGGGCACGGCGTTCCGCTGGCGCACCGAGACTTACGAATTCGTGTCGCACCTGCCGGCGATCGACTTGCTCTTCGGTAGTGATCGCGAAAGATCAATTCTGGATGCCGGTGCCCACTGGCGTGACATCGCAGAAACTTGGAAGATGGAAGAAGCCGATTTCGCCAGACGTGTGCAAACCATCAGAGACAACCAATGAGCAACGAGCCTCCGTTTCGCATCTCACCACCGATAGCAGCGCTCGGCCTGTTCGCACTGGTAGCCATTGGCTTCGGTATCTGGTTTGCATTGCAAAAAGCACCGCCAGCGCTGGAGATCAGTGAGAAGACCACGGTGGTAACCACGCCGTTGGATGAACGCGGACGGATCGACTACGAGACCCCGCTGAACGACATTCTCGGTGCAGCGGTGACGCCGGAGTCCAACGCCATGGTGCTACTGACCCGTGTGTTTGGCCCACGGCCCGAAGGTGGTCGCGGGATGCCAGCAGACTGGTGGAAACGACTGGGCGTAGAAGAACCACCGGAAGACGGTGAGTACTTGAAGGACGATTCGGCCAAGTGGCTGAACGATTTCATTGTCGGTGACAACGGTGAAGAGACAATTCGCAGACAAGCCATCCGCGATGAAGAAGAAACGCTCAGTCGAGAACCTTGGAAGACTGCCGACAGCCCGCACATGGCCGAGTGGTTGAAAGCGAATGACAAGCCGTTGTCATTGGCTGCGGATGCTGTAAAGCGGCCACAATACTTCCACCCACTGATTGCCCGCGACAAGGATGGAAACAAGCAAGATCTGTTCAATGCCCTGCTGCCGTACTGCCAGAAGATGCGGGCGATTGCGAGCTTGCTCAGCAGTCGATCCATGTGGCACCTCGGCGAAGGCCGAGCCGATGCAGCATGGGCCGACGTGATGACGATTCATCGTCTCGGTGGACTGATGATTCAAAATCCCTGCTCACTGATCGAGTATCTGGTAGGCGTGGCCCTGCGGTCAGTTGCTTTGCACAAGATGGTGAAGATCATTGAAGTGGCCAAGCCGGATTTACCCCAACTCACACGATGGAAGAGCGAGTTTCAAGCGAAGCCGGTGAACCCGAACTGGGAGAAGATGCTTGGCGTTTGCGAGAGATACATGGGGCTGGATACCTTGCTGAGCATCAAAGAGTCACTGGAGAACCGGAACAAACCGCAGGGAGGTGGTATTTTCGATGCCGAGAAAGAGTTTGGTTCGATCCGTAGCAACCGGGCATCCATCGACTGGAACGACGTGCTGAAAACATATAACGACCACAACTACGAGCTGACCAAGCAGGTCGTGCTCATGACACGACGCGGTGCCCAGCACGAGCAACGTTCTTCCGCACAAGTAGCGTTAAACGATCTGGAACGATCCCTTCAGCCTTCATCAGCGGCTAACTCAAGCCAACACCTGACGCGAACGATCCTGAAGCTCTTCATTCCAGCGATCCTAAAAGTCGCACAAACCAGCTTGAGGATTGAACAGCACACGGTGTTCATGAACCTCATGTTCGACCTCGAAGAACATCGTCTTCAGCATGGCAGCTACCCGGAGACGGTCGATCAGTTCAACCCCCCGCGTGATTACTTCACTGGCGAACCGATCCGGTACAAACGCCTGCCCAACGGGTACTACCTGCAAAGTGTCGGGCAGAACAAGATCGACGACTTCAAGGAACAGTTCGGCGAACCCCACCACGGCGACGACATTGTGGTGAAGATGATTCGCAAGTAAGCCATCGGAAGGAAACACTCCCATGTCGGTTCGGCGTTGGCTATAATTCTGTTATGAACCGACGCGACATGATCACCCGTTGTGGCTTGGGGTTTGGCACCCTCGCCCTGGCCGACCTGCTCACCCGACAGGGGGCACTCGCTGCCGACAACCTCAACCCGTTGGCCCCCAAGAAGCCGCACTTCCCGGCTAAGGCCAAGGCCGTCATCTGGATCTTCGCCAACGGCGGCATGAGTCAGGTGGATACGTGGGACTACAAACCCGAGCTCGCCAAGCTGGACGGCAAACCACTGCCTAACTTCGACAAGAGCACGGGCTTCTTCACTAACAGCGTTGGCCCGCTGATGAAGTCGCCCTTTGAATGGAAGCAATACGGCCAGTCGGGCAAGTGGGGCAGCAGCCTATTCCCGCACCTCACCAAGCACGTCGATAGCATGGCGTTCATCCACAGCCTGTGGAGCGAATCAAACAATCACAGCCCTGCCCTGTTCATGATGAACACCGGTGTGCCACGCATGGGCCTGCCATCGGTGGGAAGTTGGGTGACGTATGGCTTGGGTTCGGAGAACGAGAACCTGCCCGGCTTCGTGGTGATGAGCGACCCCAAAGGCCGGGGCTTGCCGAAGGGCCACACCCTGAACTGGACCAATGGCTTCCTGCCGGGGGCCTTCCAAGGCACATGGCTGAAGCCACAAGGCGAGCCAATCGACAACCTCAAGCCGAGTTCCAAACCGGACGAGCAACTCGCGGAACTCGAACTCATCACCAAGTTGAATCGGATGAAGTCCGACAACGACCGCGATCTCGAAGCCCGCATCAAGAGCTTTGAGCTGGCCTACCGGATGCAATCGGCCGCCCCGGACGTGCTGGACATCAACAGGGAATCAAAAGAGACGCACGAACTGTACGGCGTGGGCCGCAAGGAGTGCGACCACTTTGCGAAGCAGTGCCTCACCGCCCGACGATTGGTGGAAAAGGGCGTTCGCTTTGTGCAGATCTACTCCGGCGGCATGGACAATCAACTCAGTTGGGACGGCCACATCGACATCAAAGGCAACCACCAAGGCTTTGCCGACGAGACCGACCGCCCGGTGGCCGCACTGCTCACCGACCTCAAAGCCAAAGGGCTACTCGACAGCACACTGGTGGTGTGGGCAGGGGAATTCGGGCGATTGCCGATCAGCCAACCGGGCACCAAGCCAGGGCGCGACCACAACCCGAATGCCAACACTGCGTGGATGGCCGGCGGCGGCGTGAAGGGCGGCGTGAGCTACGGCGAGACCGACGAGTTCGGCTACAAGGCCACCGTGGACAAAGTGGACACCCATGACTTTCACGCCACCATGCTTCATCTGCTGGGCTTCGAACACGAGAAACTCACCTTCCTGCACAACGGCCGACGCTACCGCCTGACCGACGTGAAAGGCAACGTGCTGAAGAAGTTGCTGGCGTAGGTTTTGGTGAACCGACTGCGTGAGCTGCCGATACGTTTTCATTGACTGAACCAAGGTGTCAAATGATTGCTCCAACTGTCAAGGAACTGGCACGTGCTCTCATCGAACGGTTGCCGGACAAAGCGACATGGGACGATGTCGAGTACGAGTTCTATCTTCGCCGGGCCGTTGATGCGGGCATTGCCGAGAGTGACGCAGGCAACGTGCTACCTGTTACAGATGTCCGTCGCTCGTTTGGGCTGTCGGAATGATGGTGTATTGGACTCGGATCGCGTTGCGACACCTTCGCGCAGTCTATGACTACATATCGCTGGATTCGATGACCCATGCACGACAAGTCGTGAATCGAATCACTCGGAAATCGGAACAACTCAGCGCGTTTCCATTCTTAGGAGCAGAAGTGCCAGAGTACGGCGATCCGTCAATGCGCGAGATCCTGTATCGCTCGTATCGCGTGATCTATCGAGTTCGGTTGAATCAGATTGATGTTATTGCAGTGTTACACGGCGCGAAGCCTTTGCCCGATGAATTGCCATCAGCGGAGTGACCTCTCCACATACACCTGCGCATATCCCATGCAAACCAGAATCCTCACACCTGAGCTGATGGACGATCCGACTCTCGATCCGGTGCTGCATCGGCAGGCGCTGGCGGGGTTGGCTCGGCTGAACGCGTGGTCGGGTGGTGCGGGGCTACTGTGGAAGGAACTACGACGATTGGCCGCCAAGGCAGATCGGCCACTGCGGGTGCTGGATGTGGCCACCGGTTCCGGTGACGTGCCCATCGAACTGGCCAAGCGAGCCAAACGGGCTGGTATGCCGATGCACTTCGCCGGGTGCGACGTGAGTGACACAGCATTGTCAGTGGCACAACAGAACGCACTTCGGGCTGGTGTGGAGTTGGAGGTGTTTCAGCACGATGTGTTCCACACACCACTGCCCGATGGCTTCGATGTGATCCTAGCGTCGCTTTTTCTGCATCACCTCAGCGACGAACAAGCCGTGGCCCTTTTGCAGGACATGGCGCGGGCCACCAACCACGCCATCATCGTCAGCGATCTGCTGCGAAGCCGAGTGAACTTGGCGGTGGTGTTTGTTGCAAGCCGGGTGTTGTCGCGTTCGCCTATTGTCCACTTCGATGGCCCAGCGTCTGTGCGGGCTGCCTATACTACAGGGGAAGCTCGCGGCCTGGCCATGCGTGCCGGGCTATCGGATTCGACTGTCGCGGTTCACTTCCCAACCCGCTGGCTGCTGACATGGCGAAAGAAACACAAGTAGTCCAGCCGACGATTCGCCTCACGCAATGCAAGCGAACTTGGGATGCCGTGGTGGTGGGTGCCGGGCCTGCGGGTTCGGTTGCGGCACGCGAACTGGCCCGACGTGGACGGAGCGTGCTGCTCGTCGATCAGGCCCAGTTCCCGCGTACCAAGGTCTGCGGCAGTTGCCTGAACGGTTATGCTATCGCGGCACTCGATCAGATCGGCCTCGGTTCGCTTCCGGTGCAACTAGGTGCGGTGCCATTGCGGCGCGTGACACTCACCGCCGGTGGTCGCCGGGCCGACATTCCGTTCAGTGATGGCGTCAGTCTCTCGCGCACGGCGTTGGATGCGGCATTGATTGAAGCTGCCGTTACATCCGGTGCGGAGTTCCTGCCCGGTGTGCGAGCGACGATGGAGGACGGCACCGGCGACGTTCGCCGGATCACGTTGAAGTCAGCGGATGAGTCGATTGAAACCGAAGCCAAGGTCGTCATCATCGCCGATGGTCTGAACGGACGCACGGCACCGCACACGTCCACCGTCGATTCCAAAGCCCGCCTCGGTGCGGGTACCAACCTGCCGCAAGCCCCTGCGAACCTGCCGCACGGGCAACTCATTATGGCCGGGGCCAAGCATGGCTACGTTGGGTTGGTGCGGTTGGAAGACGATCAACTCGACATCGCTGCCGCGTTCGATGCCAGGTTCGTGCGTGACTGTGGTGGCTTGGCCCAGGCGGCCGTGGCCGTGTTGAAAGAGGCTGGAGCACCAGTGATCGAAGGACTGGAAGCCGCCCATTGGAAGGGAACACCGGCACTGACGCGCCAACCCGAACGCATTGCAGGTGAACGCTGGTTCGCCGTGGGCGATGCAGCAGGTTACGTCGAACCGTTTACCGGCGAAGGGATGGCGTGGGCCATTGCCGGGGCCGTGGCACTGGCCGAGATTGCCGCGAAGCCTTGGCACTCTTCCTTGATTCAAGAGTGGACAACATCCCATGCCCGCGTTGTCGGGCGTCGGCAGGCATCGTGTCGGCGGTTGGCCCGGTTGCTCCGTCACCCTACTGTGTGCCGCTGGCTTGTGCGCGTGCTGGCCATCTGCCCGGCATTGGCTTCACCCTTCACCCACGACTGGCGTGGTCAATCCAAACTCAATCCACTTTCAATCGGAGGGGCCACGTGAGCTTCGTTATCCGTGGCCTCGGTACTGCCGTGCCACCTATGCAGATTACCACCGCGGAGTCGTTGGCCTGTGCCCGCGTCCTTGGTGGTGCAGAACTTTCTAGCGCCCGCTGGCTCAATGCCGTGTATGGTCGCAGTGGTGTGGCCACGCGGCATCAGGTGCTTGGCAGGCCACTCGTCGATGACCTCATTGCAGGCACACGCGAGTCTGGTTCGGCGTATCTGCCGGGGCACCCGCGTGGGCCAACCACCGAACAGCGCATGGCCGTGTACAAAGCTGAAGCACCACAGTTGGCCCTGCGCGCCGCTGGGAAGGCACTCGACGAATCCAAGCTCGATGCCAGTGCCATCACACATCTCGTTACGGTGTCGTGTACAGGTTTCGTGGCCCCCGGTATCGACTTTCACTTGATGACCGAACTCAAGTTGAACCCAACTGTCCAGCGAGTTCACGTTGGTTTCATGGGCTGCCACGGTGCGCTCAATGGCTTGCGTGTGGCCTCGGCCTTCACCGCAGCGAACCCTAAAGCCGTCGTGTTGCTGGCCGCCGTGGAGTTGTGCAGCCTGCATTACGACTACGGCAGCATCCCCGAGAAGATGATCGCAAATGCTCTGTTCGCCGATGGTGCTGCCGCGATTGTGGGCACAGCCGACGGCGAAGGCTGGCAGGTGGCCGACACCGGCAGTTGCCTGATTCCCGATTCCGCAGCAGAGATGGCTTGGGACGTGGGCGACCACGGCTTCGATATGCTGCTGACCAAACACATCCCCCGGCTCATCGGCCTGCACCTGCGCCAGTGGCTGAGCACCTGGCTGGCCTCCAACGGCCTGACCATTGAAGACGTGGGCAGTTGGGCGATCCACCCCGGTGGCCCACGCATTCTCACCGCCGTGGAAGAAACAGTACCGCTGACGGTTGCGAACATGGCACCATCACGTGGTGTGCTGCGCGACTACGGGAACATGTCCTCCCCCACCGTGCTGTTCATCACCGAGCGGCTTCGCCGCGACGGTGCGAAACTCCCGCTGGTACTCCTCGGCTTCGGCCCCGGCCTGATCGTTGAAGCCGCGTTGGTGCGCTGAGTTTTTTTGCTGAGCGCACAACCTAGACCCGAGCTTGCCAAATAGCCGGGTCACGGGAAGAGTGGAAGACGGCAATCATTTCAATTCGATCAGGATGCGGCCGGTAAAACACGCAGTACGGGAACCGCTTCAACACAGCTTTACGCACATCGGCAAGAACAACATTGTGCTGCTTTGGATTAGCTGCAATCCGGATGAAGACCGACTCGATCTCTGCGGCAAAAGCAACCCCCAGTCCGGCTCGTTGCGAGTCGTACCAGTCGAAAGCTTCGTCAAATTCCGATTCGGCCTCGGCACGCAGTACGACAGCGAGGCTCACATGCGTGCCCTTGCGAGTGCCCTTGCTTTAACATGCTCCCATGGCACAACAGCCTCAGGTCGAACAATGCTATCGTCAAGTCGTCGTTGGAGTTCGTCGAGTTGTGGTGCTGGTACTTCCGTCGTCGAGATTTCATGCGTCACGCTTTCCCAAATCGCCTCCGCGAGAACAAGGCGGTCTTCGAGCGTCAGTCGATCCAAACCCAGTTCCTGCACACTTGGTGCCATGGCCGTCTCCGTCGTACTCATGGGTGAAATTGTACCTTGCTTGAATTCTATCCGGTAGACAAAGAGAGATTCTGCATGCCACGAGCAGAAAGGAATGAGTATCTCGGTCACACGTCCCACAAATGCAGTGAATCTACGTCCTAATGGCGTCAATCGTCATCAACACTTCACCACTCGCCTTGCTCGTCTCCCGGTGCATCACGTACCCTATCAGCACAGCTATTACCTTTGTCGGCCCGTGGAGAACGATCTTGAACACCGCTTTGTTGATGCTCGCATTGAGTGCGACCGCCGGGGCACCGGAAGCACCGCCGCCGGTGGGCACTCGGGTGGCCGACTTTGCGTTGACCGAACCGTCCACCAAGAAGGAATGGGTGCTGGCTGACAAAGCCCGCAACGCCAGAGCCACGGTGCTGGTATTCACCTCCACGGCCTGCCCGGTGTGTACCAACTACGTTCCTCGGTTGAAAGAGCTGATGAAGCGGCACGCCAAGGATGACGTGGTGTGGGCGGCGGTGTGCAGTCACGAAGCGGATGATGCGGCTTCGATCATCAAGTACGTCAAGGAAGCCGAGTACCCA
>JBBRME010000089.1:0-16748 GCA_038230995.1 Gemmatales bacterium
CTCGCTGGAGCACACCATCGAACCGTTGCTTCAATTCCGCTTGCAGTTCATCGTCCGTCATGTCGAGCCTACCCCGGTGGCCAACCGAACGATCGCCCACCAAGTAAGTGTAGGTGCAAGTGGGGTACGGTTTGCCCGCCAGCTTCATCGCAATTCAGCACCAGCCTGTAGCCGTCGGTCAGGCCGAGTTCCTTGGCCACTCGGGCTGCAGTGATGTGTAGGTGCCCCAGCAACACGGCATCTTCAATGGTCACATCCGCATGGGTGCGGATCACCTTCTTGGGGATGAACAGTACATGCACCGGGGCTTGCGGGTGAACGTCGTGGAAGGCCACGCACAGGTCGTCTTCATGCACAATCTGTGTGGGAATCTCCTTGTTGATGATCTTCAAGAAGATGTTGTTCGTCATCATCGCCATGCGTGTTCCCCTGCTGCATCAGTTACTGGCGTGTTACGCCCTACACGGTACTGTACTAGCATTCCACCGGGGCATCGTATGCGTCTCTCTCTCCTCTCTCTGCTTGTGTTTGCTTCGCTGAGCCAAGCAGCAGAACCAACGCTGGCCAAGATGCCCGTAAAGGAAATCACGGTGTTCAAGGATGGCCACGACTTTGTCGTCCACGAAGGCACACTACCCACGACCGACAAAGGCGAGGTCCTGCTTGATCAACTGCCGAACCCCGTGATGGGCACGTTTTGGCCCTACGTACAGCCAGCGCAGGGTACGCTCAAAAGTGTGACGGCGGCCAGCACCAAGGTTAAAGTGGAACACACGGCCAGCAACTTCCGTGAGTTGATCGAAGCCAACATCGGCGCGGAAGTGATTCTGACCGAGGGAACGAAACCCAGCTACAAGGCGACGTTGCTCCAACTGCTAGCGAAGAAATCATCGGAGATCCCAGAGGCTCCACGCCCCGGTTATGGCGGTGCAGTCGTAACGCCAGCTACTGGCTACATCCTCCTCGCCAAGACCGACGACGGCACCAAGGCCGTACCCATCGAAGCCATCACCGAGTTGAAGTTCAAGGACAAGTACAGCACCAAGATCACCCAGGAAGAGCAACGCAACCTGCTGACGATGAGCATCACCCACGCCAATGCAGTGCCGCCTAAGAGTGTTGCAGTCGGCATGGCCTACGTGCAAAAGGGCTTCCGCTGGATACCGCACTACAAGATCGACCTGAACGACCAAGGCAAAGCCGTGGTGAAGATGCAAGCCACGCTGCTCAACGAACTGATCGACTTGAACGACGTGACCATGAACCTCGTGATTGGTGTGCCAAGCTTTCAGTTCAAAGACACGACTGACCCGATTGCTTTGAACCAGTCTATGGCAGCACTCAGCCAGTATTTCCAGACCGACGGCACCACGAACTACGCCTTCAGCAATGGCATGATGACCCAGAACATGCGGGCTGGCGAGTACCGGCAACCCGCTGGCCCAATTGCGCCAGCGGAGGTGGTTGATCCCAAGCAGTCTGACGACCTGTACGTGTTCACCATCAAGAACATCACACTGGCCAAGGGTGCCCGCATGGTGGTGCCCATCAGCGAGCACGTGCTGAACTACAAGGATGTTTACACGCTCGACATCCCCTACGCCCCGCCGCCGGATATGCGCATCCACGCCAGTGGCCAAGCGGCAGAACTGGCCAAGATGATGGCGGAACCGAAGGTGATGCACAAGATCCGCGTGACCAACGGCAACGACCAACCCTTCACCACTGCCCCGGCCATGATCCTGAAGAATGGCAAAATCGTGGGGCAGGGGATGATGCTGTACACCAGCAAAGGTGGTTCTGCCGACATTACGCTGACCGCTGCGATCGACATCAAGGTCACACGCAGCGACGAAGAGAAGAAGCGAGTCGCGTTGAATGACAAGATGACCGACAACGTGGTGCCGAATCAGGTAAACATCGAAAGCAAACTCACGCTGACCAACGCCAGCGGCAAACCAGTTGAAGTGGAAGTGACACGATCGGTGTTGGGGAACGTCGACGACAAGCAACCCGACGGCGTCAAGGCCGTCATGCTGGGTCTGATCGAAGAAGCCGGTGATCTGCGCCCCTACTGGTGGGGCTATTACTCGTGGCCGTATTGGTGGACACGCTTCAATGGCATCGGCAAGTTTACCTTCACCATCAAGATGGAACCGGGCAAGAACGCCACGCAAACCTACTCTTGGAACTATGTGTGGCGGTAGTCAACAGAAGCCACCGGGCTGAACCCGGTGGCCCTTGTGTTACTTTTTGCTGACGGGTTCCGAGCCGAGGCGGAAGGTCATCTTCTCGGCGGTGGCGGTGGTCTCGGCTTTGCCCCAGTTGGAGGTGACGACCACTTTGCCGGTCAGTTGAACCTCGCCGGTGCCAGGCACCACGCGGAGTTCATCGCAGGTTCCGTTGCCGCCCAAGGTACGGAAGCTCACGCCGCCGGTGGCCTTTAGCACGTTCAGCCCTTCGGTGCCTTCGCCCACGGCCTTCACTTCCACGGCCTCGGCCACCACCTTCAGAACCAGTTCTTCGTTATCGCGGATTTCCAACCACGGCTTGCCACTACCCAGGTTCAGTTGAACGCGGAGCTTCTTCTCCACACTCACCGGACGTAGCGGTGTGGGTTCATCGACGACCACGCGCGGAGTCAGTTGCGGTGGGGTAACTGGGTCGATGGCTGCGGTCAGTGGCTTCGTTGGTACAGGCCGCGTATCGGCCACCGGTGTGATCGGTGGTGGAACAAAGTTCGTGCTCAAACTCGGTGGCGGCGGAGGAAAACTGCCGCTTTGCTCTACGCCTTGACTATTGGTCGAGTAGGGCAGCGGTGGAATAGTCGGCGTCGCAGGTACGACTTCACTCGTTTCGAGCTTGAAGCCCACGATGGGTTGCGGTGGAGCGATGGATGATGGCAGCGGCGGAAGCTTGTTCATCTCTGCGGCCATCAGGAACGGATCGTTCATCTTCAACGGCGGCAGCATTGGAACACCATCGTCCTTCTTGACGATCACTTCCGGCTTCGGCGTCGGCAGTGGATCGATCTTCGGCAGCGATGGCACTTTCGTAGGTGCTGGCAGTTCCGGCGTGAAGTTCGGCAGCGGTAAGGTGCCAGGAACCGGCAGTTCCGAGACGGCCGGGAAGTCTGGCTTCGGCGAACCCAGCACCGGCAAACTCTCATTTGGCATCGGCAGGTTCACGACCGGTGGCGGTGGTAGTGTTGGCACTTCCAGCACGGGTTTACGGCCTGGTGTCGGCACTTCAGGTTTCTTTTCGTCCGGTGCCCGGGCGTTGACAGCGGCGGTATTTCGGCAGGCCGGTTCGGCCAATGCAGCGAGGCCGCACATACCCAGGCCGAGGACTCCGGCCACTAATTTCCAGCGATTCATGGTCATACGATTCGATCCAGTTGGGGGTTGGCCATCCCGTGGAAGGGCCGTCTGGTGCCGGAGCTATAACCTGAGCGGAATGGTGTGTCTGCGCGACTTGGTGTGCGACAAAACCATCGCCATACTGCTGTACGACGATGGTTTAGCCTTGGGCATCGCCCCACACGCTTCTAAAATCCCCAACATGCTTGAGATGCGACCTAACTGTGAGTGTTGCCGGCGTTCTTTGCCTCCGGATTCAACCGAGGCGAGAGTCTGCTCCTTTGAATGCACCTTCTGCGCGAACTGTGTCGAAGAAAGGTTGAGTGGCTGCTGCCCGAACTGCAGTGGCGAGCTAGTACGTCGGCCCATGCGGGCCAATCACTTGTTGGCGAAGTACCCGGCCTGCGAGATTGTGGTGCAAAGCACTCACCCCGGATGTGCCACATGATCAACGAAGAGCGCAAACCCGAAAACCTAAGCGACGTGTTGGGCAAGCTCTTTGCCGCCCGTGGTTGGGGGCGGTTGAGTGAGCGTCTTCAACTTGAAGAAGCCTGGGCCAGTGCCGTGGAACCCCACGTCGTTGCAATGACGCGGGTGGTGCTGATCCGTCGAGGGGTGTTGGAAATTGAAGTGCGGGATTCCATTCTCTTGCAAGAACTCGCCGGGTTCCAGAAGCGAACGATCCTCACGAAGCTTCAACAACGCTTTCCGCCCAAAATCCTGCGTGATCTCAAGTTCCGAAAAGGTCATTGGTGATTAGAGCTTCTTGGTTGCCGATTCCGTCATTGGAGTTGGTTGCGTTTCATTGGATGGCAAATCCGACCCAGCAACGTCCGGCTTGTTCGTCGGCTTCGTGATCGGTGTTGCGTTCGCCCTTTCGGTCATTCGCCCACTCGCCATGGGTAGGGCCTGTTCCGCGTTGGGGTGCTTTTCATGCCAGCCCATCGGGTTGAGCTTTGAAAGTGGAAGGTCAGTGTTTTCTCGACGAGTAGCGACCACCGATTCTGGAAGAATTTCCGGTGGTCGAACTCGACGCACCACATCGGGAGTGAGCTGTTGAACCAGATCAACATCGCTTGGCGTGGCCAACGCCCAGACTGTTAGCGACACGCTGCCAACAGCCAGCGCCCCCGCAGTGGCCCAGAGTGCAGGGTGACCGCGATAGCGCTTCCGTGGCAGCAATCGGCTCAGCCAGGTCGGATGTAACTGATCGGCGATGTCACGAGCCAGGGTCGATACCGGCGCTGGTGTCACCAGCCCGGAGGCTGCGGCACTCAGACGAATGGCTTCGGCCAGGGCTTCACGGGCGGTTTGGTCATCGCACAAGCGGGCTTCAAAGGCATGAAGATCAGGCGCGGCGAGGTCATTCGCTGCGTAACGCAACGCGAGGTGAGCCAA
Organism: Gemmatales bacterium; assembly: GCA_038230995.1. Taxonomy (GTDB): domain Bacteria; phylum Planctomycetota; class Planctomycetia; order Gemmatales; family Gemmataceae; genus JALHQU01. The sequence continues at coordinate 4,758 of JBBRME010000089.1, forward strand.
TTCGCTGGTTGTCAGTGATGGGTGTTCAAGGTTGGTCATGATGTTGTCTCCCACAGCGTCCGAAGTCGTTCGAGGCCATCGCGCATCCGCGAAAGGGCCGTATTTAGCGGGCACCCCAATCGTTGGGCCACCTCTACAAACTTCAACCCATCAAACAGTCTCAACTGGAGCACGTCGCGTTGCATCTTCGGTAAGTGTGCCATCAGGCGATGCAGCTTAGCGTTTTCGTCGTTCGACATCGCCACCGTTGGGCCGTCGTCTTCGTTGCCGTAGAGCCGTTCTGTCCAATTGAGTTCCCTCACCAGCACCGGCACCCGCTTTTGCTTTCGCTTCCATAATAGTGCTTGCTGATGAGCGACCGTGAACAACCAGTTTCGGCATGTCTCCGCTTGAGCCTGATGAATCGAGCGGATAGCTACAACGAAAGTTTCTTGAAGCACATCTTCCGAGGCGTGGCGGTCTTTGAGCACACCCAACAGGTAGCGGAATAACACTGCTTCATAGCGGTCGAGTAATCGTGGTAGGGCACCCGCCTGACCCGCATGGGCCAATCGAAGCAGTTGCGCGTCGGTATCTGTCGTCGAGCCGTTCACAGGTGCAGCGTCCTGATCCGGTTCGGGGGTACTTGGTTATTCGTTCAACACATTCAAATCTTACCTGAAACGCTCTTGTGGTACAAGCAGGCTGGACAATTCCTGTTTGAACGCCGAACATGCGACAGCCTGATTCAGGAAGCCTATTTTGCCCTTTGGCGATGCTACAATTGTGCGGTTTGAAGGCCACCAGAGCCGGATGCACCTCGTAGAGTTCCGCAAGGACACACCGTGAGGCGGGGGCGATCAGAATGGATTCCATCGAACATCGAGTTCGGACGGAGAGGAGGACACTAGGCCATGTCTTGGTACTTGACCATTCGAAGTGATCCCGATTACTCGCGGTTCACTGCAACAGCACCGCTTGTCGAGTTCCTGTTAGCGCGGCGCGAGTTACGTCAGACCGGGCCGGTCTCGTTCGAGGCAGCGGAAGGGCATCCATGGGTAGCCGTCATATTGGCCGCGTGTAGCGAAGCAGGCAACTATAATTCCGATGGTGCATTCGTGCCGCGGGTCAACGTAGTCGAGTTGGTGTGTTCTTACTCCGGCGATTCCGCGTGGTACTATTCATTAGGTGGCAAGATCGCTCGGTTTCTCGATTGGTCGGCCTTCGAGGATCATGAGGTGCGGCAGGTGTGGCCTATCGCAGAGCAAAACCTCGCCAAACCAGACGCCGCAGCAAACACCGAAGTATGATTCGTTTTGTTCTGACAACGGAGGACGGGTGGTAACTTCAGAAAACGATCTGCCAGAAGATCCATTCGCTTCGCACCCCGGCCGCTGTCCGCATTGTGGCATGTCGTTCCCGGACTCAACGGATGAGATTGGTGAGTGGTCCTACGGGTACGCGGTTGATGCAGGCGCCGGACTGGCCGACGTTCAAGGCAGGACGTTTTTCCGTAGTCGATGCAGGCCGTGTGGCACCCCTCTCTGGGCACCTGGTACAGGTTGTCGCACTTGGGCCGAATGCGTGCCGACCGCAGTGGTTTGGACTCGGGATCGCAACGCGCATTTAATTTTCGGCGGGACATGACCTGCCCGCGCTCAGCTACGTTCCACTACGCATCGCGGCTACAAGACAAAACCACTTCTTGCGCGGCTCGTAAGAAAAAGCACAGCGGCCTGACGGCTCGACGCGTACCAAAAAATGCTGGACAATTCCTGTTTGAACGGCTATTGTTGTAACAGATGACGTCTCAACGCCGAAGATACGACAGCCCGACTCAGGAAGCCTACCTGGCCTTGTGGCGTTGCTACGACCGGTTGCGGGCCATCGAAGAAGAGTTGTTCGCGGAGTACGGGATTTCGGCCCAGCAGTACAACGTGCTGCGATTGCTGAAAGCCAGCCACCCGCAGGCGGTACCCACCACGGTGCTGGTGAGCCAGTTGGTGAGCCGGGCACCGGACATGACGCGCATGCTCGACAAACTGGCCGAACGCGGCTGGATCGAACGCGAGAGATCGACAAACGACCGGCGGACGATGCTGGTGAAGATCACCCCCGCCGGGCAGGACCTGTTGAAGAAGTTGCGTGACCCGGTGCGGCAGGTGAACGAAGCACAACTGGGCCACCTGAGCGCGACAGACTTACGTCAACTGACGGTATTGCTGAAGAAGGCGGGCACGCCACACGAACCAGATGGAAGTCCTTGGCTGGAACCAACCGACCCGAAGGAGAGCTAAATCATGACGCAGAATGAACCCGATATCGTGGTGATTGGCGGCGGCCCCAGCGGTTCCACCGCGGCTACGTTGCTGGCCCAGAAGGGCCTAAAGGTCGAGTTGTTCGAGCGCGAACACTTCCCGCGCTTCCATATCGGCGAGAGCTTGATCCCGCACACGCACGACGTGATGAAGCGCCTCGGCATGCTAGAAAAGATGCAGGGCAGCCACTTCACCAAAAAGCACAGCGTGCAGTTCGTGAGTGAACACGGCAAGCTGAGCGAACCGTTCTACTTTGCGGATCATGACGAACACTCCCGTAGCCAGACCTGGCAGGTGCGCCGGAGCGAGTTCGACCACATGATGTTGAACAATGCCCGCGATCACGGCGTGCAGGTTCATGAAGGTGCCCGCGTGCTTGAAGTGTTGTTCGAGGGCGAACGGGCTGTCGGTGTGCGGGTCAAGCCGGAAGGCCAGCCAGAGCGTGTCGTCCGACCCAAGGTGGTGGTCGATGCATCCGGTCAGTCGAGCATGATCCTCGACCGGCTGAAACTGCGTGAGTGGGATCCGGTACTGAAGAAGGCTGCCGTGTGGACTTATTGGAAAGGTGCCTACCGCGACACCGGCAAGGACGAAGGCGCCACCATCGTGCTGCAAACCAAGGACAAGAAGGGCTGGTTCTGGTACATCCCGCTGCATGACGATATTCTGAGCGTGGGCGTGGTCGCCGGGTACGACTACCTGTTCAAGGACCGCGAGAGCAAGGATCTGGAAAAGGTCTACTTCGAAGAAGTGGAACGCTGCCCTGGCCTGCACCCGCGCCTAGCCAACGCCAAGCAGTGTGACATCTTCCGCGCTCAAAAAGAGTACAGCTACCGGGCCAAGAAGATTGCCGGCGACGGCTGGTGCCTGGTGGGCGATGCCTTCGGGTTCCTCGATCCACTGTATTCGTCAGGCGTACTGCTCGCACTGATCTCCGGCATGATGGGGGCCGATGCCGTGGGCGATGCGATTGCTGCAGGTGATACCTCCGAGAAGCGATTGCGAAGCTGGGAGAAGGGCTACGTGGCGGGCATGGATCGCATGCGCAAGCTCGTGTGTGCCTTCTACGACGGCCTCAACTTCGGCAAACTGGTTCGTCGCAACCCGGACAAGAAGGGCCTGATCACTGACGTGCTCATCGGCAACCTGTTCTACGACGGCGTAGATGAACTCTGGCCACTAATCGACGAACTGCGAGAAGAAGAACTCGCCGAAGCTGCATCTGAAGCCTCTGCAACGCCGGAGCTTGAACTGGCGATGGCTTAGGCCTAGACGTGAAGAAGATTCTGGCCCGGCGCGAATGCTTGCATCTCGCGTCGGGTCTTTTCGTTCGTACATTCACCGGACAGCGTTCGTTGGCCGAACCCCAGCTATGCTTGTGCCGATGCACGCCATGCCCCACGCAGAACTCGCCGTCTGGACGCAGACCCTCTCCGATCTTCCTTTACGGTTGCCCGCACTCACGGCCTTTGCCTTCGCCCGAAAACCAGCCCCACTGAGTTGGCATCCGTCATGGCTGACCGTGCTGAACAAGGCCTTCGGCCATGAAGTGTTTGCCCTCGAAGCGCGGGTCCGCGACCACACTTGCGGGTACCTGCCGTTGGCGTTGGTCGATTCATTCCTGTTCGGCAAGTTCCTCGTCAGCCTGCCTTACCTGAACACAAACGGCGTGCTGGCTCAATCCACGGAAGTGGAAACTGAACTCATCTCACGAGCTGTGGAACTGGCTGACGAACTGGGGGCCAAACACCTCGAACTTCGCCAGGAAAAGGCGATGGAACACCCAGCCCTCAACGGGGCCATGACCAGCAAGGTCCATATGCGCCTCGCCCTGCCCGGTGACACGGAAACCCTGTGGAAGAAGCTCGATACCAAGGTTCGCAACCAGGTTCGCAAGGGCGAGAAGCCGGAGTTCAACCTACGTGTCGAGTGGGGTGGATTTAATCTGCTGACGCCCTTCTATGAGGTGCTGTGCCAGAACATGCGCGACCTCGGCACGCCGGTGTATGCCAAGTCGCTCTTCGAGATTATCCTGAACACGTTCCCGACCGACGCCGAGTTGTGCGTGGTTTGGCAGGGCGACAAAGCAGTGGCGTGTGCCATGCTGCTGCACGGGGCGGGCATCACGGAAGTGCCCACGGCGTCGTCGCTGCGCGAGTTCAACCACACCTGCTGCAACATGTTGATGTACCGGCACCTCGTGGATCGCGCCATTGACCGTGGCCAAACCATCTTCGACTTCGGCCGCAGCACGCTCGACGGCCCGACCTTCAAGTTCAAGAAGCAATGGGGTGCAGTACCACACCCTGCGGTGTGGCAGTACCACCTACGCAATGGCGACATGGGTGAGATGCGACCGGACAACCCGAAGTATGCCTGGGTCATCCGCCAATGGCAGAAGCTGCCGGTGAAGCTGACCCAACTCCTCGGCCCGCACATCGTACGTGGGATACCGTAGCTCTGACAATGCGTAGCCCGACTTCGCCGAAGTCGGTTAGTTCATGCCGATCTCGGCGAGATCGGCGTACGGTAGTTTGTTATCGTGTAGCCCGACTTCGCCGAAGTCGGTTAGTTCATGCCGATCTCGGCGAGATTGTCGTACGCTGTCCGGCATACGGCTTTTACACAACTTCACTACCCAGCGTAATCTCGCCGCCGAGGTACTCGGCGGCGGGATGGCTGCGCAGCGCCGCTTGAATAGCTTGCAGCACACCGCGGACGACTTCCATCTCGGGGCCGACGGCCACAAAACCCAGCGTAGTCAAGCGGTGGTCGTCTTGAGTGTCAGTCTCGGAAGCCCCCACATTGAACTGCCCGCGGATGCGTTCGAGAATCGAACGCACCACCTGCCGCTTGTCCTTCAACGAGCGTGATTCCCGCACCAAAAGTCGAACCGAGAGTAAGCCGAGTGTCATGGGATGATGTGGTGAGAAGTTAACGAACGAGACACTTCTTCGGGTGTTGGCGTATTCTACCAGAGACGCCAAGCCCCCACGGTTCCACCTATGATCTCGTTGCTCGATGCTACCAAGACCTACGATCAGGGCCGCCGCGTTGTACAGGCGGTGCGCGGGGTGAGTGTGTCAATTGAACCGAATGAATTCGTGAGCATCATGGGGCCGAGCGGGTCGGGCAAGTCAACGATGATGCACCTGATGGGGGCGCTCGATACACCAACCACCGGGCGGGCGGTGTTTCAGGGGCGAGACCTCCAAACCATGTCTGATCGTGAACGATCGCTTCTTCGCCGCACCAAAATCGGCTTCGTGTTTCAAGCCTTCAACTTGCTGCCGACACTCACCGCTGCCGAGAATGTGGCCCTGCCGTTGTTGTTGGATCACGCCAATCGCCGTGAGTCGATCCGCAAAGCCACGGAATGTCTGGATCGTGTGGGGCTGAGTGCGCGAGCGGATCACTTCCCGGAAGAAATGTCGGGAGGTGAGATGCAACGCGTGGCCGTGGCCCGTGCGTTGGTGGCCGACCCGGATGCCGTGATCTGCGATGAACCAACTGGCAATCTCGACACCACCACCAGCCGGGAAGTGCTGGCACTTTTAAGAGAGCTACGCACACCGACGCGCTGCGTGATTATGGTCACGCATGATCCATCGGCTTCGGCCTTCGGCACTCGCTTAATCCTCATCCGCGATGGTTTGATTGAGTCGGACGCGGCTGTTGTTGCCAAGATGTGAACCTCACCCGCATCACATGTGTCCACATTCTTTAACGAGCCTCGCAGCGGCACAGGACAGGCTCGCTAAACATCATCCGCTGCACCACTTCACATGCCAGATGTCAAACTACGCCGAGCCATTGCCTTCGAGGCAGCACGCCTCATGTACGATCGGATCGAGTCCGAGTATTTCACCGCAAAACTCAAAGCCGCCAAGCGGTTGTGCCGTGGCCGTGTGAAGGACTCCGACCTGCCTAGCAACTCCGAAATCCGTGACCTCATCCAGACCTTTGCCCGCACCCACGAAGGCGAGGCCCGCACCGAGAATCTCAAGGAGATGCGCTTCGCGGCCCTAGCCCTGATGCACACACTGCGGCAGTTCCGCCCCCGGCTCATTGGTAGTGTGTTCACCGGGCATGTGCGCAAGGGATCGGACATCGACCTTCATGTGTTCGCCGATCATCCCGATGCCGTAGCCGAGACGCTGGAGATCGAAGGATTGACCTGCAACGTCGAACGCAAACTCGTGACCAAGAATGGCGAAAGCCGGGTGTACACGCACATCCACGTCGAGGATCGCTTCCCGTTTGAACTGACGGTGTACGAAGTAAATCTGTGCCACTTTGTGTTCACGTCGAGCATCACCGGCAAGCCGATTGAACGGGCAAGCATTGCGGAACTCGAAGAGTTCCTGGCCACCGAGTACCCCGAGACCAACGTGGAAGATGAACTCGCCGAGCGGGCTGAGACGGCTGATCCTTATGCCATCTTCCGCATCCTGTTGTTGCCCCTCGATGCCGTAAAGCAGCACCCGGCGTGGCACCCCGAAGGCGATGCCTTGTATCACTCACTGCAAGTGTTCGAGCACGCCAAGGCCAGCCACAGTTACGACGACGAGTTTCTGCTGGCCGCCCTGCTGCACGACGTCGGCAAGGCCATCGACTCCAGCGATCACGTGACAGCCGGACTGGAAGCCTTGGAAGAATGGATCACCGAACGAACCGCCTGGCTCATCGCCCAGCACATGAACGCCCACGACTACTCCAACGGCACACTGGGTGCCCGTGCCCGCAAGCGACTGGAGAGCCACGCGGACTTTGACGACCTGCTGAGGCTGCGGGAGTGCGACATGGCCGGGCGGGTACGCGGGGCACCCGTGGGCACCATCGATCAAGCCCTGGCGTTCATCCGCGATGTGGAACGCCAGAACCGCTGGAAGTGACTTACTTGTGTGGAGCGAGGAACTTGAACGCTTCGGCTTTATCAAAGCTGGCCGTCTGGTCGCCAGTGGTGTCGCGATTACCACTCAGAGTGAGCTTGCGAACGCCGCTCCCTTCTTTGAAATCGAGCTTCGACAGTTTCACCCACACCGCACCCGGGGTGGTCGTCATTATTATCCTTCTCGGGTTGCTCATCACGGGCTATGCTTTGAGCTTTGTGTGTCCATCATCTCATTTGCAAAAGCACTCCGCTAGCTCTTCGCCAATCCTTAGCGTCTCGCGGCGTGAATTGAACGAATACCGACATTACGAAAGTGCTCCTCATCGCAACCTGATGTGCGAACATGAGTTGTAAAACGGTTACTGTTGTGCCAATATGTGGCTTCGCTTCGTCTCGTGTGTCTTGTGTGTCTCGTGGAGGGGTGTGTGTAAACTGGCGAGACACAAGAAACAATCAAACCAATGTGAACGTTGAGAGCAAAGTCGGGTGTTCCCGAAGAAGTGCTGTCGGTAATATGTGAAGAGCGAACGAGCGAGTGACACGTGATCAGCCTAGTTTTGCCGACGTACAACCCGGGTGAGAAGATCGACTGTACGTGGCACGCCGTGCGCAGCTTTTTGAACACACGGAATGATGACTGGGAAGTGTTGTTTGTTCTGGATGGTTGCAGCGACGACACAGCCAACCGTCTTGATCGCCTCCGCAGCGAGGGCGACGACGAACGCATCCGTGTGCTGGGCTATCCGCAAAACAAAGGCAAAGGCTACGCGGTACGCTTTGGCCTCGAACAGAGCCGGGGCGATGTGCGTGCTTTCACTGATGTGGACTTGGCCTACGACTTCGACGATGTGGTGCGGGTGTGCGAGAGCATCACTGAACAAAATCCGATGACGATTGCCTGCCGCAGCCATCCTGAAAGCCTGCTGATGATCCCCGAACGTCTGCTGGGTTACGCGTACCGTCGCAAGGGGCAGAGCCACTTGTTCCGCACGGCCACCCGCCTGATTACCGGCCTGAGATACCGCGATACACAAGCCGGGCTGAAGGCGATGACGGCCCGACTGGTGGAAGAACTGACCCCGCACATGACCACCAATGGCTTCGGCTTCGACTGCGAATGGTTGCTGGCCGCCAAACGGGCCGGAGTTTTGGCCACCGAAATGCCAATCCGCGTGAAGTACGAAGAAGGCACCACAACGAGCACGTTCACCGGATTCAAGATGCTGGGCGAACTGATGACCATTCGCAAAGCCTGGAAGAAGAAGCAACTCCCGGCCTACTACACACAAGCAGCGTTGGCCATCGCCAAGGCAGCGTGATGCTGGCCCGCATGCTGTACGTGATTGCCGACGACTTCGGCATCGGGCCGGAAACCTCGCGGGCTATCCTCGAACTTGGCCAAGAACAATTATTGACCGGCACCACACTGCTGGTAACTTCCGCTCACGCTGGGGAAGCGGTGGAAGCCTGGAAGTGTGCTGGCAGGCCGTTGTCACTCGGTTGGCATCCGTGTTTAACGATGGATCGCCCGCTGAGTGCTGACGTGCCCACCTTGGTGGATGCCCACGGCAACTTCTTCCCCTTGGGCACGCTGCTCAAAAAACTGTTCCTGAAGCAGATCGCCCTTGTGGATGTCGAGCGGGAACTCCGTTTGCAACAGCAACGCTATCTCGACCTCGTGGGGGCACCACCCGAGTTGGTCAACGGCCACCATCACATCCATATCTTCGAGCCGATCCGATCCGTGCTGCTGGACATGTTGGATGGGGAGGGCGCACCTCCCGTTGGGCCAAATCTGACGGCTCGGCAGGAGCCTCGCCCTCCCGGTTGCAGCAAGCCGTACCTACGCCGGGTGGTCGAGCCATGGCGGTGCTTCTGGAAGGTGCCCGGGGTGCGGCTGAAGCGGCGGTTCCTGAGTTTGATGGGCAAGGGTTCGGCGAAGCATCAAACCGCGTTCCCCGGTGCGGACGAGTTGCTTGGCATTACCGATCCGCCGTTCGTGGGCCTGCCGGATTTCTTCTCCAAGTGGCTGCGTGCCAGTCGGGCCAGTTCCGTGGAGTTGATGGTACATCCCGGTTATGCAGATACCACCATTGAAGGTCGCGATGGCAGCGTAACCGATGGCCAACTGGCCCGCCGCGTGACGGAACTGACCGCATTACGAGATGTTTCCTTTCGGAATGCCGTGAGTGAATGCGGATTCACGTTGCAAAAGAGAATCACTCCAAGTTAACTGGCCGCAGGTTCTTGCAGAACATTCGTTCCTCGCATCAATTCGATCATGCTGCGGCGAAGGAGTTCACGCAGGGCCACACCTTAGGGTAAGTTGGGACGTATTTGCCGATCAGTTGGTTTGCATCGCTGTCAACTGTTCACTACGGTGTTGTCAACGATCCTGACTGTACACACGTGTCAGGCGTTCCGGCACAGGCTCACCGTGGACACCCCTCGCCACGCCTCCGGATCAACGTTGCCGTCTGTTTTTTGGCGTTCCGATCCGCTGCCCATGCACGCGGTGTGGAGTCGTATTGTCTATGTCGTTCCATCGTCGCTTACTTCTGGTTGGGTCGGATCCGCGCTTCGCGCAAAACATCCAGACCCACATCCACAAATCGTTTCTCATTCAGGCACCGAGCATTCGCTTTGAGGATGTTTCGACCGTTGCCCGGCGAGATACCGACGGCGTGCTGCTGTTCCTCGCCAGTGAGTTACACGATGCTGAACGTATTGAATCCTGTGTGCGGGAACTGCGACTGCAACAGATCCCAGCACAACTGGCCGTGCTCAGTCAGGAAGGGTATGCACAAAGCCGGCAGCTCGAAAACCTCGGCTTGTTTGTCGAAGCCAACATGGTGTGGCCGGGGCACTCCCGTGAGATGAACACGTGGGTACGACGGGCCGTGGTGCCTGGTGTGCCGTTTCCCGATCCCGCCAATGAGACGGTACTGGATCGTATTCGCGGTCGATTGTTCACGCTCACGCCGAGTCTGGTGAGCCTCTCAGAACAGTTGGAGATTGCAGCCAACCACGATGTGACGGTGCTGATTGAAGGTGAGACTGGCACAGGCAAGACACACCTCGCCAAACTCATCCACGATTGTTCGAGTCGAGCCGCCAACCGCTTCCTTGTGGTCGCCTGCGGGGCACTCTCCGGCAACCTTATTGCGAGTGAATTCTTCGGTCACGCCAAGGGTGCTTTCACTGGAGCCGACGGCAGCAAGGTTGGGAAGTTCGCCGCCGCTGGTCAGGGAACTCTGCTACTCGACGAGATCGACACCTTGGGGTTGGAGCATCAAGCCAACCTGCTGAGAGTGATTGAGACAGGCGAGTTTGAACCCATCGGCAGCAACGAAACACACTTATGCCAGGCCCGCATCATTGCAGCGACGAACTGGAACCTCGCCGATGCCGTGGCCCGTGGCACCTTCCGTAACGATTTGTACTACCGGATGCACGTACTGGCCTTCCGCCTGCCACCGCTGCGTGAACGTCCACAAGATATCAGCCCATTGGTGCGTGGAATGGTGGCCAAGTATGGCACCCGCTTTGGCAAACGCATTCAAGCGATTCAACCCGAGGCACTACGGTTGTTGGAACTGTACCCGTGGCCGGGAAACATCCGGCAGTTGGAGAATGTGCTTCAGCAAGCCATCCTGAGTTGCAATAGCGATGAGCTTCGCGTTCAACACCTGCCACCGATGATCCACCTGAACCGACCCGACAACCCCACTGGGGAACCGTCCCATGGCATTGCCCAACCCGGTACGCTGGAACACAACCGCGAAACCACGGAACGGGCGGCGATTCTGCGGGCACTGGAAAAGGTCGGCTTCAGCCGCACTCGTGCAGCACAAATGCTCGGCGTTAGCCGAGTGACCTTGTACAAGAAGATGCGAAAGTACAAACTACTCACCAACTCTCCCGGTGCGTTGCAAACCTTGCGCGAGCCGACTCGATTCGGCGTGTGAGCATTGATCTAACCGAGGTAAGGAATGAGTACGGAAGCGGAGCTTCACTACATGGCCAAGCCCACGGACGTGGCAATGGCCTTTACGAATGTCGAATTTCAATTGACCCGCGAATTCCTTGCTGATGAGGCAGCCTGCAAGCTGTTCTGGGAACTCGTGGATACGCAGTTTCGTACACGCAGCAAGTTCCTGTCCATCTGGCCGTGCGTGAGTTATGTGGCGGTTCATCGTGATGCTGATGGACTGCTGGATGGCTTTTTGTTGGTGAGTAGTCCCGTCAACTGGCAGATCGATTACGTCACAGTTCGACCCGACAGCCGGGGCCAAGGCATCGCCACCAAACTGGTGCGGGCCACCCTGCGCGAGGCGGCACTTCAGCACGTTCCCTATGTCATGCTCACCAGCAACGAAAGCCTACGCATGCTCTACGAGAGTTGCGGCTTCCAGGTGGTTGGCCAGCCGGTTGCAGTCTGAGGTAGAAGTCGGGAACCGGGTTACTGCATGGACCGCGTGAGCTAAGCTGATCAGTATGCATCAATTAGGAACACCCCCCGCATGTGTGGCATCATCGGTTTTACAGGTCAACGCGAAGCCTCCAACATCCTCATGGATGGACTCAAACGCTTGGAGTATCGGGGCTACGACAGCGCGGGGTTGATTACCGGCACGGGCAACAGCCTGCACCTACGGAAGAAGTCCGGTCGGCTTGAGGAACTTGGCAAGCTGCTGGTCACGCATCCCGCCCCTGGCACCTATGGCATCAGCCACACCCGCTGGGCCACCCACGGCGCAGCTACGGATGCCAATTCCCACCCGCACATGAATGCCGACA
>JBBRME010000090.1:0-16608 GCA_038230995.1 Gemmatales bacterium
GAAATCCGCGACGCAGCCAAGGACCTCAACTCCAAGGACGAAGCCAAGAAGAAAGCCGCACAGGATAAGCTCGACGAAAAGATCGGCAAGCAAAACCGAGAAGCCGCCGAGCAGATGCAAAAGGACCTCAACTCCGACGACAAGGCGACCCGAGAAGCCGCACAAAAGAAACTCGACGACCTCGCCAAGAACGGCAAGAACGAGAAAGGTGAAAAAGGCGAAGGCCAACCCAAGCCGAAGGAACTGAGCGAAGACGAGAAGAAGGAAATCCGCGACGCAGCCAAGGACCTCAACTCCAAGGACGAAGCCAAGAAGAAAGCCGCACAGGATAAGCTCGACGAAAAGATCGGCAAGCAAAACCGAGAAGCCGCCGAGCAGATGCAGAAGGATCTCAACTCCGACGACAAGGCGACCCGAGAAGCCGCACAAAAGAAACTCGACGACCTCGCCAAGAACAGCAAGGGGAACGAGCAACCCAAGGAACTGACTCCGGAGCAAAAGGCGGAGTTGGAAAAGGCAGCGAAGGATCTGAACTCGAAGAACAAGGACGAACGTGAAGCAGCGGAGAAGAAGATCGACGACATGATCGGAAAGGATAAACGTGAAGAGTTTCAGAACGACATGAAAGATCTCCAAGGTGACGATCCCAAGAAGCAGGAAGCCGCGAAGGAGAAGCTCGAAAAAATCGCCAAGGAAGCCAACAGCAGAAAGCCCGGCAAGCCAACCGACGAGGAGAGCAAGAACCTCGGTGGAGCCGGGGCAGAGAACGAAGGCAAGAAGCTGGAAGAGAACGCCGCGAACCGATTAAAGACGGAAGAACTCCGGCTGAAGAGCTTCAAGGATGTGCGCGGAAACAAGGACTTCCTTAAAGAGGCGGGCTACACACCAGAGCAATACGAGGAGTTCCTGAAGAAGCAGGAAGCTGTGGTCGAGCGGATGCGTGAGGATGTGGCTAACGCCAAGCCCACGACCAACCCAACGGGCAAGGCCACACAAGCCACTAACGACTTTAACGGTGAACGACTCAAGACCGCCAAAGAAGGTGCATCGATCAACGGTTCCGGCGGGCCAAGTATTGCTGCCCCCGGCTTCGCCGAGGCACAAAAGAGATTCGCCGCAGAAGCGGCGAAACGTGAGGCAGAACGCAACAAGCAGAAGTAGGGCTACTCGCCGCGGCCTGTGACCAGACCTCGTACGATGCCGATCAAGCCGACAATACCCAAAACCAAGATCCAGCGCACAAAGAAGAGATCGAAGTACAAACCGATTCCAAACAAGACAGCACTGAGAACCAAGCAAATGATGCCGCCAACGGTCTGGTTGTTGAAGGCTTTGTAAGGCGGTGGCTCCTTTTTCATCCGTTTCTTGCGTGGGCGGTCGTAATCCGCTTCTTCGTCATCATCCACGAGGCGACGTCGTTTCTTTGATGGTCGGTCATCGTCTTCGTCATCATCGACAAGCCGTCGCGACTTCTTTGCAGGCCGATCAGCTTCATCGTCATCCCGTGGGTCGCCATCGTCGTCGTCTCGGCGGCGTTTTGATTTCCGTTTGTTTTCGTAGGGGTTTAAGCTCGTAGCTTCCGCGCCGAGGTCATCGTCTGTTTCAACGGGTTCCCGTCTCTTCACCGGCTTCGCCATGCTGGGTCGCTGGGCAGTAGGTGAAGGCACGGCAAGCACCTTGTTGCATTCCGGGCACTGGGCCTGTGCCCCGGCGTACTCGTCGTCCACTTGAAGTTGCTGCCCGCAGGTACAGTTGAACGTGATGGCCATAGCATCCACCGTGGTCGTGTGCTGATTCTTGTATCGGTTGCAGTAGTGTTGTGAAGGCCTTTCACTAGCGTTTCATCAACCGCCAAACGAGAACCAGCGTTGCACTCGCCAACACCAGGTTCGCTGTCCATACGCCCATCAGCATCGGGATTCGACCATCACGGGCATATCCTCCAACCATGAAAATTAACGGGTAATACACCACCAGTGCGGGCAGGAAGCAGATTACAAACGTGCTGAGGTAATCAGCCCGGCTCGCCCACAAACCGACTGGGCAACCCAGCACAGCGAAGAAGGTACACGCGAAGGCCGTGGCGAGACGAGCGAAGTAGTCGTACTCCATTTTTCTTTGAATACGCACAGATTCCTTGACACGGTATTCGTAAGTGCGGCGGGCTTGTTCCCGCTGGCCCGGATCAGCAGGTACGCTGATCTCTTCCGGTGTTACCAATTGACGGATGTTGAATTCATCCATCGCTGACAATGTCTTGTCAGCAGGAACACTTGCCAATGCCGCCATGAGCTTGCGATTTAACTCGGCCTGACTGCGACAGTAGTCGGCACGATCCTTGAGTTGGCCCCAGTCCATCGCCATCTCATTGTTCAGCAAATCGGCTTTGGCGTAATCGAGACTGAATCGCTCTGGCAGGTCGAACTCCAAAGGTTCTACGGTTTGAATCGTGCCCGATTGCGAATCGCGTGGACTCCAATAAGTCCAACCACCATCGCCACCGGCTCCCTTCGCAAACTTGACTTTCTTGTTCACAAGATCAACTTCAATCTTTGCCTCGCGGGTACGGGCCACGCGTTCCAATTCCTGGCCATTCGGCCCACGTTTACGGAGTTTCACCAACACGTCGAACAAGCGTTCATCCTGAACATCTCGCACATAGAGCGTGAATTGCTCCCGACTGTCGGCATTCCCCACTTGAAGCACGCGTTCCTTTTTCAATGCAAAAGTCATCGCTTCTTCGGGGTTCGCCAGAACCAACTCCTTCGTCCCACGGATCGCCTCAGGGATGAAGTGAAACTGCAACATGGCCGTGCCAGCGGTCGCCAACAACCCCATGTATATCGCCGGGCGTAGCAAGCCATACAGATTGACACCAGCGGCCTTCAGTGCCACCGCTTCGTTGTCGTGTGCCAGCCGACCGTAGACCACACACGAGGCGAAGAGGCATGCCGGTGGTGCGATCCACGGGATGGAACTTGGAATCAACAGCGGCAACACCTTCACCACTTGGTCGAGCGACAAGCCAAACTGGAACTGTTGCAGCACGGCAATCATGGTGAACATGCCGCTCAGCGCGACCAGACACAGCAAGAACACACGGATCAACTCCCAGAACACCATGCGTTGCACAGTACCTGCGAGGGCCGAGAGAAGTGCATCAATGCCGCGTGCAATCAACGGAGTATCTCAAGTGTGGTTATCGGGCCGAACCGCGCACCGTGGTTGCAGGTTTGGGTTCAGTTTGCCCGAAGCGATTCCGCCAGCGGTCGGCCACGGCTCGCATTGGGTCGGTAATCGCCGGCAGCACATAGGCTTTCGGGGTAAGTGTGCCATTCACACGGGTCAGTTCAATTTTAAACAACCCACCACTCACGGCACCAGTGACTTCACCAATCGGCGTCATCAGCATCCGCCGTAGGGTCTGGCTCCAGATGGTGTAGAACTCGAACTTCACATCCTCGCCCTTCATGTCCATCGTACCAGAGCCGCCAAGGCTGATGGCGGTTCCCAGCAGATCAAGCTGCGTCACGTTGATGCGGTCACCCTTCAGTTCAAAGTTCATGTGGGCTTCTTCAAAGGCCACGCCATCCGGCGTTTGACCCTTCAGCACCTTAACCAAGTCGAGCAACACAGGCAGATTGTAGAGCCGACCTTCTGGCACATCGAGTTGCCCACGACCGGTCAGAGTGAGTATCCCCGTGCGTTGATCCGGAAGGTTCTCCAGCAGCACGTTCCCCTGTGCTTCGCCTTTGAGTTCACCGGAACCCATCTTGTTTTGTTTGGCCACATCTTCAAGTTTCACCCCGGCAGCGGTCAGCCACACCCGGTAACGTGGTTGCTCGCTGAGGATGATGCGGGCTTCGCCACCGATGGTGCCGCCGTACAGCTTACCCGTGAGGTCACGAAACTCGGCCACAGGTGGCAGTGGCGTACTGGGCATGGTGCCATCGCGGTTGGTCTGGGGTTTGATGCGGTAGGACACTTTGAAGCCGGTCATCGGTTGCTTAGCCAGTGTCGCTGAATCGAGCCACACATTACCCATGATGCTGCTGAGGTTTGGCCCGTCCATCCGCCCCTCGCACGAGAGCCCGCCTTGCAGGTCATCGAGTGTCACGCCGACATCCAGGCTCGTGCCGTTGAGTTTTACCATGCCTTGCCAATAGATCGAAGCATTCGCCATTTCGAGTGGGGTTTCCCCGTCTTCATTCGGTTTGCGATACGGCGATTTGATCCAAGGCACCGTGTAGGCCCACAACCCCTGTTGGCCTGTGCTGTTGGGGTGCGATGGTGGTTGCCGACGCTCCACCAATCGTGGGAGTTCCGGGTTGATGCCAGGCAACTGTTCAAGGCGTGGTGAAATGGCAGCATGCCAGCGTTCACCAACGGCACCAGTTTGCACAATCGCTGTGTCCGGTGCGGGTTTGCTCTCCTTGCTATTGGGCACACTGACGATGAGTTCCTTCAGCGTGACTTCGGCTGGCCCACGCACATTCCAGCGGTCGAGCAGTGGGCGAAGGTTCTTCGGCAGTGCCCGCTTCACGTGTGAGTCGATAATGAGCGGCGAGACGTTGATATTGCTCATATGTGCCCAGACACCTGTCACCGGGCTCATCCGAAGCTCGGCTGCCCCCATCTTAAACATCGATTTGCCGTGCCGAGCACTGACATCTTCCAACGTGATGCGGCCTTGTTCATAGACGAGATAGCCAGCAAGTTGATGGAAGTCGTAAGGAAAGAAGTTCGGCGTGATCGACGGCCCACGGAAGTTAAAGCGGATCGTTAGATCCTTGCTAGCCTGAAACGGAGCTTCAATCGGTAGGCGGGCCTCGGCGTTTACCACTGGGTTTTCGACAGCAAGTTTCGCGGCTTCCATCTGCGAGGCTGAGCGATCCATCAATTCCACATCCGCACCGAAGGTCAGTTCCCCGCGCAGACCAAGCGATTTGATGGTGTTGTCCATCTTCACTTGCTTGAACGCCGCGTGGAACTCCTCATCGAGCGAGCAGTTCTCAGCCTGAATGTTCATCACCAGTTTGCGGTCTTTCGTGTTTGGTACTGGTCGACTTTCACCCGAGAGCCAGAAGCGTCCGCCGTCATGCACTGCTTCCACATTGCGTATCTCAATGGAACTGCCATCGGGTGCGGGCATTGTCTGTTGCATCGCCTTGAGCGGACGAGTCTGATCCGAGAAGTTCATTTTGAACAACACACTACCACGGACTTGCTGGAGGCTGTACGGGAATGGTTCGTAGCACAGCGACCCGCTATAAATGTCCACTTTGAAGGTGTTATCGTACCGATTGACACCGGAGTCTTGTTTCACGTTAATGTGGAAGTTGCCACGGGCGTTGACTTGCAGTTTCTTCAGCGACTCTGCAACATCCTTGGGTAGCGCCGCAATAAAAACATCATCGATGGGGATATCCTTCCCAGCTATGGTGAGATCAACAAGTGGATCTTGCGACTCTGCCGCCACGCGGCCCGTTAGGGTGATCCGTTTACCCGCGAATTTCGCGTTGATATCGGCTTGGAACTCATCCAGCCCGTCGCTGGCGTTCACTTTCTTCAGGCTGCCGTACACGTCGGAAATCGGCAGGGTGAAATGCTGATAGACGATCTTCATCGCCTTAGGCGATACATCCACTTCACGGCGCCAATGGATGCTGTCGGTACGTTTGAACTTCACGGCTACGTCGACATTGCCCGACGGGTCGAACATCTTCCGCAGTTTAAGGACATCGGGAGTCAACCGCTTGAACAAATCGTCATCCAGCGAAAGCGAAGAGACTTTGAGTTCAAACTTTTCGAGTCGATCTTCTAGAGCACGGACAGGGTCGTCCTGGGCCACCACAGGTATCTGGCAACGCATGGTTTCGTTCGCCAAGAAGTGATGGGCCAGCCGAATGGGACTGCATCGCGGCCCCGGCGTGTTGACTCCCGGCACCAGTGTGCAAGTTTGCCCCAACAGCGGGCAGAGGAGATCGGGCTTTGACTCAAGCGTGAGTTCCGCTTTGGCTTTGCCAAGCAGGCCGGTCATCTTCTCAACGGTGAGTTTGCCGTCGTTCAAGCGGATGGTGCCCGCGAGTTGTTCGAGTGGCCAAGGCAGTTGTTGGAGTTCAAATCGCCCATGTTGCAGCTCAATCTTCACGTCGTACTTCGGCATTGCTGAAGAACCGAGCGTGGCCGCGAGGCTGGCTTTCACCCGCGCTGTGCCCCCGAACGATTGTGCATACTCCGCAGCCTTTGGATGAAGCTTGACGAGGGCCGGGGCGAGGTCGCTTTGTAATTCAATGTCGCCAGTTTCGATGGTACCTTGCAAGTGGTTGGCTGGGCGATGGTATCGCCCCGCTACTTTAAGTTGCAACCGGAAGACACCCGGCGAAACGCTGCCATCGGCTTGGATGGCGTTCGCCGCAACGCACTCGCCACTGGCTTCGAGTTTCACAATCGATTGTGGATCGTTCAGCGCGCTGAAGTTGAAATCGCGCAGTGCAATCGTGGGCAGGCCATCGGGCCGATCATCGGTGATATACACCGTACCGTGTCGAACGATGACGGTTGGCAAACTCACTTCGCTTGTCGGATCACTCGAAAGATTGGACACGTTCCAGGTGCCATCGGCCAGCCGCTTGAGCCGGATCGTGGGGCCTTCGAGTTCCATCTTGGCGAAATCGAGTTCGCCTTTGATGAGTTTGTGTTTGTCGTGAAAGAGCACGATGTTCGGTGCGTCGAGGAATGGTTCTTCTTCGCCCACGCGGGTGAGCTTGAGATTCGTGATGTTCAGCCCGCCGAAGATGCGGACATGCGCCGAGCCAAGTTCGACCACCACGCGGTCGCCAAACTTTTCGTGGAAGTGCTTCTCGACCGACGCACGGACTTGATCCGGGCTCACCCAAGACATGGCCATCCATGTGCCACCGGCGGCAAAGGCCACCACCAAGGCAAGGGTGCTGCGAATCAGTGTTGCACGCCAAAAGGACGCCATCCGCGTCGCCCAATCTCCCAGAGGTTGCGCCGAATACGCAGGTTCCAGGGACGAGCGTGATACCGCAGAGCGGCTGGGGAATCAAGGCGAAGGAGAACGGGGGTTTTGGGGGTATTCGTTAGCCCAACACGCCAGCAGGGGGTAGTACTCTGCAGCCGCGATCCAGTGGAACAGTGACCCTCCGGCAATTGTCATCATCAACTGTAGCATGATGTGCTGGTGCATCGATGTTTGCGAGAAATGGTGGAATTGATATTTACTCCCCCACTGTACCCCCCTCAAACGATGACCGGGGTTACTCCTCAACAACACCCACAGGCTCTTCATGGAATTTGCAGCATTGTTCGCCGAGGTTGGCATAGCCCCTGAAGGTTCTCGGGCGATCCAGCTCGCATTGGCACCTGTATTCCTGCTCACCGGCATCGCCGGGCTCCTCAAAGTGTTGACAGATCGGCTGAGTCGCATCATCGATCGTGGTCGTTACCTCACGGAATCGCCACAAAGTAGCATCACACTGCCTGAGTTTGCACGAGCCAGCGAACTTCAAACACTTGAACGCCGCCGTCGGCTCGTAGGCGTGGCCATCACCACCTGCACACTCTCGGCTCTGCTCATTTGTCTAGTCATCGTGCTCTTGTTTGGTGAGGTACTCTTGGAGTTACCGCTGAAGTGGCTTGAAGGAATCTTGTTCATGGGTGCCACGGTTGCGTTGATCATCGGGCTGACGTGTTTCCTACGTGAGGTTCACTTTGCGACGAAGAACATGCGAATCGAGTACAAATCGATAAAACTTGAGGCGACAGCCCCAGCAGATGCCACTGTGACACCGGGGTTTAAAGCATGATTCCAAGTTCCGCGGCAGGGCTTTTGAACAGATCAGTCCGTTGCACGATGTTGTGGGGCGTGGTACATTGGCGGTTCGCAATTAGCAACCTGAGGTCACGCAGAAGTGTCACGCACCGACTCACTCCTGGCGAACGAGTATTTTCAAGTGAAGCGTCATGGCGATACCGCCTTGGTGATTCCCTCGCCCGAAGTAGAGCAGCTACCCGAAAGCCTGATGCAACCAGCTGCATCCATGCTACTGGCCCCGCTCAAAGAAGATCCACCGGGTCACGTTGTGGTCGATCTGACTGGGGTGCGGTACTTCGGCTCGGCGTTCATCACGTTCCTGCTGCGTCTGCACCTCATCTCGAAGCAGCGTGGTAGCGAGTTGATTCTGGCCGGGGTGAATAGTCGCATCCGGGAACTGCTGAAGACCACCGCGCTCGATACCATCTGGGCACTCTACGAAACCCGTCAGGAAGCACTGGATGCCCTTGGCGGGACGGATTGAACAACACTCCTTTGCTAGCGGCGTCGGGCCAACTCAACAATTAGGTTCACCGCGGCGCTGTCACACCAGCATTCCGACTGCCAGACAAGTCAGCCAGTGGCTATGCTATGTTCAACAAGCTGTGGCATCACTAACAGCTTCGTCCCCACTGCTGGAAGTTGGAAGTCATGGCCGAGCCGAGTTCGTCCAGGCTGCCCGTCGTTTCACCGGAGCAGCGTCGCATCGCCGCCGATACGTTCGAGCGGGCCCGTCAAGTGTTGGCATCGAGCAATCACGACTACGCCATCAATTTGCTGCGCCAATGCTGCAAGATCGATCCGAGCAACTTCTTGTTTCGGCAGACCCTGCGTAGAGCTCAGAAGGAAAAGTACGGCAACAACCTGCAAGGCAGTAGGTTCGCCTTTGCCACCACTCCTGGTACCAAGGCCAAGATGAAGGGTGCTAAGGCCACCCGCGATTACGTCAGTGTGCTGGAACATGGCGAGGACATCCTTGCCAAGAACCCGTGGGATCTCGGCACGCAGATGGATATGTCCGAGTCGTTCGAGGCGCTGGGTCTATCCGACTTGGCTGTGTTCAGCTTGGATCAAGCCCGGCAGAAGTACCCGAATGATGCCACCTTGAACCGCGCCCTCGCCCGCTTGTTCGAGAAGCGTGGCGACTTCCAGAAAGCCATCGCCCTGTGGCGATTGGTGCAGGAAGCCGACCCGAGGGATGTGGAGGCAGCCAGCAAAGCCAAGAACCTCGCGGCCAGCGAGACGATCGCCCGTGGTGGCTATGAGGCCGTGGCCAGCGGAACGAAAGAATCGCCGGTGGTCAACCGAATCGAAGCCGCAGCGGTGGAGAAGCAGGATCGCGTGGGGAGAGAAACGGCAGCCATCCTCAAGCGCATTGAAGCCGACCCCACCGAACCTGCTCACTACATTCAACTGAGCGCCGTCTACCGCAAGAACAATCAGTTCGACCGTGCCCGTGCGGCCCTGCAACAAGGCTTCGGGCCGACCAGCCAGCACTACACCCTTCAGCAAGAGTTGATGGAACTCGATCTCCTGCCGCTGCGGGCCAACTACGACCTGACCGACGCCCGCTGGAAGGCCGCCAAGCAACGGGTGGCGGCAGACGAGATTGCCGACGAAGACATCAATGGCCCGTCGGTCGAGCAGCTCGCCGAGGCACGGGTGAACCTGCGGAAGGAAATCCTGGCCCGTGAAGCCGAGCTCTTCCGCATGAAGGCGGATCGCATGCCGAACGAGTTGATCCATCGCTTCGAGTTGGGCCTGCGGTTGCTGCGACTCGATCAACTCGATGAAGCCATTGCCGAACTGCAACTGGTGCGGCGTGACGAAAAGTTGAAGGGCCAAGCGGCCATGTACCTTGGCCTCGGCTTTCGCAAAAGGAACAACTTCAAGCTGGCACAGCGGAACTTCGACGAAGCGCTAACCACGCTGACCACACCAGCGGATGAGCCACACCGCAAAGAAGTGCTGTTCCAACTCGCAACCCTCGCCGCCGAGCAGGGGCAATATCCACGTGCCATTGAACTGGCCCACGAGTTGGCCAACATCGACTTCGGCTTCAAGGGCATCAGCACGTTGCTGGATCAATGGGAAACCGAAACGGCAGACAACTAACCGGAACGGGACACGTCATTCTGCCCGGCATCGTCGTGTCCACGGTATGTGTGTACCCCTCCACCCCGCTTAACACACGTTTGCCTGTCCACTTTTGCTATCCGATTGGGAGGCTGTCCGATCCTGGTCGAGACATCAACCGGGCCTTAATTCGTTGTCAGCAGCCTAGAGCAAGGGGTACACTGTAATAGCACTGCCGATTCGTACTTCCAAAGGTCTTCATCTGGGAAAGATCGGACAGTATCCCAACTTGAAAGCTGAGATATGAACCGAACCTTTCCTACCGCGAAGCAGGATCGGTTCGTCGATTTCCCGGCAGATCCCGCCGGATGTATGTTCCGTTTGTACCACTCACAAGGTGAACTTGCGGAACTTCGCGACGGCAACCAGCGCATCGTCTTTGCATTCGGGCCACAATACGTTCACCAAGTCCTCAGCAATCCCCAGTTGTTTCATTCCCGTTTTTTTCCAATCCCCGGTCCCAAGAATTCTTCACAACGCCGGCTCACCAGCGGTTTGCTGAATATGAATGGTGAAACGCATAAACGCCATCGCCGCATGGTGTCGGGCCCATTTCAACGAACGTCGAACGCGGGGTATCAAGAAGGCATCGCCCAACTGGCTCAAGAAATGGTCCGCGGTTGGAAAGTGGGTGATGTCCACGACATGTCTCGCGAGATGAACGACTTCATGTTGCGAGTCACCAGTCAGTTGCTCTTCGGCTTCGATCAACCCGAGCTTGCCTATGAGATCGGACGAGCGACCGAGAGCTGGGTCAGATCGAACCACGACGTAGGAATCGGTGCTTTGGTCGCCAGCAGTGGAAGTGCGGATTCCTACCCAACACTGTTGAAACACGCCGACGATTTGGAACTGCTTATCCGTCGAATGATCGATCTTCGACGCGCGTCGCCACCTGCACAGGATGTTCTTTCGCTGCTTCTTCAAGCTCGGGATGAATCTGGGCAGGGAATGACCGACGGCGAACTGATGGGCCAAGCGGCGGTTCTCTTCGGGGCCGCGCACCTCACGACGGCACATACCCTGACTTGGGCTCTCTTTCTGCTTTCCCAACATCCGCTGGCCGCAGAAGATTTGTTTGTTGAACTCAGTTCGAAACTCGGGGACGCGCCGCCGACGTTTGAACAAACCGAACAGTTTCCCCAGCTCAATCGCATCTTGAAAGAGAGTATGCGGGTGCTGGCGGCCTCTGCCTATTCGCAACGGGTCGCAGCCGAAGATGTCGAATTAGGGTCGATGACGATCGCGAAGGGAACAGTGGTCGTCTTCAGTCCGATGATCACCCACCGCCTGCCGAGCATTTACCCTCGCCCCGGTTGCTTTCTCCCGGAGCGTTGGGATCACCACGTTTCGGAACCTTACTCTTACATTCCATTCGCTTCCGGCCCACGCTTATGCCTCGGATCTTCATTGGCCATGATGACGATCAAAACGGCGTTGCCGACCATTCTCCGGAAGTTTCGCTTGTCGGTGGTTCCGGGTTCGCGAATCGATGCCAGGGTGATCGCGACCATGTTGACCCCGACCTCCGGGATGCCGATGCAACTCTCACGTGCCTCGAGTTCGTACTCGGCGCCGCGAATCACGGGTTCGATCCACGAACTCCTCGATCTCGACACGCTTCCAGATCTCTTTGAACCCATCAAACACGCGGCATGAGCCGGTTGGAGTAACATCATGAATACATACTTGATGATCGCCGTATTGGCACTGGGACAAACGGGGTCCATCCCGCCTGATCGCGAAGAGCCCCGTTGGCTCGGCGTCGTCGTCGCACGCGGGGATCTCCGAGACGAAATCGAAGCGACTCCCATTTTGGACAGGCCCTATCGCCCGCTCCATTTCTACGGCAATACGGTCCGGCGAAGCTATTACCGCGGGACAATGTACCCGAATGGCGGCGACGTCTTCCACGGGGTAGGTTCGATGGTGCGGCGCTCGAGAGCTCTAAAATAGAGGTGGAGGCTCCTGCTCACACCACATCCGCAACTCGTCTTGCCCCTTGTCTAAATGGGGACATTGAACCGCGGTGTCGTTCGCTTCGCTCACTCAACCCGCGGCTAGTAGCTGACATCCCTTCGGGATCATCACCTGCCCATCAAGAACGGCTTGGGTATATTGACACAACGACCGGCTAGTGCACTCGTCTCAGTGCTCTAACAGTTGATGCTACCTATCTCGCCCGCAGCGCCCGCAAGGGCCATGTCACTCATCCGTGTCTGACAGTGGCCCTTGCTGGCGCTGCGGGCTAACAGGGTTCTTTCGCTGCTACGGCGTCTTGTCGACTGCTCTATTCGCTGGGTTCCCTTCGGGATCAGAACAATCCTACGGCGTTCAGCACCTGCGCACCTGCTAGAATCAACTCATTCAACGCAGACCAAAGGCTCCACCGTAATGTTCATGGTTTTTCGGCTACTTAGCCTGCGGTACGTGTTGAAGAAGTGGGATCGAGCTGCGTTGATCGTTGCCAGCATTGCCTTGGGCGTGGCCACGCTGGTCAGCACGCGGATTCTCAATCAAGTCATTCAAGAAGCGGCGGCGAACACCACCACGCCACTCGGCTTGGGTGATGTGTTCATCTCCAATGGCGAAATCGGCGTCGAGCGCAAACTGGCCGAGGAGATTCGTGCCGCGAAGATTCCGGGCATCGAGAGTGTGCAACCTGTCGTTGTGGATCGGGTGTACCTGCCGGAGCAGAACAACCGTGCCTCGGTGCTGCTGGGTGTCGAATTGGCCACGCATCAACTGCCACCGGGCACGAACCTTGTTGACCTCTTTGAAAAAAAGAAACTCTCCGCCACGTTGAACGAAGGCAACAATGCGCTTAAGGCCAAGTTCAGTGAAGCGGATTTGTCAACGAGTACGTTGCTGTATGCCTACAGCCGACGGATGGTGGTCCTCAGCCGAACGCTCTACGACGACTGGGTGAAGATCCGCAAGAAGGAGACCGACCCATTCATGCTGCGCTACGGTAGTCGCACCATTGAGTGTCTACCGATCTTCGTGGTGGATTATGGCGAAGACTCGCCGCTGTATGCCCTCGGGCCGAACCTCGTGGGCATGGACATCGAACACGCCGCCACCTTTGTGCGGCCCGAAGCCCCGCGTGTGAACCGGATTGATGTGCTCTTTGAACCGGGCACCAATGCCGATGAGATTGCCAACCGCATCAAGGAAGTCGTCGGTCAACGGGCGACGGTGCGCACCGCCAAGGAGCAAGGCAGCAGCACGCAAGAAGTGGTCGGCGGCATTCAAATTGGCTTCACCATGTGCAGCATCGGCGCGATGGTGGTGGGCTTATTTCTGGTGTACAACGCGCTGGCTGTCACCGTCACCGAGCGTCGGCACGACATCGGCATCATCCGCAGTATCGGCGCCACTCGGCTGCAAGTGGTGGGGGTGTTCCTTGGTGCGGCTCTCGTGCTGGGGGTGCTGGGGGCCATCTTCGGTGTACCGCTCGGCATCGGCATGGCCAAGTTTGCGTTGAACCTCATCAAAGATGATCTTGCTTCCATGTTTACCGCACAGGGGCCGCCGACTTCCTGGCCCACTTGGGGCACGGTGTTGCTGGCCAGTGCCTCCGGCATTGCCACGGCGTTGTTGGCCAGTTTGATTCCATCCGTTCAAGCGGCAAGCCAAGACCCTGCCGATGTGATCCGTCGCACACCCGGTGGCCCATCCGGCCGGTGGTTGTTGGCCCATCGACTGACGTGTTTGTTATTGGTAGCCGGTGGCGTGGCGATGATCCTTGGCCGTACCTACTTGCCCAACCGCATCGGGGCCTTCGGTGGCATGGTCATGGCACTGGTGGGCATGTTGCTGAGTGCCCCGATCTTCGTGGCCATGACGGTACGTGTCCTTCAGCCCATCCTGAAGCATGTGCTGAGCATCGAGGCCCGCCTCGCGGCGGACAACCTGTTGCGTAGTCCGGGTCGCACCGGCTTGGTGATCGGTGCTCTCGGTGCTGGCGTTGCGGTGATGATCCAGACCGCAGGGGTGGGCAAGAGCAACGAAGAACCGGTCAAGGCGTGGCTCGATGAAGTGATTCAAGCCGAGCAGTTCATCTCCACCGGCAGCGTGACGGAAGCCATCACTTCGATGGCACCAGCCGATGGGACGCTGGTGGACGAAGTCATCAAGTTGCCAGGCGTGGAGAGTGCAGCGGGCATCCGCTACATTCGCCCCGAGTACAACGGCACCCGCATCTTTCTCACCGCCATCGACATGGATCGCTTCATCTTGCCCAGTCAGCGACGGGGCACCGACGGCCTGCCCGGCCTTACCGCGTTTGCAGCACTTCCGCGCTCCGGCAACGGCGTGATCATGTCCGACAACTTCGCCTACAGGCAAAAAGTGAACATCGGCGACACCATCAACGTGCAAGGCCCCGCTGGCCCCATCGAGTTGAAAGTGCTGGGCACGGTGAAGGATTACAGTTGGAGCCGGGGCACGTTGTTCATGGATCGTGGCGTCTTCGGCAAGCTGTTCCTCGACACCAAGGTGGACATCGTTCACGTGTTCCTGAACCGCGAAAGCGAGAAGGCCACGCAGGACGCCCGCAAGAGCCTCGCCACTTTTGCGGCGGATCGTGGTTTCATCGTGGCCGACCGAGTGGCCCTCCGCAAGATGGTGGGCGAGCTCATTGAACGCATCTACAAGCTCGTTAACCTGCAGCAAATTGTCGTGGGCTTTGTTGCCGCACTGGGTGTCGTGACATCATTGTTGATCTCCGTATTGCAACGGAAACGGGAACTCGGCTTGCTCATGGCTGTGGGGGCCACGCCGGGTCAAGTGGTGCGTACCGTGTTGGCCGAAGCGGTGCTAATGGGCGTGCTGGGCACGGTGCTGGGCTTCCTCATCGGCATCCCACTGGAGTGGTATGTGCTGAAGGTGGTGCTGTTCGAGGAGTCCGGCTTCCACTTTGACTTGCTGCTGCCTTGGCAGCAGGCCATTGGCATCTCGCTGGGGGCCATCATCGTGGCCACGCTTGCCGGGTTGTTCCCTGCCTTGCAGTCGATCAAGACCAGCATCCCCGATGCTATTGCGTATGAGTAGTCGGAGCCGTGGCCCGTCACAGTACTTCATCTCACATGAGCTGCGGGAGTGAAACTGCACCAGCTCATGTACTCTCTCAGGCCGCGCGTCGTCCGCGGCTTGCAAGAAACAGCATCACTTAGCATTCTTCAGGTACTTCTCGAACCACGCCAGGTCCCACTCCATCTTGGCCAGGCGGTTGCTGTACTTGGTCAGGCCGTGTGGCTCGCCGGTGTACACAACCAGTTCCGTCGGCACCTTCAGATTCTCCTTCAGTGCCCGGTACAGCATGCGTGAATGTCCCGGTGGGCAGCGTTCATCGCCACCACCCACATGCACCAGCGTCGGTGTGGTCACGTTGCCCAGGCCATATGTCGGTGATGTCTTGCGGTACAAATCCGGTTGCTCCCACGGCAGGCCCTTTTTAAACACGATGGGGTAGGCCGGTTCATCGTTGAAGCCCCACTCGGCCACGGTGTCCACAATGCCCGCTCCGCTGCTGGCGGCTTTGAACTTGATCGGGCTGTTCTTCAACGTGATCAGGCAGTTCGTGAGATACCCGCCGTTGCTCCAGCCCATGCACCCGACGCGATTTTCATCAGCGATGCCTTCCTTCACTAGGTGTTGAATGCCAGCGAGGATGTCCTTCACTTCGATGTCGTTCTCATTGCCGATGAGGTCGGTCACGAACTTGTCGCCATAGCCGGTGCTGCCCCGGTAGTTCGGCAACAGCACGGCATAACCGGCCGTGGCAAAGTACAGCCGGCCGTTGTGCGGATCGAAGTTCAGGTCGGCCTTGGTGCTCGTGGTCGGCCCACCGTGGATGGCCACGACCAGCGGCAGCTTGTCGCCCTTCTTATACCCCGGCGGCAGTTCCAGCACACCACCGACAGTGGAACCATCCGGTGCCTTCCAAGTGATGTGCTGGATGCTGGGTAGCTTCCATGTCGCGGTGTGCGGGTTGGGGTCGAGAATGGATTTCTGATCAGTCTTAGTTGTTGTCAGGGTCAATTGGTGGAACTTGTCACGGTATGAGACGACACCTCCGACGATGCCATTGGATGTTGAGAACACCTGAGTCGATTTGCCTGCTTCGCCGTAAAGGTTAACTCCACGGAGATCAGTAGTGCTAATTGAAGCAAAACCTGATTCACCATTCTTCTCGAAAAGGCTCACGAGCTTTTCGTTGTCCCAGACGAGCGATTGGCCCAAAGCCCGGCCGTATCCGACGACTTCCCAATTGCCATCACGTTCAACGCGCTTGGTCGTCCACTGGCTTCCGTCTTGCGTGCCCACGATCACTTCCGCTGGGAAAGCATCATGCACTGCGGTGAAGGCGAAGCGGGTGCCGTCCGGGTTCCAGCACAGGTTTTCGAGCCATGCATACGGGCTGTTCTTGGGGTTTTTGCGGTAGCTGTCCGTTGGCGGAGTGACAATCAACCCAGCGACTGACGTCGCCGGTTCACCTTTGGCCCACACGTCCACGCGACTTTCGCCTTCGCTCTTCACCACGCTGTCGTCGAAGGCTGAAACCATGGCGATTTTCTTGCCGTCGGCGGTCACGGTGAACTCGCGGATGTATCGGGTGTCGTCCACCA
>JBBRME010000091.1:0-16459 GCA_038230995.1 Gemmatales bacterium
ACGTGCAAGCCATGCAACGGCACCGGACGCACCCCCGGCCTCGTGGACACGATCTTTGCCGAACACCCGGTGACCGAGGTGGTGCTGACGGATGTTGAAATAGCGATAACAGGTTCGCGGTATTGGATAGCAAGCTATGAGTTCAATGTTGCTTTGATGCAAGCCGGATGGGATATATCGTTCCCATCTATTGAAACAGCGCAAGAATCTATAAGTCAACGATGCGTCAACATGGGCCGGAGGCGTGCCGGGCTGAAGCCAACCGTTTGGGGCAACTCATGATCGACAAGGATAGCCCGGCATACGCGGCACAAAAGCAGCGTTCGATCATCGCCCAGCGCGAGCAATCGGCAGCTGGCCGAGACATCGGCGCGATTCCTGCCGTGGTCGATCCTGACCGCCGTGCACGAGCTTTGACTGACACCGAGTTCTTCCACAAGACGTATCTGGCTGAACGGTTCTCGATGGCGTTCGGCTCGGCACACCGCAAGGCGATCGGCATCCTCGACGACTGCATTATCAATGGGGGTCTGAATGCACTGGCCATGCCCCGTGGGTTTGGCAAGTCCACGTTGACAGAGGCCGCGTTGATTAAGAGTAAATGTTATGGCCTGCGTTCATATTCAGTATTCATAGCCGCTACGAGCGACCTATCTTGTGAATTCGTTGATGGTGTTAGAAAAGAGTTTGAACAAAACGATTTGCTATATGAAGACTTCCCTGAGATATGTTATCCAATTCGCAAGCTTGAAGGTATCACACAACGGGCGAGAGGGCAGACTTGCAACTGTGTAGCCACTCAAATGGAGTTCGGTGACGGGCATTTCGTTTTCCCCACGGTGGCTGGCTCCAAGTCGTCCGGCAGCATCATCCAATCGTTCGGCCTGACCGGTTCGATTCGCGGTTTGCGTCGTCGGACAGCATCCGGCAAGATGATTCGGCCCGACTTTGTCATCATCGACGATGCGCAGACTCACGAAGCTTCAAAATCTCCCATGCAGACCGACGACCGCGAGAAGATCATTCTCGGCGACTTGATGGGGATGGCCGGTCCGAAGACGAAAATCGCGTCGGTGTTCTTGTGCACGCCGATTTATCCCAACGACTTGACCGAGCGGTTCATCTCGCGCGAGCGACACCCGGAGTGGAGAGGGACACGCACGCGGATGGTGGAGCAGATGCCCTCGCGGATGGATTTATGGGAGCAGTATTTCGAGATGCGGCGCGAGTCGATGCGTGGCGGTGCATCCGGTGAACCGGCGAATGAGTTCTACGAAGCAAGCCGCGTGGCCATGGATGAAGGGGCGGTACTTTCGTGGCCGGACCGTGTGCGTGATGGCGATTCTTCGGCACTGCAAACCGCGATGAATCTGCTGTGTGATTCGCCCAATGCGTTCAAGACGGAGTACCAGTGCGAGCCGGAATCGGCCGAACACACGACGGAAATGAAGCAGCTCGATTCGGGGCTGATCGTCAAGCGGTACAGCGGCGTCGAGAGGTTCGAAGTGCCAGCGTATTCAACCCGGCTCACGGCGTTCATGGACGTTCACGGGGATCTGATTTTCTACAGCGTGATTGCCTGGAATGAACAGTTTGGAGGTGAGGTGGTGGACTACGGCACCTACCCGAAGCAAAATGTCGGCATGTTCACCCTGGCGGATGCTCGCCCTGGCCTGAAGGATCTGTACCCGGACCACTTGGACGATCAGCGAGCTTACGAGGGCTTGGCAAAGACGATCCCGCTGGTTGTGGGCCGTCCGTATCTGCTTGGAGATACACCCGTCAATGTTGACCGGTGCCTGATCGATGCCGGTTGGCAGGCGGATGCGGTCAGCAAGGCCATCCTCAACAGCGGGTATTCAAACATCATCTACCCAAGCAAGGGAATCGGACGAAGCGCGGCGGCTTCCGGCATCGCAAAATGGAAGACTCGACAGGGAGAGCGTTCGGGGCACCACTGGCGTCTTACACTTGGAACCGGCAACAAGGGGCGGCTGCTACAGTTCGACCCCGACACGTGGAAGTCGATTGTGTATTCCGCTCTCACGGTGTCGATGGGTGGCCGATCGGCGCTGAAACTGTTCGGTACCGCAAAGACCAACCACGAGTTGTTCGCTGAACACCTGACCGCTGAGTATGCCAAGCCCAAGGATCACAAGGGCGACTCGTTCGACAAGTGGTCGATGATGCCAGGCCGCACCGATAACCACTGGTTCGACTGCGTTGTTGGCTGTGCTGTGGCCGCTTCGGTTGCTGGCCTCGCGCTGAACCCAACGACCGAGCCGATCGCCAAACCGAAGATGAAGGCAATAAATATCGCGGAACTTGACCGAGCGGCCAACACAAACAACAGGGGCCAAGCATGATGACCCGCAAAGGAATCCGCTGCCCCAAGTGCGAATCGAGAACTAAAGTGGTCAACACACTGAGGCCGTGCCGCGATGTCGTCCGTCGCCATCGTCAGTGCCAATCGCCAATCTGCAAACACCGGTTCGCAACGTCAGAAAAGCTTGTTCAGAAAAATTGATTGCTACATATAGCACGCTATTCAGATTCTTCACCTTCCCCTACTTACCCATCACATCGAACACGGCAAGAGTACGTCATTGCGATAACACGCGGTGCTGTACAACATGGCCGATCCCGTTGGACTCAGTGAATCAGAACTGGCGAGCCGATTGCTCGAACCGGGGTCGTTCACGTCCGGCGATCAGTCCCACTCGGATCGAAGCGTTGATGACCTGATCAAGATGGATAAGTACCTGGCTGCCAAGCGCCGTGGCCGTCGCGCTGGCCTTGGCATCAACTTCGTCAAGGTGATCCCTGCTGGCGCAGGTTCCGATTCAACAACTCCCCCATTCGACGGGGGTGTTTGATGTTTGCTTGGGTCAAATCACTGTTCGGTCAGACTCCGCGCGGGCCAGCACGAATCCGCGCCAGCTATGAAAACGCGCGCACGACCGAAGACAACTCGCGTTACTGGCAGACGGTTGACTACCTCAGCGCAAACAGCACAAACCTTGCAAATGTTCGCCGCACGCTGCGTGTGCGATCTCGGCACGAGGTGAGCAACAACCCATTCCTGTACGGCATTCTCAATGGAAACGCCGACGACTTGATTGGCACCGGCCCGACATTGCAGATCCACACTGCAAAGCCAGAATACAACCGGCTGGCGGAACGACTGTGGGGTGATTGGTGCCAAGAAGTCGATTACGTTGGCAAGCTGCGAACACTGAAGCTTGCCCGAGAAGTTGACGGCGAAGGCTTCCACCTGTTCAAGACGGTTGAAGACCTCGAATCGCCGGTCAAGTTGTACCCATGCGACATTGAAGCCGAGCAGTTCTCTTCGCCATGGCTCGCGGGCCAGTTCGAAGAGAACTACATCGACGGCGTCCGGCTGCATCCGATCACGAAGCAGCCCGTTTCGTTTCAGGTGCTTCGATCGCATCCGGGCGACTTGTTCAACATGAACGCCGGTCAGTTCGTGGCCGACACGGTTTCAGCCAGGAACGTGGTTCACTGGTTCCGAAAGCTACGGCCACAACAGATCCGTGGCGTGCCGGTGTTCACCAGTTCGCTCGACTTGTTTGCCGAGCTGCGGTCATTCCGCAAGGCCGTGCTAAACAATGCACAAATCGCGGCAAGCCTGACCGCAGTGCTTGAAACGGATACGCCAGAGTTCGTGAACGAGGACGGCAGCACAGCGGTTGCCCCATTCGCAAAAACTAACATTCAACGCGGCATGTTCACGCAACTGCCAGCGGGCATGAAGATGTCTGGCTTCGATCCGAAGCAACCGCAGACGACATACGAGATGTTTCAAGAAAAGGTGCTTGGCGAGTCGATCCGACCGCTGCGGTATCCGCTGAACCTCGCCCTGGGCACGAGCCAGAAGTTCAACTTCTCAAGTGCCAAGCTCGATTTTCTTGACTACCGAAACTCGCTCGCCAACGAGCGAGAAGAGTGCTCCCGCGGGGTTCTGCACCAGACCTTCCGCGAATGGTATTCCGAAGCCGTCTTGGGTGGGGCGGTCCCCGCTTACGACGGGTTGCAACTACCCCCGCACGAGTGGCATTGGCCCGGCTTCGAATCGATCGACGTGGCCGTAGACTCGGCTGCTGATGCTTCCCGAATCGCCTCAGGGCAGCTTGAACTCCGCGAATTCTGGGGCAAGCGCGGCCGTGATTGGCGAGATGTCCTTGCTCAACTTGCAGCCGAGAAAGCCGAACTCGAACGATTGGGACTTGTCTTCGGCGATGTGGTGCAACGCAGCATCAGCGAGCAAGCCGTTCCCGAAACGGAGAACGCCAATGGCGCGTGAAATCAAAGCCAGCGACAAGAAACCGCTCTCGAACTTTCGGGCCAGCGGTGGCATTGCCAAGATCAAAGCCGAAGAGAGCGCCGACGGCTCGACAAAGTTGCCGACGTTCGACGGCATCGCCTACACCGGCGCACCGATGACCCCGTCCGGCTGGTGGGGCGTGATCGTCGTCGACCTCGAAGGCGTGATCATCCCGAGCCAACACCGGCCCGTTCTTCGGCAGCACGATGAAGAGCAGATTTGCGGGCATACCACGCTGATCGAAGTCGGTGAAGAAGGAATCAAAGTCAGCGGTGTGTTCAGCGGCCAGGCCGAACACACATCGAAGGTGACCGACCCAGCGAAGAACGGTTTCGAGTGGCAGTTGTCGGTCGGTGCCGTTCCATTGCGAACCGAGTTCATCGAGAGCGGGGCCACAACCAAAGTCAACGGCCGCGAAGTTAGCGGGCCGATCACGATCAGCCGTGAAACCGAACTCAAAGAAATTTCGTTTGTTCCGCTCGGTGCTGACGACTCAACGTCAGTCACCGTCACTGCATCAAGGGGGAAGTCGATGTTTAAGATTTTGCTCGCCAAGTCGATGAAAAAAGGCCTGATCAAGGCTGGTAAATACTCGGCTGAAGACGTCGACAAGATGTCTGAGGAAGAGGCTAAAGCCGCGTTGAACGACGTGATGGCCGCGGACGACGAAGAAGATGACGACGAAGATGATGACGAAGAGAACGACGACGATACCGACCTCGAAGAAGAGGAAAAGCCCAAGGCAAAGGCGAAATCGTCGGCTACGAAAACCGCGATCCAGGCTTCGCGCAAAGAGCACGCCGCGGAACTGACCCGCGTCGGGCTGATCAACAAGCTGGCTGCTTCCCACCCGGCTCAGTTCATCAAAGTGAACGGCTCGGATGTGAATCTGTTCGCTCACGCCGTCGAAAAGGGTTGGACGCCTGACCGCGTTGAGCTGGCCATTCTGCGAGCATCGCGGCCGGGGGCTGGTGTTGGTAGCGCCCACCTGCATTTGCCAAGCGACCTCCAAGCAACGGACGCCGTGCTAGAATCCGCGATTCTGCAAGCGCATCGACACTCGATGAAACTGGAAGATGACGACTACTATTTCAGCCGATCTCCTTCCGGGGAACGGGTGCGTCGTGTTCCGGAATACATTCAGCGTGAAGTGCAGGCGGGCTTTCGCGGCCGATACAGCGATCAAGTTCAGCAGACAGCACACACGATGTTCAAGGGCCGGGCGAGCCTGCACCAGGTCATCGAATCTGCTTTCCGTGCGAACCGTTCGTCGTCGCGGCTTGACCTCAAGAGCGAGTCGGGCGTTCGGGCGATGCTTGCCGAGTGGGGCCACAACGAGCCAGCCTTCCGCGCAGAAGGGGCAAGTACCACCGGCATCAGCAACATCCTTAGCAACGTGATGAACAAATTCGCGTTGCAAGGCTACCTGTACACCGATCCTGCTTGGCGCAAGTTCTGCTCAATCCGAATGGTAAACGACTTCAAACCAGCGAAGTCGATTAACCTTCTCGGTTCCGTGATGTTCAAGCAACTTGGGCCGGTTGGTGAGCTTGAAAACGCGGTGTTTGGCGATCAAGCCTTTGCCAACCAAGCTGCACCATACGGCATCATCGGCACGATCCCTTGGACTCACATTGTCAACGACGACTTGAGCATCCTTTCGACCGTTCCTTCGAAGATTGGTACGGGCGGCGGGTTGGCTTTGAACGACATCATTTGGACGCTGAAGAAGAACATGTACGCCGGAACAGTCAACGGTGACGATGGCGTCTCGTTCTATCGCACAACGAGCGTTGTGACGGCAGCCGCTGCCAAGAGTGGTACGGCATACAAGGCGAACAAGATGACTGGTGGAAGCTCGGCAATGTCCGCAACCGCACTACAAACGGCTAAGGCTTTGTTCGACAACCAGATTGACCCGAACGGAAACCCAATCGGCAACAGCTCCAGCAAGCCCGTTCTGCTACACGGGCCAAGCAATTGGCAATCGGTAAGTAGCCTGCTTCAAGCCCCGTCCATCGTTTACGGTGGCGTTGCGGGCAGCAACCTCCAGCCAGATAAGAACATGTGGCAGGGGTACGCCGAGCCGGTGATGAGCCCGTACATGGAAAACGCGAACTACGTCAACTCGGCTACCGCGTGGGAGCTGCTTGCAGACCCTGCAATGCTGTCGGCCATCGAAGTCGCGTTCTATGGGTCGGATACACCAGCGGTGTTGCAAGCTGGCCCTGACTACCAGTTCGACAAGCTCGGCATCAGCATACGCGGCACGATGGCGATGGGGGCAACGCAACAGAACTTCCGTGGTTCTGTGTACTCTGCGGGTGTCTAATTTTGGGAAGCGATGGCAGGAGTCTGCCATCGCGTTTTGCAGCGAAATTACTGGCCCAATCACTCCGATCCAACGACATAAAAAGAGGTATCTCCGATGGCCGACGCGCTCTTGGTTTACGGCAAACCAGTCATGCAGAAGTACACCCCAGCAGCCGCTATTCTGGCTGGCGCAGTGCAGGTTGTGGGGTCAACGCCGTTTGTCGCCCACGTTGACAACCCGCCATTCGGGACGACGCCGATCCTTGACGCTATCGCCTGCGAAGGCGGTATTTACCAAATGGTCAGCGATGGCACGCCGGTTGTTGGCCAGCGGTGTTTCTTCAACGCGACATCGAAGAAGCTGACACTGACGGCCACGGCGAACGTGGCCTTTGGTATCTGCGTAGCCGGGCCGACTGGCGACCTTGCTGGCGCTTCACCAACTGCCGATGGCGACTACGTTTTCGCTCTCCACCAGCCAACAGGCGTCTCGCCTGGGCTTGTCGGCGGCAAGTCGGAAGCAACAGCCAGCGCTACCGCGACACTGACGGCTGCACAGTTGCTTGGCGGGTTCATCAACTCGGTTCCGGTTGCTGCAATCACTCTCACTCTGCCGACGGCGGCGCTGATGGTTGCCGGGGCCAGAGGGTGCAAGGTGGGTGACTCGTTCGACTTGTCGATCGAGAACAGTTCAGCGGGTGCGAACTCGATCACGCTGGCTGCAGGCGGTGCGACACTTCGCGGCGGTACATCCATCGCGCAGAACAAAGCCGCGAAGCTTCGTGTGCTCATCACCAACGTGACGGCTGTTTCCGAAGCGTACACGGTTCATTCGATCATCGGCGCGTAGTTCTTCGGCCCTGCTTCTAGCGGGGCATCCTTTGGCATTCTGAGGTTCAACGAACGTGCAAGAAACTCACGCAAGAGTCACAAAAGCAGTCGGCACCGCAACGGGCAAGGCGTTCGTGAACGTGGAAGCCGACGACATCCGCGAGCTGGCGGCCAGCGTGAAAGAGCCAAGCGAAACCGTGAAAGCCTTGCTGAGCGGGACAACGAAGTGCAAGCCGGGCATCAACGTTTGGCAACAGGCGCAGGACATCCGCGAGCTGCTTATTGCTGTGCCGGTCTCGCAGATTAAGGCCCCTACACCAGCATCGAGCGGGTCATGAATCGCAGCCAGCTTGGAGCGGATGCACACGCCAGGTTTGCAAAGAAAGCCGATGGCGTGAGTGTCGTTTACGGGCGCGGATTGGTTACGAAATCGCTCACGGCCTGGATCGGAACGAATAACTTCAGCCGCGATCAGTCAACGGCCATCGTGCCGATTTCAAGCGACCGAGATTACTTGCTGTACACGATGGATCTTGGCGAGCTTGGTGTCCCGCAACGTGGCGACCGCATCACGGAAACGATCAACGGTGTTGTGTGCGTTTACGAAGCAACGCCGACGGCTGACGGTAACCCGTGCTGGGTGTACCAAGGGCACTCGCAAGCCATGACTCGAATCTACACCAAGCGGGTGAGTTGATGGCCGCAAGAGTTATCGAGGTTGCCGATGCTGTTGTGGCGTTTCTTCAGGCGTCGTGGGTGCCGGTAGCTCCTGACCTTGTGGAGAGGGTTTACGGTGCGGAGTTCGGGCTGACGGTTGGGTATGAGCCATTACTCGCAGGCCGTCGGTTGATGGTTTACCCGGCGACTTACGAACACCCGAATTTGGAAACACGCACCATCTACCGCAAAGAGTTCGTGCTGAAGGTTTGCGGGGTCGAACGATACACCGGCGATGAAGCGCTCCCGCCAAAAGAGTGGATGGATGACCGGGTCGAGTGGTTCGAGAAGAAGGTTTTCCTTCCACTGCGAAATCAGAATCTTGTGGTGCTGACCTCGCTGATTCCGTCGCTGGAAAACCCGGCGACCGTGGATGAGGTCTACGACATCGCCAAGTATTTCGAGAACAAGACGTTCTGGACAACCGGAACTTTCAGCTTCCAAGAGTTTACGTGAGCAACCCTACGGAGTGATCAGCATGGCACGATATGGATTTAGCGGTGGCCTTTACATCAACGCCGGCGCGTTCGGCACGCCAACGTGGGTCGAACTGAGCAACACGAAGGAGGTTGCCATTGAGGACACGATGGGTGAGTACGACGCAACGCTTCGCTCTTCAAACGGGCTTTCGTTATCAGAGCCTGTTCTTCGCGCGATTGCTTTCACTGGAAAAATCCTTGCGGATACCGCAGACACAACTGGCTATGTGGCCTTGGGAACCTCCTACGCAACACGGGCCGAGATTGATGTGATGGCTCTTGACGGCAAGATCACAGTGAGCGCCGTTGAAGGCTATCGAATCGGCATGAAGAACTTCTCCTGGAACGAATCGCAAGGCACCGAGGATCTGCTCCACCGCGAATTCAGCCTCAAGCCGTGCATCAGCGCGAACGCACGCAGCCGTGTCGTCATTACCGCTGGTGCCCCTGTCTACACGACCCTGTGACCATGAACTTCGAAAGCGTCAAAAAAACGTTCTTCACCAACGCCGCGATCAAGGAAAAAATTGACCCGGCGATGCGGAAGGTGTTTTCCAAGTTCGGCGCGTTCGTTCGGCAGCGGGCAAAGACCTCGATTCGCAAAGCACCAAAGCAGAAGAAGAACGCCAAGCCTGGGCAAAAGGAAAAGAGACGGACTTCGCTACCAGGCAAGCCACCGCTCTCGCACACCGGCCTGCTGAAGAAGATGATTTACTTCGGCTATGACGACGTGCAAAAGGTAGTGGTTATCGGGCCGGTGCAAGCTGGTTCGAACACGGGCGCACCGGAGACGTTGGAAGAGGGCGGTACCGCAGTGATCCGTGTGCGTGGCGAGAAGCCGAAAACCGTGAAAGTGGAACCGCGACCGTACATGCAGCCAGCGTTTCAGGGTGCTTTTAACGACCTTCAAAAAGACCTCAAGGACTTCATCAAATGAGCTTGTTTGTCGATACCGCAGGCCGTGAATGGGATCTCAGGATCACCATCGGCTTGATCGACCCATTGATTGCTGTAGGCCTCGATCTTGAAGCGATCACCGAAGACTACCAATCGGTGCTCACCAAGATCG
This sequence comes from Gemmatales bacterium, assembly GCA_038230995.1. Classification (GTDB taxonomy): domain Bacteria; phylum Planctomycetota; class Planctomycetia; order Gemmatales; family Gemmataceae; genus JALHQU01. The sequence continues at coordinate 9,755 of JBBRME010000091.1, forward strand.
CACGACCCCGGCAACTCGGCAAAGTGTTGTGGGCGATCGTCGAGAAGCAGGCCCGAGAGAAGAAGGTCGATGTCGAGGACTTCCTTGCCGGGCTTGATGGCCCGAGTATCCACACGGCACTGATGAAGTTGGTCGAGTCGATCATGGATTTTTCCCAACCCCCGACCGTAGCAAAAGCAAGCAAGGAACTTCTGTCGGAACGGGTCAACAGCAACCAGAACCGGCAGGCAGAGAATATTCGGAAGGCGATCGGGGGTGGCTTGCTCGATGGGGATGGGAGCTTGGAGGAGTCGTTGGAATTGACCCCAGAGGATTCACGCTCCGAGAAATCCGATTGATGGCGATCGGCCGTGGGAAAGTGGAGTGGGATCGTGGAGCGTTCTTCGCTGCCCACGTTCACCTCTCGCTCACCGGCCAAGCGATCGATTACACGACGCTGATTCCGAAGCAGTTCCAAGAGAAGCGGGCCAAGCGAGAACTGCCACCGGAAGAAATGGCGGCTCAAACGAAGTTGGGTTTGCAAATACTCGGAAGCGCACTCGGCGATAGGCGGTGATGTATGGCAGGGAGTACAGGAGCAATTCGTGCAGGTCGCGCGTTCGTCGAGCTATTTTCCAAGGACGAGGCGCTGCAGAAGGGTTTGGCAAAGGCGAAGAAGGATTTGCAGGCCTTCAGCAAGACGACGGCGAAAGCTGGTGGCATCGTTGGCGGTGCTGGCGCTTCTGTTCTTGCACCACTGACGGCTGCACTTGGTGAAGCCCTGGGCAAGGGCAACCAGATTCAGAACATGGCCGACAAGTACAAGGAATCGACAGAATCCATCAGCAAACTCACCTACGCTTTCGAGCGGATGGGCGGTACTGCCGACGATGCGGATGGCGCGATTGGTGGACTTCAAGCCAAGATCAAATCGGCTGCGGACGGCAACACGGAACTGATCGACGGGTTGAAGGGGCTGAACGGTCGCAACCTGATTGGCAAGGGGATCGACGACCAACTCGATGCCGTCGCCGAGAAGATCAAAAGCATCACGAATATCGCTGACCAAAACTCGGTGATTGATTCGCTGGGTTTGGGTCAGCTGGGGCCGATCCTCAAGAAGGGCAAAGCAGGACTCGACGAATTCCGGGCATCGGCTGAAGGTGCTGGCGCGGTGATGAGCGCAGAAGATACGGCGCGCTCGAAAGAGACGATGCAGGCCTTCAACTCCACGATGATCGCAGTGAAGAACACGTTCGTTGAATTGGGTGCCGCACTGCTGCCGAGTAGCGATGGCATCAAGGGGTTCACCAGCACGGTTGCAAACGTGCTGAAGACGACCCGCGAATGGATCAAGAAAAACAAGGTCCTCATCATCGGCGTTGCCCTCATCAGTGGCGGTCTGGTTGTCGCCGGTGCTGCGATCCTTGCTTTCTCGGCGATGGCAGCCGTTGGCTCGGCAGCTGTGACGTTGCTCTCAGGCACAATTGCCGTCCTAGATGCGGTTCTTGGGTTCACTTTCTCCCCTGCTGTACTCATCATCGCTGGTATCGCTGCAAGTGTGGCGATTTTGATTGCTACCTTTGGGGACTTGAATGGCGTCATCAAAACAGCGCTTGGTGCTTTCAAAGGCATGAAGGATGCTTTTGAATCTGGCGACATTGAGCTTGCATGGAGGATCGCCGTCGCTGCAATGAAAGTTGAAGCAGCGCGTTTCCTAGAGGCCATTGGGGATGGGATAACCAAGGTCATTATCTGGGGTGCTACCGGCGGTCTCAGTAATTTAAGTTTAGAGTTTTACAAAACGTGGAATAACCTTGACGCTTGGCTGAAGGACATGTTTGTCAAGGCTTGGTCATTCATCTTCACCAACTTTGGGAAGCAATCTACCGCCGCCATTGACATCTTCGCTAAGGTTCTTGAATCGATAGGGATGTCCAGAGAAGCGGTGGCCGCACGGGTGGCTGCAGGAATTTTGGTGACAGTAGACGACCAAGAATCATTGAAGAAAATCGAAGCCGACCGAAAGAAGAATGCTGAGGCGTTGGATGTTAAAACTCTGGGCCAAGGCATTTCTTCCATGATTCTTGGAACCACACTTGGCTCTGCACAAAAGGAGCTGGATCAACTTCTCTCTGAGGCTGGCATGAAGTCGGCACTTGCTGGCCTTGGGAATCTAGATCGTGGCGGGGGCGCAGATAGGCCGCGTGGTCTCCCTACAAGCCCGGAACTCTTCCAGTCGATGAAGGGCATCTTCGGTGGGGCGAACGCAGCCGGGCAACTCGGCATCGGCGATACCACGGCTAAGCGGCAACTGGACGCGGCTATGGCGACGGCAGAGAACTCGAAATCTCTGCCAGAGATCAACGACAAGATGGGAAGCTTCCTCAACGGGAGCAAATTCAAATGAGTGTGTTCATCTACGAAAAAGTCGGTAGTCGTGAGACGAACCTCAAGACGGAATCGCGGACAATAAGTCTTGAGTTCCTTGCAGGGTACACCTACGACGAGCTCGAGGTACAGACCGCGTTGATTGCGTATTCTCCGGTCGTGTTCGACGGGATGAGCCGGAATGCAACGAGCGCAAAGCACATCGGTGCTGGGTTGTGGGAATGCACAGTCGATTATGACATCAGCCCAACAAGTATCGACGTAGACACAAGCACACCTGACTACTCGATTCTGGACAAGGAATCGACGTTTGAAATCTCGCCGCTCACAGGCCATTTGTCGACGGGCTTTTACACGAGTTATAAGTGGAAAGGCAGATCGCCAACCGGTGTTGCCGGTGACACCATTGCCAGCGGAGATGACTCGACGGTAGCATCAGCCACCGTCGCAAACTTGGTTGGAATTTCGGCGTTCTCCGCCGGCGACAAGATCGTTTTCGAAGGTGCATTTAAGGAGTACACCATTGTTTCCACGGCTGGTTCAAACGTAACAATCAGCGGTGGAACTCTTGGTGCTGTGGGGCGAAACCTTGGGGTTTGGGCGGTGTATGCAGCCGCGACGGGGAGAGGCACCGCGCCGTCCTACCGCGGGGCCATCGGTGTTACTCGTGATTCAGTCGCGGGTGTTGACATCCCGTCGCCGTCAGCGGACTACACCTATACGCACCAAGTGACCGGGTTCAGTTGGGATGATTATCGGGTGCTCGAATCTCTCCGATCAACGACGAACTTCTCGACGTGGCGTGGCTGGCAGCCGGGCGAAGTGATGTATCTCGGCACGTCCGGCAGTTGGTCGACGAACTCGTTTTGGAAACTCACGCACCGGTTTGCAGTCAGACGGAACAAGTATGCAGTTCGAGTGAGCGAGGACATCGTCATCCCGTTCGTCGGCGGTTGGGAATATCTGTGGACGACGTACCGCGACGACACTGCACCGGGGGCATTCTTGCAGATCCCAACCAACACATACGTGGAGCGAGTTCTGCGCCGTGGCAACTTCCTTGATATCGGAATTGGAGTGTAGCCGTGGCAGACTTCACTCCAGTCAGCAAAGGTGACACCCTCTCCATTTCTGCGAACGAATGGAACGCGGTTCTTGAAGTCGCTGAAGCAAACCGCCGTCGTGCGTTCTCCGAAAACAACGACGGTCTCAACCGGCTACCAACCACCCCCGCGCTGTCGGTGCTGATCAACAACACTCTCGGCAGCGACGTGCCGATCTACGGCGTGCTTGGCCTCGGCGACCCGGTCATCAGCGTGCCGGACTACCCGCACGAGAACCGACGAAGACCGGGATTCACAGCAATTGCCCCTGCAAGTGGTAGCCCTTTTGGAATCGTCATCGAGCCTGCGGTTGATGGCAGCGTTATCCCTTCCGCCGTCCATGGTGTGACCGTCGCTCGCGTGGATGTTACGAGCACGGCCCACGGCTTTGCTGGCCCGACGGCATCGACCGACCGTCTCACGAGTTCGACCAGCGGGCCAGTTCGATTGCTGTGGAAACCGGGTACTACTGGCGTGGCAAATTGCCTGGTGTATATTTCCGACCAGCTAAACGCATCCGCCTCCGGCTCATCGTCGGGCGGTTCGTCGGGCGGTTCGTCGGGCGGTTCATCTGGTGTCCGTCTTATCGGCTACGTCATCGGCGATACCCAATGCGTGAGTGGAGTGCTGTACGTCTACCGCCGCCCGCACTATTGGGACGGGCAGGGCGGGTACTACGGGGCGATGGAGTTCGACCACACGGCTGGGTGTTGTTTGTGTGGCACGGGCGGTGGGTCTAGCAGCGGTTCCAGTAGTGGTTCCAGTAGTGGTTCAGGTGGCGGCGGAACCGTCACTACAACCTGCTGCCCAAGCAACCCAATACCAACAACGATTACGGGCACTTTCAGCAGTAGGACGGGCTACGCCGCTACTAACTTCCCGGCATCGGCTTCGTTTGTTTGGAACGGCACGATGTGGCGTTGGACGCCGGGCACGCTTTGCAACCCGACTGCGGAACTGTCTTTGATGTGTGGCTTTGGTGGATGGTCTCTGTCCTCTGGTGCAACGCTTATTGGGCCGGTACCTAGGGGGCCATCATCAGGGACATGTTCGCCGTTTGTTCAGGTATTCAATGTTCCAAACGCGGTCTACGGATGCGGAACAATGAGCTATACCGTTACCTTCACAGCGTAGCAAAATGAAACTTGCTGAACTCTGCGGATGCAATCTTCAAGGCACTTGCCGACTGTGTGTGTTGGCACATGCCGACAAGCAATACGCTGAATTGTTTGGTATGCCAGAACCAAAGCCGGGAGCGTTGATTCGCCCTAGACTTGCACCCGTTAGCGTCGTCAAGATTCCAAGCGAGACCTACATACCGAAGGCCGAAGGGCTGGCGTTCAACGCTTCACTGATTCGCTGGCGTGGTCAGTTGTTGTTAGCACATCGAACGGGCTGGGCCGGGTGCGAAGTGCGTGTAATTCCCGTCGATGACAACTATCGACCTATCGGGCCGTCGGTGCAACTCGATCTACTCCACGGTGCCGCGACGTTTGGCCGAGAAGACCCCCGGCTATTCGTGTTCCGTGGCCGTCTGCACGTTTCGTACACCGGGTTCACGGGAAGCGTCACGAGCGTTCTGTACGCACGGCTACGCGATGACTTGACAACCGAAGCGATCTGCGCACCGCACTACAGCGGGCGGCGGGCGTGGGAAAAGAACTGGTCGTTCTTTGAGGAAGAAAACGAACTGTACGCGGTGTACAGCATCGACCCTCACGTTGTGTTGAGAATCGACGGGGACACCGCCACGGTTGCGACTCAATCGCCGACAAACTTCCCTTGGCATGGTGGCCACTTGCGTGGCGGTGCATCGCCGGTGCTTGTTCGTGGCGAGTGGTATCACTGGTTCCACGGGGCAATCGATCTAGGCCAAGAGTGGCCGACGCGACAATACAACACCGGCTTGTACACGTTCATGCCACGCACGCACCGCGTGTTGAGATTGCCCGAACATCCGTTGGCGTGGGCCGATCATGGGACAAGGCCCGCGGATCAATACTGTTCCGTTCAGTTTGCGGGCGGTGCGGTTCTCGATGGAGACTTGTGGCGTGTGTCTTGCGGTACTCATGACCGGTGGATTGAGGTCATGGAGTACCGGCACGCGGATGTACAGCGGTGGCTTGGGGTCCCCACACGAACAGAGTGCCTACACCTCGGCCAGCGAACTGAGTTCCGTGAAGGGTGTTCCGGGTGGACATGCCGGCACGAATGCGATGCTGGCGAACCTGAAGCGGTGCCAGGTGGTGTGTGCCAGTCGTGCAGCAAGTGGGAGATTTAGCCTCACATCAAGCAAGCTGGCCCTCTCGCTAGTATCGCATACCTCTCTTCTCCTTGGTCGGCACCAACACGCCGAAGAAATCCATCGTCGGCAAGTGCTCGCAAGCACCTGTCATCAACGCCGAGCAGCCGATAAACAGCGTCGATCGAGCTGATGCCGAAGCTTGTGATTTTTCGTTCTCGGTGGATCTTCCTGACCGCGATTCGAGCCAGATCCTTCAGGCTCAAAGTTGAAGTGAAACACGCGGCGGACATTCATTCGACTCCATGGGTGAATGAAAGAGTCGCCACAGAGCCGCGGTTTGTCGATGTCAGTAGGCGAACCAATTCCGCTCGATTCAGTGCCTGATGTTCCCACCCAAACCAAAAACATTGCTACATATAGCATCCAATTTCAGTTCAACGCCACCAGCTACTTACTCGTGCAATCAACCACCCGCATGATGGGGGCAAGGCATGATTGGGCGAGCGAATGCGGACATCGCAGTACTTTGTGGATCGCAAACCAGAATCGCCTGGCAGCGGCTCATTCCCAATCACGCCAGCCGACACAGACATTTCACCGCCAGCACTGAGCGTGTACGTCTTCGGTGCTGGCACCATCAAGTTCACCGGCGTTGACGGCAGTACTGACACTTACACCATCCCGGCATCAGCAGTGCCATTCCAGATACCCATCGCGATCAAAAGGGTTTGGGCAACCGGAACCACGGCAACCGACATCCACGGGGTGAGCTAGTGTCTCGCCTCGGTCTAGGACTTGGGCTGATCGTGTGGCCCGCGTTTGTGTGCCTGTTGTGGGTGTGGTGGTCGTGCAAACCCTAACCAGTGGCAAGCGATTGTGACTTACCTTTTGGAGATGACGACATGGCTGATGAAATGAAAGCACAAGGGCCAATCCTGGGCACCATTGGTGCAATCGGGAACATCCCCGGCACCATCGACAAGGTGC
>JBBRME010000092.1:0-16458 GCA_038230995.1 Gemmatales bacterium
AGAGGATGCTTCTGGAGTGAGCGAGCACAAGGTGCCCGTCGCATCGGCTCATGATAGGGCGCAAGGATCATGTGGCAGGGTTGTTAAGCGAACTGGGCCATCTTTTGTGATGAGATAGTCGTCCTCAATGCGGATACCGCCCCAGCCCGGTATGTACGCCCCCGGCTCGATGGTGATGACGTTCCCCAACTCCAACGTGGCTTCGCTGCTCTGCCGGAGGAACGGTGCCTCGTGAGTTTCCAGACCCAGTCCGTGGCCGAGGCCGTGATTGAATGTGTCGGCCAAATCGATGTCCCGCGGCGAGTGTTTGCTCATCGCTTTGCGGGCGGCGGTGTCCACGTCCTTCACCTTGGCCCCGACGCGCAACTCAGAAACAGCAGCGTTGTGTGAGGCCAACACGGCCGCATAGATCACATCAAAGTCGTAGCTCACGCGTTCCTTGCGGTTCTTCCGTGTTGGCGGCGATGGAAACGGACTCTTCAAACTGCGCGTGATGTCCGAGCGATAACCGCAGTCGGCCCCCCAATCCACGAGCAACTTGGTGGAGTCCGACAACGGGCGATCCGTGGGTTGGGCGTGCGGCAGTGCCCCGCGTTCGCCGAAGGCCACGATGGGATCGAAGGCCGATTTCTTGGCCCCAGCCAAACGCAGGAAATGATCCATGCTGTTGTGCAGATCAATCTCTGTACTTGTGGCTCTCATCATCGCCAGGAACATCCTGAAGGCTTTCTCCGCAATGCTGATCGCTCCACGGATGGCAAGCACCTCGCTGGCGTCCTTCTTTGCCCGCAACGCCTCCACCTTGCCTTGCGTGGGTACCAATGTTGGCTTCGTGGCTTTTTGTGTCAGTTGGTCGAGTGTGGCTACGGTCATCTGCCCGGCTTCAAAACCCACGGGCTTGCTGCCGTGCTTTTGCAAGATGCTGGCCACGTCGTCGATCTGCAACACATTGTGCGGGCGGATGTGGACATCAAGGTCGGGGCACTCTTCCGCGAGTTGTTGTTCGTACCGCCCATCTGACAGAATCAAGCACGACTTCGGCGTGAGTAGTACAAACGCACTCGACCCGGTAAAACCGGTGAGGTAGCGAATGTTTGTCGGATGGCTGACCAAGAAGGTCTCGAAGCCATCCGTCTTATGTTCGCGGAAGAGGTTCGTTCGGCGGAGTTCGTAGAAGTTCATAGGCACCTGGGCACAAGCGCGATCCATCAAAGGAAGATTTACGCACTTTGAAGCCAATACTTACAACAAAACGCACAGGGAGATGGAATACACAAACCAGAACGACTCCGGTGATTGACGTAGCCTCAACTGAACAGAGTTCCACAATGCTTCCGATCGTACTGACTTCGCCTGCACAACACCTCGCCGTGGTCATCGGTGCTGGTGCTGTTGGGCTGCGGAAATGTGCGATGCTGTTGGCTGCCGGGTTCCGGGTGCGCTTGGTTGATTCTCTTGTTTCAAACGTGCCGGGCGGTGTTGAAGCCGTCGCACAACACTATCACGCTGATGTCTTGCTCGGTGCCTTTCTCGTCGTCGTCTGTACCAATCGTGCAGAGGTAAATTCCCAAGTTGTAGCGGACTGCACGGCTCGCAACCTGTTGGTGTGCGATACCACGGAGCCGACACGCGGGAACTTTGTCTTCCCCGCTACTTGGAGTTCCGGGCCGATCCGCGTGAGCGTGAGTACCGGTGGTGCCGCACCTACTTTGGCTATCCGCTTGGCGAAGCAACTCGGCGACAGCTTGGATGCCAGCCTGCCGGACTACGTGGCACTGCTAGCCGAGTTGCGTGCAGAGGTGCTCCAGCGCTTGACGGATGAACTGACCCGCCGAACGTGGCTACGCAAGTTCGCCAGCGTTGAGTTTCAAGAGTGGGTGAAAAGCGTTGGGGTAGAAGAAGCACGAAGCAAAGTGTTGATGGAGTTGGGCGGGTGAAACGCGGATCGGATAAAGCCCTCGCCCCGAGGGCGGGTAGAGGGCGGGCATGACGCAGGTTGAACGGACAGAAGTTTCGCGTTACTTCTTCTCGGGCACCTCAAAGCCTTTATCCTTGGCTTGAGTGCGGATGGTGGCCTTCAGCGCATCGTCCAGCGATTTCTCTGCGGCGTTCTTCGGTGCTTTGCGCACCTCTTCCTCGATATGCTTTGAACGCTTTCCGGCCAAGTCGGTGATCTTCTTCTGCAATTCGGCTCGCTCGTCCGCTTTTTTCTTGATGTGTGCCGTGCGTTCTTCTGGCTTCATCTTCTTGAGTTCATCGGGCAGTTCTTCTTCCTTCAACTTGTTCACGTCGAACTTCGCGTCAGCGGCCATCTTGTCGATCACGTCTTGTTCGTTGCGGTAGAGTCCGCCACCCTTGGTGGCAGCTCGGGCGGCTCCGGCACCGGCTGAGGCCTTCGCTGCGTTCGAGTCCTGAATCCCTTGGTTCAACTTCAAATCGGCTTGGGCCTTACCGTAGAAAACGTAAGTACCGTTGAGCTTGCCACTGAGTTCGTTCAGCTCTTTGTCGAATGGCGTGGCAACCATGGTGGTCATGGCTTTGTTCATGTTAATACTGGCGAACTTGCCGCCGCATTGCTCGGCTACGGCCTTCCATCCCGGTGCAATGCCGTCGTTCTCCGGCCCGCAATAGATGGTGTTGACGATCACGTCCATTTCTTTGGTGAGCTTGGCGAGATCAACAAGTTTCACCTTCGGATCCTGATCGGCTTCTTCGTTACCGCAGACGAAGATGAGCTTTAGTGCGTTCTTGTCCTTAGCGAAATCTTGTTCGGTGAGGGCACGCTTGCTCACACCTGTGACGTATTCATCGTGACCGGTGATTTTGAGATCGTTGAGCTTCTTGTACACCGCGTCGAGGTCTGTCGTGAGATTAACTTCCTTGCGAGTGAAACCATTGGCTTGGCTGTATTCGCCACCCTGCCCGCCGTAGCTGTAGATAGCGACTCGGAGTCTGGGTGTGGGCTTCACCATGGCCAGTTCGTTGACGATGTCCCAGAGCTTGAGTTTTGCACTGTCGATCAAACCCTGCATACTGCCGGAGACGTCCAGGCAGATGACAAGGTCGACGGGTCGTGAGGCAGAGGGCTTATCGGCAGCGAAGCCGACGCCGGCCGCAAGGGCCATGACCAGGGCGACAAGAAAGAGACGCATGAGAGGACTCCGAAGAGTGAGGTGCCAGCGGATTGTACACCCTACCGACGAGAGAGCCTGTCACCGGGGTGTAACGGGGTGTATGTGTTGAGAGGCAGAAGAAGACCATTGACCACAGAGAAAGATGAGAGCACAAGAGCAGAGAAAGACTTTGTCACCGAAGTGACACAAGTGAATCAAAAAGAGCCAAGCACAAACCTATTAAGCACATTGTGTTGTGCCTTTTCTGTCGTGCTCTCTTCTTTCTCTGCGGTGAAATGGTTTTGTTCTAAAACCCGATCAACCCACGGCGCCACAAGCTGGCGCTGTCCATACCCCACGCCACGCTGATGTGCAACGCGGCACCCAACCAAACCGAGCGCGTCTTCAAACTCATGAACCCCAGCACCACCCCGGCGATGATGCTGGCCAGGCACTCGGCGAACGGCTTGCCGAAGTGGATCATGCAATAAGGCACCGTCATCACGAAGAGGCTGTAGATGCCGAAGCGGTGCTTCAAACCATGCACCAGGAAGCCACGGAAAAAGAACTCCAGTGCCACAAACTGCATTGCGTAACTCAGTTCCCAGATGAGCAGTTTGTGCCAACCATCCGCAGGTGTCCACGTCCGATAGAACGGGTAGGCGCGCTGGAAGTGTTCCGTCGTACTCATAATTAGCACCAGCGGAACCATCACAACAACGAACACCAAGTACAGCGGCCAACCGCTGCTCCAACCCGTGAGCTTCACGCCGTAGTCGCGCACACGTTCTCGAAAGAAAAGCTTGATAACCAGCGTTGGCAGTACCGTGTACCAGAAACAAATGGTGGCCGCCCAGTTCAGCAGTTGGCTCGACTCGTCGCCGCGTTCGATGATTTGGTACAGGAACTGATGGGTGAAGTTGGTCCCAGTTAGACAGACCGCTGTGATGATCAGCACGGTCATGGTCTTGTAGTCTGGCCGTAGCCCGGCGGGGCTGTGCCGAAATGCCTCGGCCTCGGCTTCGACTCGTTGAAACGTGGGTTGAAGAAGTCGAGCAAGCATGAGGGGAAAGCTACCAATCGAGATGACGACCGTCGAGAACAGTTCATCTTTTTGCCCGGTTCAGCTGATGAGCCGAGAACGTTCAGCTCCGTTTCACTCTGCATCGCGCTCTTTGATGGATATGACTGAATGCCGAAAGCCAAAGGTGTATTCTGAATGCTGAAAGCCGTTTGATTTTGTCGCAACTGACGTTGCCGATCAACATTCTGTCTGGAGTACATGTTTATCACGAGTATGTGCACCCCCACCCTGGCCATCCTCAATGAGAAGGATTGATGTTGGAACGACGTGTCGTGTCGCGTCGCAACATCATGCAGCATAACCGACTCGAGTGATTCATAGTCGCATATCAAGTGACCCCGAATTGTAACAGACATCGCAAAGTATAACAGTGTCCAATCGCGCACAACTCAGAGCAACGTCTGTAGTCTCCCTTTCGTTTTCTGCAAGCGGGTGGAGGTATCGAGAGCCAAGGGTGTACCCGACAATACGTTGATAACTGACCTTGGTGAACACCTATGGCATGGATGAAGTTTGGCTTTGATGAAGGTTGCCATGTCGCCTGGACAGTCGCCAGTTCAGACGGCAAAAAGTTCCTTCATGCTTTTGGTGAAGGTGCCGAGGGCAATCGCATCACGACCGACATGGCCCAAATGCGTTTCAATAAAAGTCGTGTCTACACGCCTTGGCTCCCCATTTTGTTTCCAAGCCGTGCCATGATCGACGGTCGTCGATCCTTCAACTGTGTTACGGCAGCAGCGGGTGCGTTCTCTCGAGGTTGGTTTTGGTTGTAGTCGTCATAGGCAGGTTTTGTCATCGCAAGGCGGAGCGCTAATAGCGCTAAGCCTGCCATTTCAAACGCACATTGCTACGTCTCGCACCGCTTGCCAACTACATCGCATGTTCGTACTTCTCGAATTCTTCTTCTCATTTGTTGTTAAACTTGCCATGATCTCTTGTACATTCTGTGTCCTTTTTTTGTTCCGTAGCTAACCTAAATGCATATGCCTTTTGCTATTCGTTCTCGCCTCTTTCATTCCTGGAGTTTGATTCATGGTTCCTTCTCGTCGTCGTTCGGGTTTCACCCTAATCGAACTGTTGGTGGTTATCGCCATCATCGCGATCTTGATCGGGTTGCTGTTGCCCGCCGTTCAAAAAGTCCGAGAAGCCGCAGCCCGCATGAGCTGTAGCAACAACATGAAGCAACTTGGCCTCTCGGCTATGAACTACGAAGGTACATATCAGTATTTTCCAGCGGCGTGGGTTGCCCCGAACAACGTTTACACGCTACCAGCGGCTGGCTTGGTGATGGGGCCACAACTGAACGGCGACACCCGCTGCACCAACGTGATGGTGGAACTTCTGCCGTTCATCGAACAAGACAACTTGCAGAAGAAATGGAACTATGTCACGAACTCCTTGAACTTGATGAATACGTCAAACCCAAACGGCGCGTCGGGCCAAGTAGTCAAGACATTCATCTGTCCAAGTAGCATCGTTGCTCAGTCGCCGACGGCCGTCGTGAGTGGTAGCACCTATGGCCTGAACAGCTACGGTGCCGTTGGTGGTCGTATCTCGTTCAGTGCTCGAACCACAGCGATGCCAACTGCACCAAACTCGAGCGGTACCTTTCCACAACTGCCTGCTCCAACGCCTTTGAATTACAACGAAACGATCCACGCCACTCTCGACGGCGTGTTCTACACCAACAGCCGAACCACCATCGCTGGTATCACCGACGGTACCAGCAACACCATGTTCTTCGGTGAGCGACAACACAAGGATGCAGAATTCGACCGTATGTACACGACCTTCCCAATCCTCGGTTGGAGTGGCTGGGCTTGGGTCAATCAAGAAAACGCAATTGGTGACTTTACGGTTGGTGCCTGCCGACCGATCAACTGGATGGTACCGACAACAGCCACGGGCGCTGCAAGCTCGAACAACACCTGGGTTCGCCAGAAGCTCAGCAGCATGAGCAGTGGTCACACTGGCGGTGCCAACGTGTCTTTTGCCGATGGTAGCGTTCGCTTTTTAGCCAATTCCACCGACATCACCGTGTTGTGGGCCATGGCGACCCGCGCTGGCGGCGAAGTGTTCCCTAACCCGTAAGAGACGAGTTCCATGCGTTTGAAGTTCTTCGGTTTGTTGACGATGCTGGCTTGCTCCGCAATCATTGGTTGCGGGCAACCAGCCGACCCGAATCAACGGCAAGCCCCATCGGTGCTTGTCACCGTGGACGGGGCACCGTTGAACAACCTGTTCCTGCAATTCGTTGCAGCGGATGGAACGGCCTTGGCCAGCGGAGCCACCGATAAGGCTGGCAAAGCCCCGATCCGAATGGGTGATGGCCAGCCGCTTGCGGCTGGTTCTTATAAGGTCGTTGTTGTGGACAGCGGAGAAGACGACAGTGCCCCAAAAACCGGCAATCGTCCGAAACTACCAGTTGCCTACGCCAAAGCGACGACAACGAAGGGAACGATCACCATCGAAGCTGGGAAGATGGACTATACGCTAGAGATCAAGACGAAGTAGCCTGGATCATGCGGACGGTACATCGTGCCGTTCGCTTCAAGTTTGCCTCGCGACCCGCAGCCCATCGCTAAGTGCCTTTTGATAGATCCACACATCGGCCAAATACACCAGCAACTGATATCCATTCGCTGGCCCTGTAGCTAACTCCTCTGGTTTCGTGCTGGCCAGAACCGCGATCCTGCCGGAGTCTTGGCACGCTTTGCGGAACGTTTCCACCGCATGCAGATACTCCGGGTGCGTGAACTGACCGGGGATGCCCATGGATGCGGTGAGGTCGAACTGCCCCAGCCATAGGCCGTCGATGCCCGGCGTGTTGGCAATGGCATTGATATTCTGCATCGCTTCGACAGTTTCGATCTGGGCAATCAGCAACACATTCTCGTTGGCGTGACGCAGTGCCGTCGCAAGATCACCAGGCTGGTAGTCATCGTGCGTTAAGCCAAAGGCGCAACCACGCTTGCCGTGTGGCGGGTACATCGCACACTGCACGGCGAACTCAGCTTGTATTGGTGTGTTCACCAGTGGTAGCACCAAGCCATGCGCGCCCATGTCCAGCGCCCCGGCAATGTGGTGATACTCGACCGTAGGCACACGCACCAACGGCGTTACCCCGGTGCCACGGGTGCTGCCTACCAGTTGCTTGATGGTCTCCAGCCCCCAGCCGGAGTGCTCCATGTCGAAGACGCAGAACTCGGCCCCGGCGGCATCCAGCAATCGCCCCAGCCCGCTGGTTTGCAACTCGATGTGCATGGCGCCTGCACTGACGCCACCTGCGCGGAGCTTCGCTTTCAATCTGTTCGTAGTCATGGTAACTGATTGGGTGCGCGGAAGGTTTCAGCCGGTTCGCCTTTAGGCACGATCACCACACCTCCAGCGGTGATGCTGAGGCCGCGTTCGCGGTCGAACGCTTCGTCATACCCAATCACGGTATACGGCGGCAACTGTACGCCCTTGTCCACAATGACCTTCCGCAGTCGGCAGTACCGCCCCACGTCCACGGATTCAAAGAGGATCGAGTCTTCCACCACGGCATAGCTGTTGACCCGCACCTTGGGGGCCAGAATGCTTCGGCGAACTTGCCCGCCCGAGATGATGCAGCCCGCGCCCACCAAGCTATCCAGCGCTTCGCCACGGCGAACCTGCCCGGCCAGGCCTTCCCCACTGTGAACAAACTTCGGCGGTGGGGCTTGCACCTGCATCGTGCGGATCGGCCAGGCGTCGTCGTACAGGTTCAGCACCGGCTCGGGGGCCACAAGATCCATGTTCGCTTGGTAGTAGGCGTCCAGCGTACCCACGTCACGCCAGTAGGCAGCGGCCTTGCGGTTGCGATCGCGGAAGCGGAAGGCCTGCACCGGCATACCTGCTTGTACCATCGCGGGGATGATGTCCTTGCCAAAGTCGTGCCCGCTGTCGTCTCTCGCGGCGTCGTTGCACAGTTCTTCAAATAGGACTTCGGTATTGAAGATGTAAATGCCCATACTCCCGAGGGCACGAGTCGGGTCGTCGGGTATCGGTTCGGTGGTGGTGGGTTTCTCGGTGAAGCCGATGATTCGGTCGCGGTCATCGACTTTCAAAATGCCGAACTGCTGGCACTCTTCCAGTGGAATCGGGATGGCCCCGACGGTCATGACAGCCCCGCTGTCGAGGTGCGTTTTCAGCATCTCCGCGTAGTCCATCTTGTAGATGTGGTCGCCCGCCAGAATCAGGATGTGCTTGCTGCGTTCCTTTTCGAGGCTGTAGATGTTTTGATAGATCGCATCCGCCGTGCCCTTATACCAGTTCTCGTCGATCCGCTGTTGCGGGGGCAGAATCTCGATGGACTCATGATGATTCGGCGCGATGAAGTTCCAACCCCGGCGGATGTGCCGATCCAGACTGTGGCTCTTGAATTGCGTGAGAATACGCACTCGCCGTAGCCCACTGTTGATGCAGTTCGAAAGGGTAAAATCAATGATCCGATAGATGCCGCCAAACGGCACGGCCGGCTTGGCACGATCCCGCGTCAGCGGTTCGAGCCGAGTGCCTTTTCCACCAGCAAGCAACACAGTGAGGACGTCACGCACCATCGGTGAGTGTTCCTAAGCGTTTGTCCATGTAGGTATTTTACCAAGTAGATTTGTCGTTGGTACGTTTTGCTGGAGCAACCGGATGCAAAGCAGAGGAGGATCCAAAAGACCCACATGCGATACTGATAAGTCAACCGAGGAATCGTGGTGTTCCCTTCGGTCGCCCCACTCAATCGTCCATCTCGCCTTCGACGTTCAGACACAGACCAACAGAAGATCTGGTTGCGCCAACCCACAAACTCACGTCGAATCTAGTGGTAGCAAGGCCCTCATCTCCGTAAAAAAACAGAACGAATAGGTGTCCATGCCGAGCTGTTTTGGAGAGTGCCTTGGCCAAGTCGAAACCCCCGGAAATCCCACCACCAGACGCAGTTGCGATGGCTGTCATCGAACCTCTCGACATCGTTGATGAACTTCGGGATAGTTACCTCACGTATGCCCAGTCGGTCATCATTAGCCGGGCACTGCCGGACGTGCGCGACGGCCTGAAGCCCAGCCAGCGCCGCATCCTCGTGGCCATGAACGACCTGGGTCTGGGGCCAACCGCCAAGACCAGCAAGTGCGCCGGCATCATCGGCGAAACGATGAAGCGGTACCACCCGCACGGCGACAGCAGCATCTACGATACCCTCGTGCGCATGGCCCAGGACTGGGTGGTGCGCGAACGACTCATCCACGGCCAAGGGAACTTCGGCAGCATCGCCGGGCTACCCGCCGCCGCCCACCGGTACACCGAAGCCAAGCTCAGCCCCGCCGCTGCCGCGTTGTTGGACGACCTCGAATCCGACACCGTGGACTTCATCGACAACTACGACGGCCAGTACCGCGAACCACTGGTGCTGCCCGGCAAGTTCCCGAACCTGCTGGTGAACGGAGCCACCGGCATCGCCGTGGGCATGGCCACCAAGATCCCCCCGCATAACCTCGTGGAAGTGTGCAACGGCATCATCCGGCTGATTGAAGACCCGAACACCACGATGGGCGAGCTGTTGGAGATCATTCCGGGGCCGGACTACCCGACCGGCGGCATCGTGATGGGCAAAGCCGGGCTGTACCGGGGGTACCTCGGTGAGCCGAGCCGGATCACCCTGCGGGCACGGGCCGAAGTGCAGGAAGAAGGTAAGGGCGGCAAGACGGCCACGATCCTCATCCGCGAAGTGCCGTATGAAGTGACGCGCAATGCCCTGATGGAGAACATCGGCGCGCTGGTGAAAGATGGCCGCGTGGAGGGTGTGAGCGGGGCACGCGACGAAAGCAGCGCCCGCACCGGCGAGCCTGTCCGCATTGTGATTGAACTCAAGCGCGGCATCGATCCATACCTCGTGCTGAATCAACTGTATCAGTTCACCGATCTGCAAAAGACGCTGCCGGTGGCCATGCTGGCCCTGGCGGATGGTCGGCCGTGTTATCTCAGTCTGAAGGAGATGATGCAGTGCTACCTCGATCACCGCATGCAGGTGATTCGCCGTCGTACCAACTTCCTGTTGCGGGAAGCCAAACGCCGCAGCCACGTGCTGGAAGGCCAGTTGATTGCGATCTCATCACTCGACGAAGTGATCCGCATCATCCGCAACGCTGCGAGCCGAGCCGACGCCAAGCTGCAACTTCAAGACATGGAAGTGGCCGCGGTGATGTTGGAGCGGGCCATCGGCACCGCGGGCTTCGAGAGCCTGCAACGTGAACTCGGCAAGGTGGACATCTACACCATGACCGAAGTGCAGGCCGAGGCCGTGGTGCGGTTGCAACTCGGTCAGTTGGCCAACCTCGAACGCGACGAAATCCTGAAGGAGTTCAACACCCTGCGAGGTTCGATCCGTGAGTACGAAGAACTGCTGGGCGATCCAGCGAAGATCTTCGCCATCATCCGGACAGACCTCGAAACCATCCGCGACAAGTTCGGCACGCCTCGTCTCACGGAGATCTCCGACGACGGCGGCGACGTGGACATGGAAGACCTCATCGCCGATGAACCGATGGTGGTGATGCTCAGCCACGAGGGGTTCATTAAGCGCCTGCCCATCGAGACCTACCGCGTGCAGGGTCGGGGTGGCAAGGGCGTGCAGGGTGGCCTGCGCGATAACGATTTCATCGAGCATTTCTTCATCGCCAGTACCAAGAGCTACCTGCTCTGCTTCACCGATAAAGGCCAGTGCTACTGGCTCAAGGTGTACAAGATCCCCGAAGCCAGCCGCACCAGCACGGGCCGCAGCATTGCCAACGTGCTTCAACTGAAAGAAGACGAGAAGATCGCCAGCGTTATCCCCGTGCGCGAGTTCACCGAGAACACGTTCCTGCTGATGGCGACCAAAGCAGGTATCGTCAAGAAGACCGGGTTGATGGAATACAGCCGACCGCGCCAGGGTGGCATCATCGGCATCAACCTGGAAGAAGGCGACACGCTGATTGATGTGTGCCTGACCAAGCCGGGCGACGAAGTGGTGCTGAGTACTCACTTGGGCATGGCCATCCGCTTCGGTGAGTCGGACGTGCGCAGCATGGGCCGCAACAGCACCGGCGTGTGGGGCATCAAGTTGAACAAAGCCAAGGAAGACTTCCTCGTGGGCATGGTGGTGGCCGACCCCGATGGCTTCTTGCTCACGTTGTGTGAGAACGGCTTCGGTAAGCGAACGCCGTTTGGTGCGAATACGGCCGGGGAGGTCGCCGAAGAGGACGAGGCTATAACAGAAGAAGCAACAGAAGCACCTGAACCCGCCGAACCCGCAACCTCTGCCGAAGGCGAAGAAGCTGAAGTCCAAGACAAGAGTGCCATGCGTTACCGCAAGCAGCGTCGCGGTGGTAAGGGCGTGAAGGACGTGAAAGTGACCGCCAAGAACGGCCCGGTGGTCGGGGTCATCAGCGTGCGACTCGGCGACGAGATCATGGTGATTACCCAGCAGGGCATGGTGGTACGCACAGCGGTGGATGCCGTCCGCATCGTGGGTCGTAACACTCAGGGCGTGAAGATCATGACGCCGAACGAAGGCGACAAGATCAAGACGATGGCCAAGCTGGCCCCCGAAGCAAAGCCCCCGGTCGATTTAGTGATTGAAGAACCAAAACCTTAAACACAGAGACACGGAGAAGGAGGATTCACCGCAGAGAAAGAAGAGGACGCAGAGAGAAAGTCAAAGATTGATTTTGATTGACTCCTTCTTGGTTTTCTCTCTGTACCCTCTGTGCTCTCTGCGGTGAATCCTTCTTCCGTCTTTTTCTCTGAGCCTCTGCGTCTCAGTCATGAATGTTCTGTTGATACGAGGCTCTCATGCGTGTTCTTATCACCGGCGGGTATGGCTTCATCGGTGCGTGGATCATCAAGCACCTGCTTGGTGCAGGGCACGACGTGGCTGTGTTCGACCTGCGTGAAGATGCCCGGCGGTTGAAGCTCATCCTGCCCGATACTGAAGTTGCGAAGGTCAAGTTCATCCCCGGTGATGTGACCGACCTCCCCGCACTGACGCAATCGCTGAAAGATCATCAATCCACGCACATTCTGCACCTCGCCGGGTTGCAGGTACCCACGTGTCGGGAGAACCCCATCCTTGGGGCCAAGGTCAACGTGCTGGGTACGTTGACCGTTTTTGAAGCCGCCAAGGCACTGGGTACGCAAATTCAACGCATCGTGTATGCCAGCAGTGCGGCGGTGTTCGGTGGGCCAGACTTGTACTACGGCAAGAAGCCCAGCCACCCGTTACCGGATGACACATTACTGACGCCAGGCACCCACTACGGTGTGTACAAGGTGTGCAACGAAGGCAACGCCCGCATCTACTATCAGGACAACAAGATCAGCAGCGTGGGCCTGCGCCCATGGACGGTTTACGGTGTGGGCCGCGACCTCGGCATGACCAGCGAACCCACCAAGGCGATCAAAGCCGTCATGCTGGGTCGGCCGTATGCCATTAACTTCGGCGGTTGGACGGACTTCCAGTATGTCGCCGATGTTGCGGGTACGTTTGTGAACTGTTTGGAACAGCCTTACAGCGGGGCCAAGAGCTACAACATGCGCGGGGCCGTAGTGAGCCTGCAACAGTTTCACGCGGCTTTGTGCGAAGTGCTACCCGAAGCACAAGACTTGGTGACACTGGGCACCACGCAAATCGGCATTGCGTATGATCTCGACGATACAGAGTTGGAAGCCGACCTCGGGCCGATGCCCAAGACGAGCCTTGTGGCTGGCATCCGCGAAACGGTCACCATCTTCCGTCAGCTTCAGGCCGAAGGCCGACTGGACACGGCGGATATTGACGGACCTAAGACCGCCCCGGTCACGGTCGCCGTCGAGACGTGATAGAATTCGTTCAAGTGAAGCATGTCTTGGAGCATGAAATGAATTTGACACTCACCCCTGAGCTTCAGCAGTTTGTCGACAATCAAATCGCAAGTGGTGCTTTTCGAGATCAATCGGAAGTCCTCACGGAAGCGGTGCGGGTGTTGCGTGCTCAACAGGAACGTGCCGAAAAGCGAGCTGCGCTTCTCGCCGATTTGGAACAGGGAATTCAATCGCTCAATCAAGGGCGTGGCGTCCAAACGACGGCGAGCGAGATTCTTGCTGAAACATTGCGGGGCTAAATTCGATGCACACAATCGAATACTCCCCTGAAGCGAAGGATGACCTCAAGAAGATTTTTACGTACTTGAACGAACACTCGGCTTCCGCAGCTACGGAACTTGCAGAACGCATCGACCAACGGGTATTCATCGTTGCAGCGCATCCTGGAATCGGTCGAGATAGAGGAAACCTCATGGAAGGAATGAGAAGTGTCGTCGTTGGGAAGTATGTCGTCTTTTTTCGCTCTACAACGACAACACTGGAAATCGTTCGTGTTCTGCATGGCCTCCGCGATATCGACTCGATTTTTCAAGCGAGTGACAACTGAATCATCGTGACGCGGAAGCGTCGCAAATCCATCCACATTCTGGTAGCATCGTTTTTATTCTCCACACGGAACCTTTCCCATGCGCTGGCTTCTCCTCTCGGTTTTGCTGTTCACTGTCCATGGCGTGTCACTGGCAGACGACAAGAAAAAAGACGACGAAGGTTGGACTCCACTGTTCAACGGTAAAGATCTTGATGGTTGGACTCCCAAGATCAAAGGCTACAAGCTGGGCGACAACTTCGGCGATACCTTCACCGTGAAGGATGGCGTCATCAAGGTGAAGTACGACAAGTATGACAAGTTCGACAAGCGTTACGGCCACCTCTTTTACAAGGAAAGCTTCGGCCATTACAGGCTGCGTGTCGAGTACCGTTTTCTCGGCGAGCAATGCAAGGGCGGAGAGGGCTGGGCCACGCGGAACAGCGGGGTCATGATCCACGGGCAAGACCCCGCCACAATGGGCAAGGATCAGGACTTCCCCGTCAGCATCGAAGTGCAGTTCCTCGGCGGTCTCGGCAAAGGTGCTCGGCCGACGGGCAACCTCTGCACCCCCGGCACCAACGTCGAGATGAACGACAAGCTCTACACCACACACTGCACCAACTCGAAGTCGAAGACGATTGACGGCGACGATTGGGTGATGGTGGAAGTGGAAGTGAACGGCAGCGGAGTGATCAAGCACCTGGTGAACGGCGAGGAAGTGATTGAGTACAGCAAGCCGCAGTATGATCCAAAAGATGCGGATGCCAAGAAGCTCATCAAGGACTCAAAGAATCTACTCATCGAGAAAGGCAGCATCTCGCTGCAAAGCGAAAGCCACCCCATTGAATTCCGCAAGGTTGAGATCAAAGTGCTGAAAAAGTAGGGCGGGCAATTTCGTAGCTGTGTAGCAAAGCCGAGCGTGCCAGGTCTGGTTTTTGGTTTGATCCGTCTTGATCCGTATCATCTGTGGCTTGCAAGACACAAAAACCGCCGGCATCGAGACGAGAAATGAGTGGTTACTACGATGTTTACTCATTGGCACCGAGTCGAACAACAAGTACGGTTCACGACTTTCTGAACCGATTCGTTCCACAACGAATTGAATCCTGTGATGAGTTTCCAATACCCCATTTTGTAGCTCAACCAGTAGCTATCTTCCACTCTTCGGAAGAAGTGATGGATTGGTGCGTCCAGCGACCTACTGAGTATTTTTCACTCTACTGGAACTCAACGAAACTTGGCGACCCGACCAACGCGATGGCTTTTTTCACGAGCGATGGCGGATTGATCCTGGGTTTGTCCGTGGTTAATGATCCACAGCGATGGTTGTTGGAACTTAACACGCACATGGGTGGGATTTCAAGCTTTATCGGATTTGAGGAAGCACCGCCAAGTACAGTTCGTGAGTTTCTGAGAGAAGCTGCAAGTCGTGATGAGAAGGGATTATCAAGAGAGTGAAAAAGTGTTGCCAAGTTCTGCGACTCACGCTTTTCAATAATCTCAATTGCTCTCAGAAACACTGCGTCGCACATCAAGGATCCGAAGAACCTACTCATCGAGAAAGGCAGCATCTCGCTGCAAAGCGAAAGCCACCCCATTGAATTCCGCAAGGTCGAGATCAAAGTGCTGAAGAAGTAACGTTGTCGGGCTATTCTGTCCGCATGACAACCAGCGCCCCTATGTCCGCACGGTTCGACTGGCGCGGATTTTCCCTGTCCATGATTGTCCTCGCCGTTGTCGGTTGGGCGGCGGCGGGCACACCCTTTCGTGGCGATCAGGCTTTGTTTGCTGAAAACGCCAATCGCCTGCATGACGGAGCCGTGCTTTATCACGATGTCTGGGATGTGGCCAATCCCAACGTGTACTGGTTCTATCAGTTGGCAGGCACCTGTTTCGGTTTCGATGAAGACGGGATCCACCTGTTCGAATGGCTGTACTGGGTCATGTTCGTGCAGGTTGTCTCGTTCGCCGTGAAGCGCACCCATCAACTGAAGCATTGGCCGGTTGCACCAGCTCTGCTTGTTGGCGGCATGTATTACCTGACGTCCTGTTCGGAGCCATCGCACCTCACAAAAGTGGAAGGGTTGGTGGCCTTCCCGCTTTTCCTGACGGCATGGCTTGTGTCTGTCGCCGTCGAAACCGACCGTGTAAAAGTGTGGCTGCTTTTCCTTGCTGGTCTGGCGGCCGGCGCTGTTCTCCTTTTCAAATTTGCCTTTGCGCCCTGTGTCCTGGCGGCGTGGGTACCTGGGGTTGTCATCGCCTTGCGTCGTCGGCAGTGGTTCAAACTTCTCGCCATACCCGCTGGCCTGTTTGTCGCGCTTGGTTTGGCCAGTGTCTATTTCGTTGTCCATGGTGTTGCGGAGGAAGCTGCACGGACACTCTTTGTTACCCCACGCGAAATGCTGAAAGTCACCAGGCTGGCGGGGTTCGACCGCTTGGCCCACGCGGCACGCTGGCTGGCCGAAACGTCTTCCGCTGTCTTCGCCCTGGCCCTTTTCGGCACGATGGCAGCTCTGAGCCGACGGTTCAATCCACTGGTGATGTCGCTCGTCCTCGTGCTGGTAGCTGCAGTTCCCGTGGTGCTGATCCAGCGTTGGTCGTGGTGGTCTTACCACATGTTGCTCATTGCCGTGCCGTTATCCGTGCTGGCATCATTGACGTGGCCAGTAACGGTTCAGGAAGTTGCTGTCCGGTTAACCCGACCGTTGACGACCCGTGAGAAATGGGTTGCCCTGCTTGTGGCCCTGGCCATGTTTCTACCCGTCATCGCGCATGGGACGAACGCCTACCTGCGACTTGCAAGCCATCGTCTGGGAATCACA
>JBBRME010000093.1:0-16422 GCA_038230995.1 Gemmatales bacterium
ATGCCTGGTGTCAGTTCCACGAATGCGCCGAACTCGGTCAACCGGGTCACGATGCCCTTGATGCGGCTGCCGGGCCGGTTCTGTGCTGCGAAGCTATCCCACGGGTTAGCGAGTAGTTGACGAAGCGACAGCGAAATCCGCCGGGCTTCCGGGTCCATCTTCTTCACCACAACTTCGACACGTTGACCAATTGTCAGCACTTCGTTCGGGTGGGCGATCCGCTTCCAGCTCATCTCGGATACGGGAATCAAACCATCGGCACCGCCGAGATCGACGAACGCACCGAACGGTTGCAGGCCACGCACTACACCGGTTCGCACTTGACCCACTTCGAGTTCGGACCAGAACTTCTCGCGCTGAGCTTCGCGCTCTCGCTCCATCAACGCCTTGCGGCTGACGATCAGGTTCCGTTCTTCGCGGTTCAGCTCCACCACTTCGCCTTTGAGTGTCTGACCGACAAACTGGTTTGGATCTTCCACTCGGTAGAGGTCAATCTGACTGATCGGCATGAAGCCTTTGATACCAGAGATTTCAACGACGAGACCGGTGCCGTTCTTGTTCACCCCAGTGCACTTCACTTCCACGATCATGTGCAGCGACACGCTGCTCCAATCGCTCACAGCTTGTGCCGCACCGGTCATGGTGAGGATGAGCAAGCCGTTGGCACCGTCGTACCGCTCAATGCTGAACTCGACCACATCGCCAATCTGCGGGGTTTTTCCTTCGAATTGCATGATTGGCAGCACACCCTGGCTGCGACCGCCGGGGACATCAATGAAAACATCTTTCCCACGAACGCTATGCACCGTGCCGCGCTTACGACCATTCGGCAGGTTGATGCTGCCGGCCAAGCCCACTGGCTTCTGTTGCGTTTCCGCGCTGCCGAGTTCGGTGCTCAAATCGGCTCCACCCAGAGCCGCTAACATTTCCGCTTCAATGTCCGCATCGAGCATTCGCTTGTTGGGCTTGGCGGCAATGTTGTCGCTAAAACTCATCGGCTTGGGGGCCGTGCCGTCGTTACGTGGGCGATCGTTCCGCACGCCTGGGCCACCGCGTTGCTGTGGAGCCGTGGCACCGGGCAGCATGGCGGCTGGACCGGTGTATTTCGATGGGCCGGGCGCACCGGGGTTCGGCGGTGGGAACTTCCCAGCCCCTTCCGCTGGTGCGGCAGGCATGGTGGGTTGTTCTGGTGTTGGCGTTGGGAGTTCTTCGCTCATGTCGAGGCTCGTGTCAGATAGCAGATGACCGAACCGTTGATGGTATCACCGCCCGTTACGTCGGCAACCGAGAGTTGCTCAGAAGCGAATCAGAGGATGTTGTCAACCGTCATTCTGTCAGGCTTCGTCGTGTCCACGGGAAGTGTGTACCCCTCCCGTGGACGAGTTAAGCTCGGCTGGACGAACAAGTGTCATCTAATTAATGCCCTGTTTTCCGATAGTGCACTTTGTTGTGCAGTTTGCTGAAGTTGGAAATGACGAGGTGACTTGCAAGACACTCGACTTGCGAAACGCAAACGAATCGTAGTGATCGAGAGCGGGGGGATTTGAGTTGAGCCTGCTTGCGTGAGCAGCAGGTGTCTTCAATCAAACTCCTACTGCTCACGCAAGCGGCAGGAGTCTTCAATCAAACTCCTGCTGCTCACGCAAGCAGGCTCAACTCAGCTACTTTGATTGGCTTGAGCACTACGTCCTACACCTAACGTGTTTCGTTCACGGCTCGCAAAAAAACTCAGCCAGCACTTGCACGCCAGCCTGCTGCTTCCTCGCCGTCGAGGCGGAGGGTCAGGCACTTGGCGCTGCCACCGGCTTTGAGGAACTCGTCGAGTTCCACTTCAACAGACGTGAACCCGGCATGGTGCAGCAGGATGCCGAGGTGCGGGCACTGGCTGTTGTGGAGAACTGTTTTGCCGACGACCACGGCATTACACCCGAAGCGATGGGCTTCCTGCTCCACCACGGGCAACAACGTCGGCACATGGGCTTCCAGAACGCGGCGGCCATAAGCATCAAACGCATCGGGAAAGTACAACGCCACGCCGGGGGCCAGCGGACAGAAGCAAGTATCGAGGTGATAAAACCGTGGGTTCACCAGTTCGAGTGGCAAGCAACGCACCCCAAGGTGCTCGGCCACCCAGTTGTGGGCGTTGGCATCGGAGCGTGTGCGATACCCGGCGAACAGCACATCGCCACAGAACAGAGCATCGCCCGCACCTTCGTGGAACGTCTTCTCTGGCAACTGCTGAACATCAAAACCATGAGCAGCGAACCACGCTTCAAACACCGGCGATTCCTTCGCCCGCACCTCGTGTTTGAAGCGACTCGATAAAAATCTGTTGCCGAACATTAACCCGGCGTTTGCGGTGAACACCAGATCCGGCAGGCCAGGCTGCGGAACCAACGACTCGACTTGCACGCCCAGTGACACAAGGGTGTCGCGGAGTTTCGTCCACTGTTGAAACGCCACAGCACGCACCGCACCCAGGCTGCGGTTCATCCAAGGATTGATCTCGTACTCGATGCCGTAGTGATCCGGCGGACACATCAGGATGCGCGGAGTCATGAGCTTACCCCTTCGGCTTCAGGGCTTTGTCCGCGATGTCGGTTCGGTAGTGGGCACCCATGAAGCTGATCAACTTCACGGCTTCATAGGCTCGCGCCTTAGCATCTGCGAGGGTGTCGCCCAGTGCGGTGACGGCCAGCACCCGGCCGCCGTCAGTCTGAACGCGGCCATTGGCATCCTTGGTGCCCGCGTGGAACACTTTCACGTCCTTCAACTTTGCGGCGTCGTCCAACCCGACGATCGGTTTGCCGGTGGTGTATTTGTCGGGATAACCTCCGCTGCACATGACGACACAGACCGCAGGTCGCTCGTCCCACACCACGGCATCTTCCGGCAGTTCACCCAGTGTTTCCTTGGCCACGGCCTCTAGCAGCGTGAACAAGTCCGACTTCAATCGCATGAGGATGACTTGCGTTTCGGGGTCACCAAATCGGCAGTTGTACTCCAGCACCTTGTGGCCCTGATTGGTCAGCATCAACCCGGCGAAAAGCACACCGTTGAACGGAAAGCGTTCCTCTTTCCAGCCGCGTTTCATGGCATGGACGATTGGCACGAAGACCGTCTCTTCGGCCAGTTTCATCAGCTCCGGCGTACCCACGGGTGCGGGGCAATACGTGCCCATGCCACCGGTGTTCGGGCCTTTATCGCCATCGAGCGCGGCCTTATGATCCTGCGTCGGAGGCAGCATCAGGATGGATCGACCAGCTACAAGAGCAAGGAGCGAAAGCTCTTCACCTTCCAGGCGTTTTTCAACGACGATCTTCTTGCCAACCTTCTCGCCGAACTCTTCTTTCACCATGATCCGGTTGATGGCTCG
The DNA here is from genome assembly GCA_038230995.1 of Gemmatales bacterium. Taxonomy (GTDB): domain Bacteria; phylum Planctomycetota; class Planctomycetia; order Gemmatales; family Gemmataceae; genus JALHQU01. Next base: position 3,377 of record JBBRME010000093.1, read on the forward strand.
GCGAGCTTCCGGGCCATCCTTGCAGACGATCACGCCCTTCCCCGCGGCAAGGCCGTCGGCCTTGACTACAAGGCCATGATCGCGGCTATCGACATACGTAATCGCCGTGGTCGGGTGATCGAAGATGCGGAACTCCGAAGTCGGTACATCGGCGTGCCGCATGAGCTCCTTGCTAAACACTTTGCTGCCTTCGATGCGGGCTGCTTTTTTCGACGGGCCGAATACCAGCAAGCCTTTGCCGCGAAAGTAGTCGGCCATGCCCATGCACAGAGGATCTTCCGGGCCGATGATGACAAGGCCCACGTTTTCCTTGAGGCAGAAGCGGGCGGTACGCTCAAAGTCCATCGGGTCGAATGGTACGTTCGTTCCCTCGATGGCCGTGCCCGCATTGCCGGGAGCGCAGAACACCGTGCCCACACGCGGGGATTGCGACAATCGCCATACCAGCGCGTGTTCTCGACCGCCCTTGCCAATCACCATCACGTTAGTTTTCATGCCACTCGCCGAGGATGCAGAACTCAATCTTTCCATGATACGAGACGCCTCCTTGTCATTCCCACGAATGAGACTTTGTGAAAAAATTCACATGCTCCCGTTGCCAGAGATGTACAACAGGCCGTAAGAAGTTAGCGAAGCCTGTCACGATGGTGCGAGATGAATCACCGTGGCCGGTTGAAGCTCAGCAAACTGTTCTGGCCATTGGCCGTGCAGAGCTTAGCAGGAGTCGTAGCAGCGGGTGTTGTGTTCTGGTGGGTCGGGTCGGAACGATTCATTCCGGCTGGCTTGGCCTTGGCGATCTTGATTCCGCCGACGCTGCTGACCACGGCAATGACATGGTTGATGGGCCGACAGAACGCTGAGTTTCAAGTGTTGACGGCCATGGTGAGTAGTGGCTTGCGGATGTTTTGGGCCGTCATCGCAGTGTTTGGACTTGGTGATGTGATCAAGATACTTGGCTCAAACTCACAAGAGTTTGGCCAGTGGGTGTCAGGCTTTTACATTATGGGCCTTGACATCCAAGTGAGCTTTTTGGCTTTGCAAACGACCGGGAGCCAAGATGCCGCCGAGCAACGCTGACCCAAACGGTTTTCGTGGGTTAGCTGAAGGCAGCATGATTGTGGGTCAGTTGACGGTGCCCATTCTCCTCGGGGTGTGGGCCGATCAACGTTGGGCCAGCAACCCCTGGGGGGTGCTGATTGGATGTGTGGTTGGTTTTATAGGTGCGGGTTGGGGTTCGTACCGCGCCTATCGACGAATGAACACGAACGACTCGCGTGGCGGTTAACGCCCACGGATGCTGACTATGCCGATGATTCCTCTCCTTGCCGATGCAACTTCCCACGTTCTTGATGAACCGTGGCTGAAGGTGTTTTCTGCTGAGAATATGCAGGCCTTGACGAAGTATCAACTGCTTGTGGTTCTTGCGGCGTTGATTGTGATGGCACTGTTTATTCCATTGGCACGCAAGATTGCCAGTGGTGAGCCAGTGAAGGGTAAGCTGTGGAACGCCCTCGAAGCCATTTTACTTTATATCCGAGATGAAGTTGTTCGACCGAATATCCACAGCGGGCATGACCATCACGCGGAGACAAAGTCGGATGCGGAATCTCGGGAGCACGAATCTGAAGAAGCACACAAAGATCACAAACACTATCTGGCGGATAAGTATTTACCGTTCTTGTGGACTCTATTTCTGTTCATCCTCGTATGCAACTTGCTTGGGATGATCCCGTTCCTTGGTTCGCCCACTGCTAGCATGAGTATCACGGCGGTTCTGGCGGGTATCGTCTTCATCGTTATTACTGTCAGCGCTTTGTTTCGCCTTGGGCCAATCGGCTACGTGAAGTCGTTTATCCCACAGTTGAAGGCCGACAACTTTATCATGCAGATTTTCCTCACGGTGGTGATCGTACCCATCGTGGCGGTGATCGAATTTGCTGGCTCCATCCTTCGGGCTGGTATTCTCGCTATCCGGTTATTCGCAAACATGTTCGGTGGCCACGTAGCCCTCGGAGTGGTGTTTGCCTTCGCCATTGGCGTGGGTGGCACAGTGAATTGGGGCGGTGGCGCTGCAGCAGTCTTATTGGGCACCGCCCTGAGTTTACTGGAATTGTTCGTCGCCTTCCTACAAGCTTTCGTGTTTACTTTGCTCACTAGTATTTTCCTCGGACTTCAACTGAATCCGGAACACTAAAACCCCGGCCCGTATGGCCGAGAACCTCAACCCGTTTTCTCGTAAAGGATCGTTCACCATGAAGCTGCTGAAACCTCTCGCGTTCGTCATCGCACTGTTGGTCTTTGCTGCACCTGCCTTCGCTGCTGATGCACCAGTTGGTGGCACGACCGTTGCCACGAGCGACGGTGTTGCCAAGTCCGGTGCAGCCATTGGTGCTGGTATCGGTGCTGGCCTTGCAATTCTGGGTGCGGGTGTGGGGATTGGTCTCATCGGTTTCGGTGCAATGGGCGGTATCGCCCGTCAACCAGAAGCCGCTGGAAGGATCCAAGTGGCGATGTTGATCCTCGCAGCCCTCGTGGAAGGTGCTGCTATTATCGCGCTCATCGTGATCTGTAACAGCCTCGTTGGTAAGGCCTAAGTTTCACACTGCACACCATCTGAGTGCCTGCCATGATGATGCTTTTTGCCGATGCTGGTGCCGCAGCCAATCCGTTGGCTGTGGACTACGTCACAATGTCGATCACGCTAATCGTGTTCCTTGCCCTGCTGGCGATCCTGTACTTCGCTGCATGGGGGCCGATCATGAAGGGCCTCACCAAGCGTGAGGAGTTGATCTCCTCCGCTCGAGATGAAGCCATCAAAGCGAAGGCATCCGCTGAGGAAGCCCAAAAGAAATTGACCGCCGAGTTCGCCGTCGCCCAAGACAAGATTCGCGCCATGATGGACGAAGCTCGTCGCGATGCGGACGCCCTGAAGGCCACGGAAAAAGCCGTGGGCATGAAGGAAGCCCAAGCCGAGCGAGACCGGGCCAAACGCGAAATTGAAGTGGCTAAGGATCAAGCCATTGCTGAATTGCATCAACAGGCCGTGAAACTGGCTGCGTTGATGAGCAGCAAAGCAATGAAGCGAACAGTCAACGAAGCGGATCACCTTCGCCTCGTCGATGAAGCCCTGGCCGAACTGAACACCACCGTGACGAAGGCGTAAGCCACATGGCCAACGACACTGAAAGCACGATCATCGAAGCCACCGGCCCCAAAGCCCGCATTGCGCGGGTCTATGCCGAGAGCTTGGTGGTTCTTGCCGCCAAAACGAACGAACAAGATTCCGTTGGTGAAGAGCTACGCACCGTTGCCGAAGTGATGTTGAAGAACCCACGGGTTGCCGTGCTGTTCTCCAACCCGGCGATCTCCAGCAAAGATCGTCTGGCTCTCTTGGCCAAGGTGTTCGAGCATAACACCTCTAATCTGTTCAAGAAGTTCCTCGGTGTTCTGAATGCCAAGAACCGCTTGGCTCATCTGCCAGCGATTTCCGCGGCTTATCAAGCGATCCGCGATACACAAGCAGGGCGAGTACGAATCCTCGTACGGGCCGCTGTGGCGCTCAGTGGCGAGCAAGAACAACGCTTGAAGAACACGCTTTCGCAGAAGCTCAACAAACAGCCGATTTTGAACGTCCGCATCGAACCCGACTTGCTCGGCGGGCTGATCGTTCAAATTGGTGACCGGGTGTACGACTCGTCTGTCCGCACCCGACTGAACAATCTCCGCAATCACCTGTTGGCGAGTGGAAGTCATGTCTAACCGGATCAACGCCAGCGAAATTACCAGCGTGCTGATCAACGAGATCGAGAAGTTCGGTCAGCAAACCGACGTTCGCGCTACAGGTCGGGTGCTTGAAGTGGGCGACGGTATCGCACGCGTCTTCGGCCTGTCCGAAGTCATGGCTGGCGAACTCGTTGACTTCCCGCAAGCCAACGTGAAGGGTCTCGCCTTCAACCTCGAAGAAAGCTCAGTATCCATCATCATTCTGGGGGATTACCTTCAGGTGCGTGAAGGGATGGAATGCCGCACAACAGGTCAACTCCTCAGCATCCCTGTTGGCCCGGAGATGATCGGTCGAGTCATCGACCCGCTTGGCAATCCTGTTGACGGTAAGGGGCCTATCCTTGCCAAGAAGACCCGCCTTGTTGAAAGCCCTGCACCCGGCGTCGCTGATCGCCAGCCAGTGAAAGTTCCACTGCAAACCGGGATCAAGGCTATCGATGCCATGACCCCGATTGGCCGTGGTCAGCGCGAACTCATCATCGGCGACCGTAAGACGGGCAAAACGCAAATTGCACTCGACACCATCATCAGCCAGAAGTCCGAAGATGTGATCTGCGTCTACGTGGCCTGCGGACAGATGGAATCGAAAGTCGCCCAAGTGGTTGAGAAGCTCCGGGCCGTTGGCGCAATGGAATACACCGTAGTTGTGGTGGCGTCGTCCAGCGACTCCGCACCGCTGCAGTATCTAGCACCTTATGCCGGAACAGCAATCGCCGAATACTTCATGTACGAAGAGGGTAAAGACACCCTCTGTGTTTATGATGACTTGAGCAAGCAAGCAGCAGCGTACCGTCAACTTTCTCTCCTCGTTCGTCGCCCTCCCGGTCGTGAAGCCTACCCCGGTGACGTGTTCTACTGTCACAGCCGCTTGCTAGAACGAAGTGCGAAGCTCGCCGAAAAGTATGTCCTCGTACCTGCAGACGCCGACGAAGCGAAAGTGACTGCGGATTGGGGTGTGAACAGCGCGACTCAACCAACGGAAAAGCGTACGCCTGGCACCGCGTGCATGGTGTACGTCGGGCCGGGTGGCTTCGGTGGTAAAGAACAGGCTGAACACGACCACAAGAGTTTTCCAAACACGAAGGTAGCCAAGATTCCAGGCTCCGGTGGCTCACTTACGGCCCTGCCGATCATCGAAACACTCGAAGGCGAAGTTTCGGCCTACATCCCAACCAACGTGATCTCGATCACCGACGGACAGATCTACCTGCAACCGGATCTGAAGAACGCCGGGGTGCTGCCTGCCGTGGACGTGGGTATCTCGGTGAGCCGTGTGGGCGGTAATGCCCAAATCGGTGCCATGAAAGACAAGCGAGTCGCCGGTGGTTTGAAGCTGACCCTTGCTCAGTTCCGTGAACTGGAAGCGTTCGCCCAACTCGGTACCGACCTCGACAAGGCCACCCAAAGCCAACTTGATCGCGGTTACCGCATGGTCGAAATCCTCAAGCAGGGTCAGTACGAACCGCTCAACGTGATCGACCAAGTGATGATTATCTTCGCGGGTAACAGTGGTGGTCTCGACGATGTCGATCGCCGTAAAGTGAGGAGTTGGGAGAGCCAGTTCCTGAAGTTCATGAAGGAACAAATGCCTGAAGTCCGCAACCTGATCGCCAAGGAAAAGAAGATCACTGACGAGGTGGCCAAGAAGCTCGGCGACGCCATTACCGCGTTCAAGCCACAGTTCAAAGCCTAAAGGGGCAAGCGATGAATGGTATCCAATTGATGGCGATGAGCATGAAGGCATCCGAAGGGCTGCTGCAAATGCTTGTTGGTGATTTCAGTGATAGCGAGTTGTTCGTCCGGCCCACACCCGGCGCGAACCACGTAGCTTGGCAGATTGGCAACATCATTCTTGGTGATCCATTCCTCGTGAAGTCGGTTGTGCCGAATGCTGTCTACCCTGAGTTCCCCGCAGGCTTTGCTGACTTGCACGGCAAAAAGGGCGCAACTCTCGATCAGGATGCAGGCTTCCTAACGAAGGCAGGCTACTTGAAACTACTGGGCGAAGTACGTGCGGCAAGCGTGCTGGCCATCGCCCAGATGACGGACGCCGATCTGGATAAGCCATCACCAGAAGGAATGTCATTCGCTGGGCCGACCATAGCATCTGTGCTGAATTTTGTTGCGGTTCACACGATCATGCACGCAGGCCAGTTCAGTGTGATTCGACGTGTTCTTGGTAAACCAGTACTCATTTAAACTGTGCGATTTAGCAGTTACCGGCTGAGGTTTTATGCCAAACTTGCGATCCTTGGTGAAGCGCCGAAAGGCAATTCGCAACATCCGGAAGATTACGAAGACCATGGAGTTGATCGCCACAGCGCGCTTCAAGAAAGCGCTCGACCGTGCGACAGAAGCCGAGGCATACACAAAGAAGATCGCAGAGCTAGCATCGGATCTCACACAATCAGCAGGCGAAGTAAGCCACCCGCTTTTGGCTGTGCGGCAAGAGATCAAGAAGACACTCGTGCTGGTGCTCACCGCCAACCGTGGTCTCTGCGGAGGATACAACGGCGGTGTGCTCCGTGCTTCGATGACGAAAATCAAGCCGATGATCGCCGATAAACTCGGGTTTGACCTCGAGGTCTCAGGCAAACGCGGGATGAACTACTTCAAGTTCCAACAGATCCCGACCACCGCGTTTTACACACACTTTGAAGAGAAGCCACAGTTCGATGAAGTTGACAAAGTGGCTTCCAAGTATGTGGATATGTACACGAGTGGGGCTATCGATCAACTCATCGTGGTTTACCAGAAGTTTTACAGTATCTCCCGTCAACAACCCGTAGTTGAGACACTGCTCCCGCTTTCCAGCGTGGCAGTCGAAAACAAGCGGACGGATAAGGCACCAGTTGCCGCAACCAACGTTGCTAAAAAAGACGACTACGAGTTCCTTCCAAGTGCTGCAAGCATCCTAAACGATCTGGTGCCGGTGGCGTTCAAGGTTCGACTCTTCAAGTGCTTTCTGGATTCCGCTGTGGGTGAGCAGATCGCCCGCCGCGTGGCCATGAAAGCCGCCACGGAAAACGCTGGCGACCTGATCAAAGAAGTGAGCCGGTTGTACAACCGAACACGCCAAGCCAACATCACGAAGGAAATCAGCGAACTCATCGCCGGTAGCGAGGCGTTGAAATAATGCTGAGCCGCCGCGAACTACGGTTTACTACACTCGACGCCGCTGTTGCGGATGCTGAGCAGTTGGTCGCGCGCGGATATGATCGAGTGGGCAAGTGGAACCTCGGTCAATGCACCGGCCATCTGGCGAACTGGTTGACCTATCAGCTTGATGGTTTCCCACCGCTACCGTTCTTCTTGAAGCCGATCTTCTGGTTCATGCGCAATACGTCCGCCACGAAAATGTTGGATAAGGTCATCGCGGATCAATCGATGCCGTCGGGTGCTCAGACGGCACCGACTTCCGTTCCATCATCTGATGTCGATGACCGAACAGAACTCGAACATTACAAGAAAGCCGTGTCTCGCTGGTCGAACCACAAGGGGCCGTACATCCCTTCGCCGCTGTTTGGCAATCAATCGAAGGATCGGTTTTTGGCTTTGCATCTGGTGCATTCGGCTCACCATCTCAGCTTCCTGGTTCCCAAAGGGTAAACTATGTCCGCCACTGCGGAACAATTACCACTGGGAATGCGGCCTGCCGAGTATGATCGGCTAGGTGAACTGCTGGACAAATGCCAGCCATTGGCCACGCTTGAAACAGGCTTGGCCAATGGTGGCAGTGCTGTGATCCTGTGCGATTGGCTGTCCAAAAATACCAACGGCCAACATACGGCTATCGATCCGTTTCAATCGGCACCAACACCAAAGGGGTTCGACAACGCAGGCGTGAAAGCTGTAGAGAAATCCGGGCAAGGTCAACGCCTCACGGTGATCGAAGACTTCGGCCACATCGCTCTGCCCCGCCTCGTTGCGGAAGGAAAGAAGTTTCAGTTCGTGTTGATCGATGGCTACCATTCCTTCGACTACACAATGCTTGATCTCTTCTATGCAGACCTACTCCTGGACGATGGTGGTTATGTGGTCGTTCACGACACTGGTATGCCAGCCGTTTGCAAAGCTTGCCGGTTCCTCGAAACACAAAAGCCCTACGAACGACTGTCTCCACCCATCGGAGAAACTCGTACGTCGTTCTTTGGCAAAGCCAGCCGACGCATGAGCCAGTTGTTCAGCGGCACTTGGAACGCCTACAAGGAACGCCGAACCAAGTGGTTCAGCCTCGCTGCTTACAAAAAACAATCAGCCCGACTCACCGATGAGTGGGCGAACTGCGACTTTTAGATCGAACACGATTCAACAAACACCGTGGCCAATGCCACGATTACTTGGAGATGAAACGAGATGGTTGCCACTGCGAACAAAGTCGGAAAGATCGTGCAGATCATCGGCTCGACCTTTGACGTCGAATTCGACGAAGGCCAACTGCCGGAAATCTACAACGCTGTGAAAATCAACGCGACCACCTCCGGTGGCCTCAAGATCGGCCTGACCGGCGAAGTGCAACAGCACCTCGGCGGTAGCCGCGTGCGTGCTGTGGCTCTCGGTACCACCGATGGTCTGGTTCGCGGGATGGAAGTGGTCGATACCGGTGGCCCAGTGAAGGTGCCGGTGGGTCTCGGTACGCTTGGCCGGGTGTTCAACCTTCTGGGTGAGCCGATTGATGGTCGTGGCCCTATTCAAGCCTCGGAAACGCGATCCATCCACCGCGAGCCACCGAAGTTCGACGAACTTAGCCCGAAGAGCGAAGTGCTCGTAACTGGTATCAAGGTCATCGACTTGCTGATGCCACTGCCACGGGGTGGTAAGGCTGGCTTGTTCGGCGGGGCCGGTCTGGGCAAGACCGTGATTCTGCAAGAATTGATCACGCGGATTGCGAAGGAGTACAAGGGGTACTCGGTGTTTGCCGGTGTGGGTGAGCGAACCCGCGAAGGTAACGACTTGTGGTTGGAAATGCAGGAAACCAAGACCGGTGCTGATGCTGACGCCAAGGCCGTGATCGAGTCGACCGCCATGGTCTTCGGCCAGATGAACGAACCACCGGGCGCGCGGATGCGGGTCGCCCTCTCGGCCCTCACCATGGCCGAGTGGTTCCGCGACAGCACAGGTACCGAAACGTTGTTCTTCGTGGACAACATCTTCCGCTTTTCGCAAGCCGGTTCGGAAGTGTCGGCCCTTCTCGGGCGGATGCCAAGCGCCGTGGGTTACCAGCCAACGCTGGCAACGGAAATGGGTGAACTGCAAGAACGCATCACCAGTACTACGAAGGGTGCCATCACATCCGTGCAAGCCGTGTACGTGCCTGCCGATGACCCGACTGACCCGGCTCCAGCTAACACATTCCAGCACCTGGATGCGTTCATCTACCTCGAACGTTCCATCTCGGAAAAGGGCATTTACCCAGCCATCGACCCACTGGCTTCGAACAGCCGATTGCTCGATCCGCAGTTCGTGGGCGAACGCCACTTCGCCGTGGCCGACCGCGTGAAACGGATTCTGCAACGGTACCGCGAACTGCAAGACATCATCGCCATCCTCGGTGTTGATGAACTCAGTGAGGAAGATAAACAAGTGGTGGCCCGTGCCCGCCGGATCGAACGATTCCTCAGCCAGCCGTTCTTCGTCGCCGAAGCCTTCACCGGCAAGAGCGGGGAGTTCACGAAGCTCGAAGACACGATTCGCAGCTTCGAAGAACTTTGCGATGGCAAGCACGATGCTCTGCCAGAAGGGGCGTTCATGTACGTCGGGCAAATTGATCAGGCCGTCGAGAACGCGAAGAAAATGATGAAGTAAGTTAGTGCGGTGGTGGATTCTTAAGGTGTTGAACACCCGAATCTACCACCGCGTTTTTTCACGATCACCATCACCACACGAACCAGCCACCATGTCCCTAAAAATCATCGTCGTTACCCCGGAACGGGCCGTGTTGGATGAGACCGCTGATAGCGTGGTGCTGCCAATGTTCGACGGCGAACGCGGTGTGCTCACGGGTCACTCGGCCTTTGTTGGGCAATTGGCACCGGGCGAACTCCGCATCACCACGGGTAGCACCGCCAAGCGGTTCTACATCGACAGCGGTTTCGTGCAGGTGGCCAACAACACCGTCAATGTGCTTACGGCCAAGTCATTGACGGCGGACAAGATGACTGCAGACATTGTGGCAAAAGCCAAAGCGGATGCGGAAGCACTCCCGTCGACCACAGCGATTGAACGCGAGACCCGCACCAAGGCACTGGCACGGGCGTCGGGCATGGCGAAGGTGGCTACTCAGGCTTAATTCAAATCGAAACGACGAAGCGGGCGAGAGTCCTAAGACCCTCGCCCGCTTCGTTCGTTGATGATCACCGCTTCTGTTTCATGTTTGTCCATGTTCCGCTGTAGTCCGCATCCGGTCGATAGGTCGAGTCGTTCGTGATCAGGTAAAGTCCGTTTGGCCCTTCCCATGCATACTTGTGACTCAACGGTAAAAGCACTTCTTGCCCGTCTGCAGTCTTGAAGCGATTCGCACCGCCGAGCACATCACGGAACTGCTCGTTGCGGGCATCACCAGCAGCCCAGCGTTCATCGACCACCTTCTGCCACTTCTCGTTGCTTTCACGCCGTGCATCCTGCCACATTTTTCCATCGCGGATGGTCATCTCGAAGTTGTGCTGCTGGATGTTCCGTACACAATTCTGAGCGATCTCGATGGCTTTTGCAAACTCCGCTGTTGGCCGAACGGATCGACTCATCGCCACGCCGATGGGTCGCACTTCATCAAGCGAACCTGCCGCCGCACGGATAGCCCGCACACCGTAGATGAACCACTGCTGGCTGAGGTACCCACCCTGCCCTTCGATGTTTTGAACATAAATCGACGCTGCAAATTCTTCTTCGCACTTCACCCCATTCATGGTGTAACTCACCGTATACGTACCGCTTTGCTCCACGGTCGTTGTTGATGTGTAGCCATTGCTCACCGGGGCAGCGGTCACTTTCTTCGTTGCTTTGCCGTCGATCTTTTTCAACTTGATGTTGGGTCGAACAGACGCAGCCAACCAGCCCAGGCCTTCCTCAATGTCCTTCGGAGCAGCGTAGCCTTGCGGCGCACCGAACGGGCTGACCGAGTAGTTGTGCTGATACACCGGCAGGAACTCGATAACGGAAGTTCCGTCCGGTGCGGTGAACCGCGAGGATGAATCGAATGGGAACTGGGCCGAACGCAGCGACCACGAGAATTGCGACTCGACCTTCCAGTCCTTCGGCATGAGGATCTGCACGAGCGGTTGGCCGTTGTTACGATCCACATCTTTGATCGTGTGTTGCTTCATCAGCAGTGGCTTATCGCTAGCCATCGCAGTTGTGGTGCAGGCCAGAACAACCGTCAGAAGCGTGTGCTTGAACATCTTGAGTCTCCAGTTTGGGTTAGGATGTCCCCCGTACCGGCGAGTCAGCGACGTGTGACAAGAAATTATTGCAAGAAGAGGTTACCGATGTTGCCGGTACGGCCAAACAGGGCAGCGTTGGGCACGAGCAGGAACTGAAGACCCAAGTTGTTCTGGAAGGCGTTGTAACTGACGCCGAGCGACATCGTCATGTCCGTCCCGGTTCGGTTGAAAGCAATCGAACTTGACTGACTGAAGTTGTTTGAGAGGTCATACGCATTGACGACACTCACGCTGTACTTTTGGCTGAACTGATAGCCGAACACCGCCACCAGTAACCGGCTACCGAGTGGATCAGTATGCCGATAGCCAAAGTAAAAATTGCTGCCGTCGGTACGATTGAAGTGAACCCCTGCGTGGAAGAACTTCGTGCCCAAATCATGTGTCTCGAACCAACCACCCGAGGTGATCGCCGTTCGGTCGCCAATGTTCCACAGGTAGTCGTACTGCAACGAGCCGAATGATTCGCCGTAGTTGTCCCTATTTTTATTCGGGTAGTAAGAAGCAGTCAGGTTCAATGCCATCCAATCAACCGTATGTTCGTTACCCACTGGGCCGCGTTTGGTCTGCCATCGTTGGCGGATCTCGCCTTGCAGCACTTCCATTGTGTTGAGAATGTCGGTTCTGCTTTGCAGGATGCGACGATTCGCCAAATCCTGTTGATCGAATACGGGCGAAAAAGCCACGGCTTGCCCGGCTGGTGTATTGGCAAATAAGTCGCCACCTGGTGCACGGTAGATACCACCGAAGCGACGGAACGCCCGGAAACTGTAGTCCGACACATCATCGTTCAGTCGGTCGAGTTGCGGTAGCGTTCGCGGATCGGTGTCCGAGTAAGCGTTGTAGTAGTTCAAGCCGAGTTCCACTTTGTGGTAGATACCCCGGACGTTGAGCAACTCGTTGTTCACCTCGGCATCGAGCTTCGATAACGGCACCGTGAGCTTGGCACCACCTGCCCCGTAGAACCGCCCGCGACCATTTCCCGTTTGATCCTGGCTATACGCCGTGAGATCCATGATGCCATAGGGTTCTAGGCGGAACGGCCCCAAGTCCACGGGCAGGCTGGCCCGTTGGTACCAATCACCCCGAAGCGTGTTTAATGCAGTTTGGTCGCCAGCCAGAATTGGCTTGGCGGTCTGTGCCTGATCTGCCGGACGGAAGCGGGCATAACCTGCTGAAGCTCGTGTCGTGTAGCTCACCAGATCGAACAAGTTCTCGCCGATCAATGCGGCATCCGCACGAGGCAACCACTGAGTTTCCGTCACCCATGGGCGGTTGATATTCACGTTGCTAAGGACACTCCATGCGAAGTTATCGCGGGCACCATAGACATAGGCAAAGGTTTCGCTGTTAATGTCAGTGTCGTTGCGGTTCTTGTAGAACTGCTCCATGAAGTTCTTATCGCTGAGGTACGCAAACTGCCCCATCGCCCGAACGTAGCTCGTCCCATCTTCGTAAATGTCTTGATTGTGTGTCCAGATCGCACGAGTACGAAACGCTGGGTGCTGCGGCTCAGGCCCACGAAAGCCACCGAGGATGTCGTTACCAGTGTCGTTGAACAGTCCATAGACGCTCAAACTGCCGACGTTTTTGAACTCACTACCAAACAGATTGTTGTAACCAAAATCCGTTCCGACCCCTGGCCCACGCAGGCTCAGATAATCGAGGTGCAACTGCCAACTGTTCCCCGGTTGCCCGCGGAGGCCCAGCAGTTTGTACATATCCCAACTTGAGTACGTCTGGACTTGTCCGTAAACCCGGTCGGATCTGAAGCCAATTCCAGTGAGCGGGCCGAGCGGTTCGGAAATGTCCGCCTTGTAATCTTTG
>JBBRME010000094.1:0-16079 GCA_038230995.1 Gemmatales bacterium
CGAACCAAGCGTTCCATGAGTTCGCGAGCAATTGCCTCTAACGGCATGTAGAATGCATTGCTAAGACACTTCCGCGCGTTGAATAATCATCACAGAGAACAAGCACATGCGGTCGGAACAAATTCTAAAATACATCCCATTGTTAATGTTCTTTGCGATAACTGCTTGTCAACATAAAGATGAAGAGGCCAAAGAGGCCGAGCACACGATTGTTGTCACAAGTGCGGTAGCAAAAGAAATCGTCATCACCCAGCAATACGTCTGCCAAATACACTCGAAAAACAACATTGACCTCTCTGCCCGAGCCTTTGGAATCCTTGAGGAGATCACTGTCAAAGAAGGTCAATTGGTGAAAAAGGGCGATATTCTGTTTAAAGTCGTGCCGACGCTTTATCAAGCCAAGTACGATGCGGAATTCGCGAAATTCCGAGTAGCGGAACAAGAATACGAAAACTGCAAGAGACTGGCCGAGCAGTCTATCGACGGACGCAATCCGGTAGTTTCACAACGAGAGTTGCTCATCTACAAGGCGAAAATGCAAGAGGCAAAGAGCAACGTGGACAAATCACAAGCTGAGTTGAACTTCGCTACGATTCGTGCTCCCTTCGACGGCACGATCGATCGGCAAGAAAAGCAGCAGGGCAGCACAGTCAAGGAGGGTGAGATTCTTACGACTCTCTCCGATAACACTGTTATGTGGATTTATTTCAATGTACCAGAGAAGCGCGATCTTGATTTTGGTGCCGAGTTGACGTCAAAAAATGGGACAAATCGAGACACGGCACTCGTATCGCACCTGAACAAGACGGCGAAGATTGAACTCATGCTTGCGAACGGTAGAAAGTATCCGCTTGTTGGACAGCTTTCGGCGATTGGAGCCAAGGTCAATAACGAAACGGGGAACCGCCGATACCGTGCAGACTTCCTCAACCCGGACCGAGTGCTATGCCACGGACGTACAGGCTCGGTGCTCATCAGCCGAAATGTTCATAATGCTATTGTCATACCACAACGAGCCACGTTCGAGATTCTTGATAAAATCTACGTTTTCGTCGTTGATGAAGAACACACCGTGCACCAACGCGAAATCGCCATCTTGAGCGAAAAGGACGACATCTTCATCATCAAAAGTGGGATCGGTACGCAAGACAAAATCGTACTCGAAGGGATTCGCCAAGTCCGTGATGGAGAGAAGCTCAAGGAATTTGAATTCCGCAAATCGGAAGAAGTCCTTGCAAATCTGAAGCAACCTGCGGAGTAACACACACCGCCGCACATCGATTCCTGTTCGAATACCAACCAGTGCAACCGAGTTCTATGTTCACGAAAATTCTTTACCGGCCTGCGTTGGCGATTGTCGTGTCGATCATCATCTTGTTTCTCGGCGGGTTGGGCATGAAGACCCTGCCTGTGGAGCAGTTTCCTTCAATTTCGCCGCCGACTGTTGAAGTCGCCATCGCATACCCGGGCGCGAGCGCCAATGTGTTGGTCGATTCGGTTCTGATTCCGTTGGAGCAGTCCATCAACGGCGTCCAGAACATGCGATATATGGTCTCCGACGCTACCAGTGCCGGCGAAGCGACGATCCGAATCTACTTTGAACCGGGTACCGATCCGGACATCGCGGTCGTGAATGTGCAGAACCGGGTTAACATTGTGTTGAGTCGACTCCCGCCACTCGTTGTCCGGGAGGGCATACTCGTCAGCCAGGTTGTACCCAGCATCTTGATGAAAGTGAACATCTTCAGCAAAGATCCCAACGCAGATCAGAAATTCCTTTACAACTTCACCAACGCCAACATCATGCCACGGATCAAGCGGATCCCAGGTATGGGTCGACCAGTGAATCTCGGTAACCGTTCTTTTGCAATGCGATTGTGGCTCAATCCCGAACGGATGCGTGCATACAATATCTCTACCGAAGAAATCATGAAGGCCGTGGCTGAGCAGAGTGTGATCGGTTCGCCCGGTCGGCTCGGCCAAGCGACTGGACAGACGTCCCAGTCTCGGGAATACGTACTCACTTACATCGGGCGATTTAGCAAAGCGGAGCAATACGAAAAAATCGTCCTGAGGGCAAATGCCGACGGAGAATCGCTGTACTTGCGTGACGTTTGCGGTGTCCAAGATCCAATCGGCCCTGACGTTCGTGATTTTGCTCCGGCACTATTCGGTGGCCTCGGCACGGCGACAATCCCAAAAGTACGCCAAGGCATCGAACTGGACTCGGAGTTCTACGACATTTATTCAGATGTCGATGGATTCCCAGCCACTTCCATCATCCTCAAGCAAAGCCCCGGTTCTAATGCTGCCGATGTCATCGAGAAGGTCAAAGAAGAACTCGAACAGATCAAAAAGGAATCGTTCCCAACCGGTATGGAATATCAGTTTGCATATGACGTATCCACATTCCTCGACGCTTCAATTGAGAAGGTGCTTCATACACTCATCGAAGCTTTCCTTTTAGTATCCCTTGTCGTGTTCCTCTTCCTTGGGGACTTACGTTCAACTCTCATCCCGATTATCGCGGTACCTGTTTCCCTCATCGGAACCTTCTTCTTCCTCAAGTTGTTTGGGCTATCGATCAACCTGATTACGCTCTTCGCGATGGTACTGGCGATCGGGGTCGTGGTGGACGATGCGATCGTCGTGGTCGAAGCCGTACATGCCAAAATGGCCACGACGCACGCTTCGCCTTACGTTGCGACGATGCAAGTGCTCCACGAAATCAGCGGAGCGATCATCGCCATCACACTCGTGATGACGGCGGTTTTCGTTCCGGTGACGTTCATACCAGGTCCGGTTGGCACCTTTTATCGCCAGTTCGGCATCACCATGGCTGTATCGATCATTCTGTCGGGAGTCGTGGCGTTGACTCTCACGCCAGTCCTTTGCGCGATGATTCTCAAGCCGCATTCGAGCCAACCGAAGAAGATTGGCCCACTCACGATTTTGCTCTTCCCGCTGACGTTTGTCTTGCGGCTTTTTGATCGCGGAGTCGAAAAAGTCACCGGTGGATACACAGGATTCCTTGGGAAAATCGTCACTCGTCGTGCTCTGACCTTCCTCATCATCGCGGGATTTACTGCTGGAATTTTCGCAGTGAATACCCGGCTCCCTACGGGATTCATTCCTGGCGAGGATCAGGGCACCATCTACGCAATTATCCAAACACCCCCGGGTGCGACTCTCGAATACACGAACGCCAAGTCTCGATTGCTCCAGGATCTGTGCAAAGAAGTTGAGGAAGTAACTTCCGTGACGTCGTTGGCCGGATACGAAGTGCTGACGGAAGGCCGGGGTTCCAACGCGGGGACCTGTGTCCTAAATCTTAAACCCTGGTCGGATCGCAAAAAGACTTCGAAGGAGATCATCATCGAGCTTGAAGAAAAAGCCCATAAGCTCAGTGATGTCAAAATCGAGTTCTTTGAACCGCCCGCTGTTCCGGGCTTCGGTGCGGCGGGGGGCTTTTCTGTTCGCGTCCTCGACAAAACGAATACGACCGACTACGCACGACTCGGTGAAGTGAACGAAAAGTTTATGGCGGCTTTAAGAAAACGTAAGGAGTTGAAGAGCCTGTTTACGTTTTACACAGCAGACTACCCGCAATATGAGTTGATCATCAATAACGACTTGGCCATGCAAAAAGGCGTTTCGATTGGTAAAGCCCTCGACACACTCAACATCCTGATCGGTAGCACTTACGAGCAAGGATTCGTACTTTTCAATCAGTTTTACAAGGTCTATGTTCAGGCCGCACCAGAGTTCAGGCGGTTCCCCGAAGATCTCGGCAACTTTTTCGTCAAGAGCGAACGTGAGATTGAGATCAAGAACGAAAAAACTCAAAAAATGGAAAAGGTACGAGTCGAAGGAGAAATGGTTCCCTTTTCTGCGTTTATGGAGGTCAAGAAGAAGCAGGGCTTGAACGAAATCACCCGCTATAACCTCTATCCTTCCGCCACGATTCAAGGAGCGCCGTCTCCCGGCTACAGTAGTGGTCAAGCCATCAAAGCCATCCAGGAAGTCGCGGAAACGCTGCCCCGCGGTTACGGTATCGGTTGGGAAGGTATTTCGTACGAAGAGGCGAAAAAGGGCATTGCTGTTAATGCCCCACCGCTGCCGAAGTTTGAACTGAGTATGACTCTCATCATTTTCGCAGTGGTTGTTATCTTCGTTTATCTGGTGCTGGTCGCTCAATACGAGAGTTTCATTCTACCGCTGGCCGTGATGCTCTCGCTGCCCGTGGGGATCTTCGGTTCCTTCCTGTTCTTGCAAGTCATGGGATTGGCCAATGATGTCTATGCTCAGATTGGGCTTGTCATGCTGGTCGGACTACTCGGCAAGAACGCGATTTTAATTGTTGAATTTGCCGTTCAACGCCGACAGGAAGGTATCTCACTAAAAGACTCTGCAATTGAAGCAGGAAAATTACGATTCCGCCCGATTTTGATGACTTCGTTCGCTTTCATCGCAGGTCTCATTCCATTGGTCTTCGCCGACGGTGCAGGCGCAATTGGAAACCGCACCATTGGCACCACTGCTGCTGGTGGGATGCTCCTCGGAACCGTCATTGGCGTGCTGGTGATACCTGGACTGTATTATCTGTTTGGCAAGATTTCCGATGGTCGCAAGCTCCTGAACAATGAAGTAGATCGTCCATTGAGTGAGATATTTGAGAAGCACGAAGATCCTCCCATCGCGCTCATTCCAGTTGAACAAGAGGGTGGGGCAGCGTATCAACAGAAACCTCCACATTGATACGCCAAGCC
This sequence comes from Gemmatales bacterium, assembly GCA_038230995.1. Lineage (GTDB taxonomy): Bacteria > Planctomycetota > Planctomycetia > Gemmatales > Gemmataceae > JALHQU01. The sequence continues at coordinate 4,770 of JBBRME010000094.1, forward strand.
TAATCAGAAATAAGTTCTCTATCATTCCGTGATAGAGAACTAGTATTTTATTACTAACCCATCGAAGGACACGATGGGCTTTTTTATTTTACAAAACACGTTTTTCATGCTGTAGCTTGAGAGTTTCCATGATTTAATGAATAGGCCACGTCATTTTGGTCGATAAATCCGTTGCAACCGTACCCGGTCAACAGGGTGATTGATCACGATAAGGATATGGCAAATGAGGAATACAGTGTGTTTTTCGAGCTCGAAGCTTACGAAAAGATTGCTTACGAGCGTGATCGCTTCGTGTGGTTTGCTGTTGTTTATCCCAGCTTGTCATATCCCCGCACTACGCCAATCCGAACCGACTCCAAGTTTGCCTGACAATTTTAACATTATAAAGACGACAAATATCTCGACTCCTCTAGCAGGTGTTCTTGGTGGAGTTGGTGTAGCAACACTCCCAACGAGCGCGTCGATTAGCACCGAGAAATCAGCACAGGTCGGTATTGAACAGTTTTATAACGACCCAATTCTTTTGAAGTTGATCAGTGAAGCCATCGCTAACAATCAAGAACTCAAGATTCGAGCAGAAGACATTCAAATTGCGAGTAACGAGATTTGGGGTCGAACCGGTGCGTACCTACCGTTCCTGTCGCTTGGAACAAGCGCGGGTTTTGACAAATCCAGTCGATATACAACGCAGGGAGCTGTGGAAAAGAGACTCGATTTCGCACGGGACAGGCATTTCCCAGACCCACTTCCCAACTTTATGTTCGCCGCAAATCTCTCCTGGCAGGTGGATATTTGGAGAAAATTGCGAAATGCACGAGATGCAGCGACTCTTCGCTATCTCGCTACGACGGAAGGCCGAAACTACATCGTTACCCGCTTGGTTGCCGACCTCGCCGAGGACTATTTCAGCTTGATGGCACTCGACAAACGCCTCGAATATTTGGATATGACCATTCAGTTGCAAGATCAAAGTTATCAGTTCGCCAAAGCGAATTTCGATGCAGGTCGAGGAAACGGTCTCGCTGTGCAGCGATTTCAAGCTGAAGTTCGTAAGAACCAGAGCGAGAAATTGATCGTCAAGCAGGATATCATTGAGGCTGAGAACAGGATCAACTTCCTTGTAGGTCGTTTTCCGCAATATGTTGAGCGTCGTACGTCAGAGTTTATTGACTTGAGCATGAGTGCCCCGAGTGTTGGTATTCCTTCGCAATTGTTACAAAACCGGCCCGACATTCGCCAAGCCGAGCGTGAACTCGAGGCGAACGGCCTGGACGTTGTAGTTGCACGGGCTGAATTCTATCCTTCGTTGGACATCTCAGCGAACATCGGTTACGAAGCTTTTAATCCGAAGTATTTGTTTAATCCTGGAGCTCTGATAGCTGGAGCAGCAGGAAACATCGTTGGCCCATTAATCAACAAGAGAGCAATTCAAGCTGCTTACGCCAATGCAAACGCGCGTCAGTTGCAAAGCATTTACAACTATCAACGTGTCGTGCTGAATGCATTCACTGAAGTCGTGAATCGCGTGTCGGCGGAAGATAATTACCGCAAGAGTATCGAGATCAAGAAGCAACAGTTACAAGCACTTGAGGCCTCAGTCGATGCGGCTACTCAGCTTTTCCAGAATGCACGAGCCGAGTACATCGAGGTACTATTTGCTCAGCGGGATCTCCTGGAAGCTCGAACGGTGTTGATCGAGACGAAGCGGCAGCAACTTTCCGCTATCGTTAACGCTTATCAAGCACTCGGTGGTGGTAACCTAGTACCGGCTCCTGCTGTGAATTCACCACAAGCGAACCGTCAGCAGAGGTAAGATGCAGTCCGATGGTTTTTTACCAACGGAGATCAAACGAAGTCACTCGGCTACATAAGAAATCGTTCATCACTTTTATACAGCACTCGGTTCAGCAGACCTGAGAGTTAGCGGAGTTCCATGTGCGAAAAACGTGCGCTGCTCATAGCTTGGGTATCGGCTTGGCGGAGATCGTAGATACGTGGGCCGTGTCGCCAAACAACTTTTTGAACCATCAATCGAAACTTGTCGGCTATGTCAAATGCTTGTCTACAACGGATTGTTACTGAGCAGAAGAGTACATTCGCGAATCGGCTGCAAACGATTCTGGGACTGATAAAGTAAGGATCACGTTGGGCAATACTCTCAGGCCCTATATCGCCATGCAGTTATTGACATTTCCGAAGCTGTAATTCAACCGCAACAAATCTTCTGACATTTTGATTATCGATGTTTACTTCTGTACGGATTTGAACTGTGTGCCTGTGCGTATCGTGTCGATTTCGCCTGGTCCGCGTTCCGGTGGCGAGTTCCACCACGCTTGCTTTTCACCGATACGGAACCCTTCGTCGTACAGCCGATTCATTTCAACTCGATCAAATTCGAGTCCACCTGCTGGGGTCGAAAAATCCTGAGCAACAGCCGTCATGCGAAACTGAACGTTTGCAATCTTGGCTTGATGGTAAATGTGCGACACGTCGCGCCGATTCTGTGCCGCTTGCGCTGCGTTCAAGAAAACCGTTAGCACTTGGAATGTCTTCTGATCGACCACGCTGGGATCAGGATGTGGTTTGCCAGCGAGAATCACATACAACTCGGCTGTCTGATGTAACTTTTCAGGCTTAGCTGGGTCTGGCGACGCGGCATCTAACACTTGAGTAGGCACCCAGACCGAAGTGACCACACCGCCATCAGCATGCAGTTCCGTATAGCTTTTGCCGTCCACGGTCACGTTGATAGGCACCGGCGGAAAGATGCCCGGTAATGAACAGGACGCGATCAGTACATCGACAAATAACTTCTTGGCGATCTTCATATCGCCACGGTCACCACTACTACCGCGATTTGCAATCGCCCCCATATCCCAGGTGATGAACCTCCGCGTATCGAGATTAGTAGTACCTACGTACAGCCGACGACCTTTGACGTGTTCTGCGGCAACCTTGTTCAGTAGTTCGTCGGTGATGGCGGTATCAACGATGGCTCGTAGGGGCATGGTGCTGGCTATCGATTCACGGAACGGGATAGTTGCCCAATTGCGATAGGTGAAGATGTCTCGTCGTGTCACACGGGTATAGATGAGCTTCATCTGGGCGTCATATTCTGGGCCAACGAACGCCAATGGTGCAATCAGCCCACCCGTGGAAATGCCGGTTACGACATCGAACACGGGGCGTTGGCCTGATTTCGTCAAACCGTTCAGCACCCCGGCGGTGTATGACCCGTACATCCCACCACCTGAGAGGGCAAGGATGGTTTTTGGTTTTGGATTGTCGTGGTTACTTGCTGAAACTGCTCGAATCGGAATGGGTTCATCTGAATTCGTTCCGGAAACCCCGAAAGGTTGTGCAGACTCGACAGGAATTGACCTTTGTATAGCCCCGACATCGACGACTGGGAAGGGACGCGATTTCGCACAGCCTAGGAGTGCTATTAAAGTAGGCAAAATCGTTATCATAGCGCAGCGTGTTACGCTCATGACGCATCAGATACCGTACTGTTTGCCTAAGTTCAAGCTCGACTGTCAAAGAAAGTGTGACATACTAAGGTAGCTTGGACGTTCATCTCCCGATGCGGACTTGTCCATGACTGATTCAACCTCAAAATCTTCTGCCGGGCGTACGCTGTCCGGTGTTGGTCGATTGGCTGGTTCGCTTTACAAGAATGTCATTTCTGGTTCTGCGATTCAAGCGACAGCTAAGTTTGTACGTCGGCAATTTTGGATTTGGCCAATCATCACGGCGTTACTACTCGGCCTCACCGGCTGGTACATCATGAGCAGTGTCGAGAACATGCTGCGTGAGAACCAAGTCGCTGAGATGCAGACGACTTTGGATTCAGATGTTGCAGCGCTGCGGGAATGGATGCGGACTCAGAACATCACTGCAGAACTTTTGGCGGATAGCGTTGGGTTGCAGGAAGCAGTCAGTGAACTTTTAATGTTGCCGACGGGTGCAGATGCCGAGAAACAACTATTGCAATCACCCGCTCAACTGAAGATCCGCCAACTTCTGACGACACCCAAGTTGGCGCGCTTTCGATACGTCGGCTACATCATCATTGACGCAGACAGCCGAGTGATCAGTTCGGATACCGATGGCATCATGGCCAAAGTGTTAGTGGGGTATCGTAAGGATTACTTCGGCAGAGTTTTTGATGGAGAGGTCATCGTTTCCAAGCCCATGAAGAGTCTCGTGTTGCTGCCAGATAAGGACGGCGAACTTCGAGCCAATGTTCCCACGATGTGGGCAAGCGCTCCAGTGAAGAATGCAACTGGCAAACCGATCGCTGCAATTGGCTTTCGTTTTCGCCCGGAAGAAGACTTCACGCGGATTCTGCAAACCGCACGTGCAGGAAAAACTGGCGAAACCTACGCCTTTGATCGCAATGGTGTGATGCTGAGTAACTCGCGGTTTGATGACGAACTCAAAGAAATTGGTCTTCTGGTGGACGATCCAAGTGTGCAATCGACTCTGACACTTGAGTTAAAAAACCCTGGCGCAAACATCTCCATTGGCGAACGACCAAAGACACGTCGAAAAGAAATGCCTCTCACCAAACCTATTTTAATGGCCGCTAATCATGGAGCCGGCGTCGACGTAGATGGTTACTTGGATTATCGAGGAGTGCCGAATGTTGCGGCTTGGACATGGTTAAGTGAGTACGATTTCGGCGTGGTGACCGAGGTGGACAAAGACGAAGCCTTCGCACCCATGTACGTGCTGCGCTGGGCCTTTGGCGTGCTCATGGGTTTATTGGTGATCGCTGGGATCGGGCTTTTTGTGACCATGCTGGTGCTGGCCCGAAAGCAACATCAGCTTCGCCAAGCTGTGCTGGATGCCAAGCAACTTGGTCAATACACACTCGAAAACAAGCTCGGCTCCGGTGGTATGGGCACGGTGTATCGTGCTCGCCACGCCATGCTTCGCCGCCCTACGGCTGTGAAATTGTTGAACGTGGCTGACATGTCTGAAATAGCCATTGCTCGATTCGAACGTGAAGTGCAACTGACTAGCACTTTGACGCACCCGAACACCTTGGCCATCTATGACTACGGTCGAACACCGGAAGGCGTCTTCTACTACGCTATGGAATTCCTCGAAGGCCAAGACCTTGATAATCTCATTAAGAACTACGGCCCGATTGGTGAAAGCCGAGCGATTTATCTGCTTCAGCAATTATGTGGATCACTCTCTGAAGCACACAAAGCAGGCCTCGTGCATCGCGACGTGAAACCCGCGAATACATTTCTGACGATGCGTGGCGGGCAGTACGACTTTGTAAAGGTCTTGGACTTTGGCCTTGTGAAAACATCGGACGTCAAAGAAGCGAATCTCACCTCGGCCAACGTCATCACCGGTACACCGCTCTATCTTTCGCCAGAAGCTATACGCTCGCCGGACTCGGTCGATTCCCGGGCCGATGTTTATGCCGTCGGCGCTGTGGCGTACTACTTAGTGTCCGGTCGCCCCCCGTTTTTGGCGAACACCGTCACAGACATCTTGATGAAACATCTCAACGCGAAACCGGAATCGCTGTCAACGTTGGGTGTCGACGTCAGCCCTGAGTTCGAGAGTTGGATTCAACGCTGCTTGTCAAAGGAGCCTTTCAATCGAGCCAATAACGCTGGCATATTACTCGATGAATTAAACGCGATGCCCAACACAGGGAGTTGGGGGCCGAAACGAGCCGAGGCCTGGTGGACCAATCCTCCTAAACCAGTATCCGAGATCGAGCATGAAAAAGGACCAGTCACGATGAATGCCGAAGTTACACAGTTCTTTGCAACAATCAACTCCGAAGTCGTGACTTCACGAGGCTAGTTGATCGTGCCGAGTCGCCCGTGCCGTATCGGCATCAAGAAATCGCGTGCCGACGAGCCAGAAAACACCCCCGAGGAACATGGGGATACACATCAAGAGGAAGGCCAATTGGAGGCTGGCACGATCCGAAATCCAGCCCATGAGCGGGGGCGAGATGACATCGCCGAGGGCGTGAATGACAAGGATGTTCAGAGCAAAAGCCGTGGCCCGCATCGGGCTTGTCACCACATTTGCAAGCAAGGTAAACGCCGGACCGGTATGTAGGAACAGGCCGAAGATCGCCATGAACAAATACACCCAACCGAGGGGTAACGGCGACACAAGGAACAGCAGATAAAATGGTATCGACAGAAAAACGCCGATCGCGATGACCCAGAAGTACCCTCCACGAAGCCGTTTGCGTGCCCACTCCCCGCACCACGAGCCAGTGATCGTACTGAGCAACCCACCGACGGCGAGAATCAGCCCGAAGCGAAAGCTGATGGCCCCTGTGGTCAACGATGTGGGCGTCGTCGTGCTATCAAGAATTGTTTCGTAGTAGATCGAGAAGTCAGATTGAGAGAGTCGAGACTTGACTTCCTCACGCAACTCGCCTTCCGTCCATTCTCGTTCAGCAGCGAGCGTTTTGAACTTCTCAAGTAGCTCGTAGGGAATGGTCACGCGGTTCGGTTCGTTCGTTGTGTTCGCCATTTTCTCGTAGCTGGCATCGCTGAAATGAAAGCGTGCTTCGCGGTTGAAGATGTACACCGGTGCCCACGCCGCCACACCACCAATAACAAAGGTGATGGCCGTCATGCCAACGCAGCACGCCAAGAAAGAACGAGTCTTAAGGAGAGAATGAAGCACCTCGCGATACTTCGGGGCGAGTTCTTTGCTTGCGTTCAAACGGGGAAGCTCTCGCTTCATGAGGCATAACACGCCAAGCACAAGCCCGAGGAATGTCATCAAGAACGCTGGTCGCCAGTGGCCGTAGTGATCGGCAATGGCCCCACCCAAGAGAAAGCCTAACGCACTACCCACCGGGATGGCCAGGTTGAACAAGGCCATGATGCCACCACGCTGCCTCAGCGGATAAGCATCGGAGAGCAACGCCGAGGCCACGGGGCCGTAGGCACCTTCGCCAACACCCACGCAGCATCGCAACAACAACAGCCACCCATAGCCCTGCACAAGGCCGCACGATCCACTGGCCAAACTCCACAGCGACACACCTAATCCCAACATCACCCAGCGGCGTACACCACGACCATCGAGCCAGCCGACAATCGGTGAGATGATCATGTAGGAAGCAAGAAAGGCACTGGTCAGCAGGCCGAGCTTGAATTGAAGATTGGTATCGAGTGGATCGAAGAGCGTTCGATCAAACCGCATCCGTGGGAGCACCGCCGAGAGCACTTGGCGATCAATGTAGTTGAGCAAGTTGATACTGAAGAGCAGGGCCATGGCCGTATGGGCACCACGAACCGGTTGATCGGGGCCGGGTGCTGAAGAGGCTACTGCCATGCGAGACCTGTTTCAGGATGGATGCGACCGATGACGGACAGTGTAGCGGTGAACGAGACATCATTCATCAAGCATGGCCGCTTGTATTGCTCGGCAGACCCACCCGTTTGTGAGAGACGGGCCTGATCCCATGCGGTCCAGTACCCATCGTCCACGATGATGGCACGCACCTCGCCCAAGCGTTGGCTCTGCCGCTTCGCTTCGTACTCGATGTTCCGTATGCTCAGTTCACGATCCAAAGCAACGAGCCATTGTGACCATCGATTGTCACTGGCTTCGCTGCGTTCAAGAACAATGGCGTAGTACGGTGCCTTGTCGTCCCACACTGGGGCGAGTGTGTAATTCCGCACTTGAAAGGCCGAGGATTTCGCGAGCGATTCTACCGCTTGGGTGACGTGATGTTCGCTGAGCTTTTCGCCGGTGAGGTTCGAGAAGCGCGAACCCTTGCTGAGGAACTCGACGCGTGGAGTTCGCCCGAGGTAACCGGTGACTCGCACAACATCGGAGATGTCGTACCGATACAAACCGGCCTGCGTGGTCGGGAGAATGAAGTAGTTTCGGCCGACTTCCAGCTCATGTGCGAGGGAGATCGTGGGGTTCGAATGTTCGCGGTCTTCTTCACGAATGAACTCGAAATAATGGCTGACGATATCGAGAACACCTGAAGGCGTGTGATTCTCGAACGGAATTGTAAAGCGACCTTCACTGGCTACGAGGCCGAGATCCCGTACTGGGGTATCGCCATAAAACTTCGGTAGTTGCCGGAGGTACGGCCCCATGCTGCCGCCCGTCCACACGGTCAGCAGGATAGTGCTGGGATGCCAAATATCTTGTGGGTACAGTCGGTTGTTCTGCTGAACGAGCGTCGCCAGCCGCTTGGCTTCTCTTGGGTTTGGTCGGAATCGCGTCGTAATAGATTTTGGAAGATGGAGATCGGCTCGAACGGTCCCATCATGTACGTCCCGGATCAATGCTTCACGATGGTCGTTCAAGGTGCGTGCCCAGGTGAGTAACGTACTTGGGTTTGCTGAACTGAAGAGAGCAACCGGTTTGTCGATGAAGCTGCGCACGGCGAGATAGTACTTGGCCAAGGGATCACGAAGTGTAGCGCACTCCGTCGGTATGCAATACTGTCGACGAGCGATGGGCCGTTGAATACTGGCCGTGTATCCGCTGAGATTGCCACACGGAATGCCCATCGGCGTGCGGTACTCATCGGCATCGCCGATCATCTGCACGATAGGTCTGAGTGCCAGATCTCGCGCGCGGTGATCGTAGTAAGCGCGGACACCCCACATGGCCCAACTGCGTTTGTAGTCAACCAGGTAGCGATCCGTCACGGGGATCATTTTGCGCTGTGCCGTGGTGCCACTGGTGAGTGCGAAAAATCGCACGCGATCACTGGCATGCAGTGCGTTCGTTTCGCCGAGTTTCACACGTTCGATGTATGGGCTTAGGGCTTCGTAATTGCGAATCGGGACGTTGCGTTGATAGTCGGCAGCGGTGTGAATCTGCGAGAAATGATGATCCTGCCCGAACGCTGTGGAACGCTGCCGCTGAATGAGCCGATCCAACAGCGAAGCCTGCACGGCTTGCGGATCGTTACACAACTTGTGGAATTGGCGGACTCGTGCATGAAGGGGCAACGCCACAACACGGGCCAAGCGAATCAACACAGTTCGCAGTCGACGATTCATGATGGAGAGATGTGGAATTGTGCTCCGAACGCACCCTGCGATGCATAGAGAACCATCAAACTGGTGAAGTTAAACAACGAGTGGCAAAGTACCGCCGCCCACCATCGCCCCGTTCGTACCACAAGAAAGCCAAGACCCATCGACAAAATCATCAACGCGATGGGCGATGGCCACACAGATGCATGCAGCATGGCGAACACGCTGGAGGTTGCCCAATTCGCTGCGAATGTCGTCGATCTTAGCAAGCGATGAACTCTCTTCACGTGCTCTGGATACACGAACAAAAACGCCTGCACCAGCGGCAACAACAATCCAACGAATAACACTTCGATTCTTTGGATTGTCAGATAAGCAGAGATGGAAAAAAGCAGTGTGAAGGATTGAAGCCACAGTCCGCGTACACGTCGTCGCATGGCCCAAGGCATCAGCAAACGACGAAAGAACAACTCTTCAAAAAGTGGAGCCACCAGACAAGCACCAAGGCCGATGATCCAACCACCGGCACCATCGAAAATTCCTACCTTGGCAATCGGATGAATCGAAGGCTGCCAGCCAGAGTTGATGTACAAGTACTGCACGCCGATGTTCACTAAATAGGCGAGCAAGCCATAGGTCGCCCAACAGAGCAAGAGTGCTGAACACACGCTGCTTACACTTGGTTTTAACAGAGCAGGGCGGTATGCAATCAAACCGCTTTGCCGTTTCAACAACCACAATCCCACAAGCACAACGGGCATCACGAGTAGCGTAACGTAGTTGTGTCGTAACGAATTCGCGATGCTGTTCCACTCTTCGTCGCTTGATACTTGTACGCTTGGTTTGAGCAGTGTTCCCACTGGGCTGCTTTGTTTCAGAAACTCAAAGCAACCCAACGAAACGCCAAGTTGATTCAGCATGCTTGGTAACACGAACATGACCATGCAGATGCACAAAAACACAAGCCAGCCCGGCCAGCGCTCTGGCACACCTGGTACACGATTTGGTGACGCACCACGACGAAGGAGTAACGCAGCAGGTATAGCCACAAGTGCGAGCGCAGCAGCGCATTTGATCGTCAACAGTGCTTCACTCGCAAACTTTTCCAACGCTTACTCCGCTACCACAGGGTTTGACAAAATGCCAATGCCTTCGATCTCAACTTCTGTGATATCGCCTGCCTTGAGCAACACTTGCGGGTTGCGCGAAATGCCCACACCAGGAGGCGTACCCGTAAAGATCAAGTCGCCCGGTTCAAGAGTAAACACTTGCGATAAGAACCAAAGAATGTGTGGCACCGTGAAGATGAATTCCTTGGTATTCGAGTTCTGCATCGTGTTGCCGTTCAACCGCAATTGCACTTGCAAGACATGCGGATTGGTCAACTCATCAGCAGTCACGATCACTGGCCCAATCGGTGCGAAGGTGTCGAAGCTCTTGCCAATCGACCACTGTTTTTCTTCCCCACGGAATTGCCAATCGCGTGCGCTCACGTCATGCCCGCAGGTGTACCCGCCAACGTAGTCCATCGCCGAGGCGTCATTCGGAATGTGCTTGCCTTGTTTGCCAATAACGATGACCAACTCAGCTTCGTAATCCACCTTGTGTGCCACCTTAGGTAGCTTGATCGGATCGCCTTGACCACAGATCGTATTACTCCACTTGGCGAACAGCACTGGTTCGGTGGGGATGGCCTTTCCACCTTCTTTGGCATGGTCGGCATAGTTCAAACCCACGCAAAGAATCTTGCCAGGCTTCGGAATCGGCGGCAGCACTTTCACCGAGTTCTTGGCATACTTCACCGCGTTGGGGTGATCGGCAGTCTTTGCTGCGACGTCGCGGATTTCTTTAGATGCCGCCAGCAAGTTCTTCACACAGGAAGGCAAGCCGGGGTCTGTGGCGTGTAGGTCGATGAAGTGCGTTTCGGTGGCCAGTGCGGCACGTGGGCCAGCCGGGGTGAGGATCGTCGCCAGTCGCATGAAAAACTCCCAAGGTGCCCAGCGCGAACTTTTGGCGGGCGTGAGTGTCATTGAATGAGTGGGGTTGTCAGCAGGCCAGTACCTCTTTATAAATGCGTTATATTCCCCTGTAGCTCAGCGGTAGAGCAGCCGACTGTTAATCGGCTGGTCGTTGGTTCGAATCCAACCGGGGGAGCTTGTGAAATTCGATGCAGCTTGCGGCAGATCGGTGAAAACACCCACGTTTTCTAGGGTATCTTGAACTTCCTCCAATACCTGTTCTTCCTTCGCCGAAGTGTACATTGGTGCATCTTCATGCAGACGAATGCGAGGGTGTTGTA
>JBBRME010000095.1:0-16030 GCA_038230995.1 Gemmatales bacterium
AGGGGTCAGAAGACCTCGAAAGCGGATCAATGTGCGCTTAAATGTGTATATGGTTATAGAATCGTGCCATGCACAGAGTCGGGAACAATTCAGCCTGTAGAAACGTGCTGTACCAGAACAAACTCCAACAGCTTCAATCGAAACGGCCTACGACTTTTTCGTTTCGCGGCAGGCGGGAATCTCGACAAGGGTAAACAGGATGACTTCTTCACCGGTCGATGTGCTGATGTCGTGATGCAGGCTTAGGACTTTGACCTTCGTCGCCTTTTCGATCATGACTTCCATAACTGGTCGAGCAGTTTCGATGAGGTGAGTTCGAACTTGCTTGAGCAGGTCGCGGCCCTTGTCAGGTGGAATCGCGGTGACCATGTGCCGCTCAGCTGCCGTCAGCACTCCAGTGAGCCGGACGACGACGAGATCGCCAAGCAGGTGGGTACGGATTTCTTTCGGCCCCCGACCCATATACTCTTGCTCGAACTGCCTGATCCCATCACAGATTGCGGCTTCAATCTCGCCTTTTGATTTCACATGATTCCCTAGTGCTCATTAGAAATGTAATTGAAGTAGTTCGTTGCGTCAACGATCTTTAGAGATAAACAGCAAAATCTTGGAATTTAACGTTAGATCGACTTGCCGAAACGGTATCATGGCTTAACGTTGAAAATGAAACACGGATGAGTAAATGACGGGTGGCCCGCCTAAACGGGAAACCTTTCAATGACTAAGCCGGGGTCGTGAGTAGCAAGCAAGCTGCATCACGGCCCCGGCTTTTTTCGTTTTCTCACGGACAACTACCGTGACAGGCTGATCAACCACAGTCCGTCAACAACTCAAAAGGCACTGCAATGGGAATTATCCTGCTTGTGATCTTGATTCTGCTTCTCGTTGGTGCGCTACCACAGTGGGGCTATAGTAAAAACTGGGGATATCGACCCACGGGGCTACTTGGACTCTTACTTGTGGTCGTCTTGGTCATGCTCATCCTGGGTTACATTCCACGCACATTTTCATACTAACCTGTTTGATGACCACTTGAACTGAAGAAGCATCGCTTCTTTCGATAAGCAACTCGCCCTCGAATTTTAGAACCTCGATTGGCACGCGCACTCTGCGAGTGCCATGGGGTTTGCACGGACCAAGGTTGATCACATGACTCGCTTCTTCGTCGGACTTCTGTTTGCAACTCTTGCCGTGACCGTGGGCTGCGATAAAGGCACCCCCGGAGGCCCAGGGGCAACCAGCTCGACTGCTAAAGCACCAATGATTGGTCAAGCGGATGACACATTCAATCTGACTGTGTCGACTGTTTCGGTTCAACAAGGGGAGATGACAAACGCAACGATTGGCATCAAACGGGGAACGAACTTTGATCAAGACGTGGCCTTGTCCTTCAAGGATTTACCGACTGGCGTTGAGCTCGATCCGGTTAAACCCGTTCTATTGGCTAAGGCGATGGATGCGAAGTTCACGCTCAAGGCCACCGATGCGGCAGTACCAGGTGACTACACAATCAAACTTGCCGGCCATCCAGCAAAGGGCGGCGATGCCACGAATGAGTTCAAGCTCGTGGTGCTGAAGAAGGATACGTTCACACTGAGCATGCCATTCTTGACAACTGCGTTGAAACAAGGTGAATCGAAGGCCGTAGCGATTTCGATCAGCCGAGACAAGAAGTTCGATCAAGACGTTACGTTGAAGTTCGATCGCTTGCCAAAAGGCGTCACGATGGAACCAGCAACATCGGTCATCAAGTTTGGCGAGACAGAAGCCAAATTCATGATGAAGGCGGCTGACGATGCCGTTCTCGGCGACTTCTCGATCCAAGCAACCGGCCACCCAGCAAAGGGCGTGGATGTAACGCACGACTTCAAGTTCACTGTTGCCAAGAAGTAGTTGAGACGACTCACTCAAAGGAATCGCACATGAGATACACAGGTTACGCGCTGATCGCCATAGGCATGTTGTTGTTCGTGTTCTCAGGTGTCTCCTGCGCCATCGCAACCAAACCAGAAGAGACACAACCAACAGCAATGCCGATCGAACTCACGATTGCACTCGTTTTGGCTGTCGGCAGCATGCTTGCTGGTGTGTTGATCCTCTGGTTCGGCGGGCGAGGGTTTTCCAAGACCCCGCCAATTGCTCCGGAATCGATCAAGTGATCGACCGCGCAATCTTAGGTTCAATATCGCGCGGTTAAGTTCTCAATCAGCGTCGTTCCGCAGTGTCGTGTTCGATGTAATCCATCAAAATGTGTTGTTCAATCCAAGCTGGTACATCAGTTGCGGGTATGACGAACGCGAGATGAGGAGTGAGTTATGCAGATGCAGTTGAGTGCCAGTGTTGTGGGTTTGGACTCACCGGAAACAGAACATGTTGTGCGTGCTTTGCATGCTGCGGGGTACTCGGATCTGCGTGGCATCGCCGTTACGGTACGGGATTGTGCTGTGGTGATGACCGGACGAGTCCGCAGTTTTCACATGAAGCAAGTGGCCCAAGTTGTCGCCAGACGTGTGACGGGAATATTGGCCCTGTGCAATGAGCTCGAAGTGATTCGGATCTAACTCTTCAAGGCAAGGAATTGCCGTCTGCGTTGGCGTTTCACCTTATTTCAGGGTGATCGCCAGCCTAGTCACGATGAACGGGCCGGACTCCGGCCCAAAGGACAAAATCATGCGACACATTTTCACACTGATGGCCCTCTCGATGGCTGTCTTGGTTGTTGACATCAGCACTGCGTCCGCCCAATGGCTGAGCCGTGGTGGCCGTAATGTCACAACGTACTCTGTCGGAGGATTAGGCTTGAGCTTTGGCCAGACGTCTTACAGCCAGCCGTACTACAACTACGGATACTCGGGTCTTCAATCGTCTTCGTACAACAGCCAGCCGTACTACAGCGGTCTTCAAGCCGCCTCCTACTACACCGATATTAACGGTAACCAGTACACGTTCCCATCAAACGTCTTTGGTCAGAACCAAACGTATTACACAACGCCGAGTTATTACGGCGGACAGTCGTCGAACTTCTATTACCCCCGCAGCCAATCGCAGTACTACCGCGGGTATCAACAACGCTATCGCCGTTAACACAAGATGTGCACCAGCAGCCACTCTCCCGGCTGCTGGTGCTTTCGTCGTCGATGCAACATCAATCACTCGTCCGACGAGGGTGTCGTCCTGGTTGCCTTTTCTCGCAATGCGACAGCGATTTTCGCTCGCCGCAGTTTTCACCAACGGAGATTCAACATGTCAGAGACCATCAAGCAAAAAATGGCCGGTGCAGGTCAAGCCATCGCCGACACCACAAAAAAGGTGGGTCAAAAAATGGCCGACGGTACGGAGAAGCTCGTCGATTTCGTAAAGGACAAAGCGGGCATCGGCATGCCGACGGACGCCGATATCGCCAAGGTCGTGCCGCATATGGCTGTCATTGCTTCCTGCGGTAAACAAATCGGCGTCGTCGATCATCTCGAAGGCAAATCGATCAAGCTCACAAAAGCCAACAGCCCAGATGGGGTACACCACTTCATTCCCTTGGATTGGATCCACAACGTCGACAGTCAAGTTCACTTGAAGAAGACGTCTGTTGAAACAGAGTTCGGCTGGAAAAAGGATGCCGCCTCCTGCGAGTGATCCGCACGAGAAATGTCGGGCTTGAATGTCGAAATGGCTGCACTGCCTCTTTCATCCAACTGCTTTTAAGCAGATAGGATTGCGCTACTGATGGATAACACGGAGCGAACAAAGGCCCAGCAAATTGCTGAGGCTGCGGCCGAGTTCGAGAAAGCACGGACGGGTCATGCACCAAAGTCGGTGACCGTCGTGCTGAGTGGAGAGACGTTGGTCGTCACCTTGCACGGTGCCCTATCTCAGGCAGAGAGGGAGTTGGCGGCAACCGCGACGGGAGCAGCCCAGATTCAGGCTTATCGTCGCACGTTGTTCGACACCGCCGCCGATGTTTTCCGACAGCGCATCAAAGAGATCACTGGTGTCGAAGTTCGCGAAGCGGCGGCCGAAGTGGAGCCAACAAGCGGCACCGTGGTCACGGTGTTTACCACCGGCACCGTGGTGCAGGTCTATCTCCTGGCGAACGAAGTGCCTACTGACACCTTCACAACGAATGCAAAAGTCAGTTCATCGGATAGCGTCGATAGTATTGCACGTTGGAAGAACGACGGCGGCAAGCAGTAACAACGATCCATCACATCACTCACAAGCAACGGTTGCGTAGGGGTAAGCCCGCAATCGATCTCGATACACGTCGCAGGATCCCACCAGGGTGGTTCTGCGACGGTTGAAGAACGTGCGTAACGGTCGGACTTTTTCGACCACCGCTTTCGAAACTCTGGAGAGGATTTCCCATGTTCACGAATCTGCTTCTCGCGTCTGCTCTCTTGTTTGCGGCCCCAGCTGGCAACAAGCAAGTTTCCGAAGTCGACAGCAAAGCCGCCAAGTGTGCGGCGTTCGTCAAGATGTGTACCGACTGTCAGACGTCGTGCGACACCTGCTTCCAGTACTGCAGCACCCAAGTGACGGCTGGCCAAAAGGGCCACGCCGCAGCGATGGAATGCTGTCTCGGTTGTGCTGACGCTTGCCGCCTCGCCTCGACCTTGGCAGCACGTCACAGCCCAATGGCTATGCACGCCGGCGATTGCTGCATGAAGTGCTGTGCTGATTGTGCAACGGCCTGCGAAAAGATGCCGGACGACAAAATCATGGCCGAGTGCGCCAAGATGTGTCGCGCCTGCGAAAAACATTGCCTCACGATGATGAAGGACGCCAGCAGCAAGTAATGTTTGCTGCGTTAACCGATACACCCGTCGTCGAACCAAGGAGGGTCCGACGACGAGTTGAGCTGATCGCACTTCGCGATCACTCGATGATCCGATTCCATGTTCAAGGAGATATTTATGACGATGACACCTGAAGGTACCCATGAAGGCAAAGTTGTCAAAGTGGCTGGCGACAAGCTCACGACAACCTGCAGCAAGGGTGATGAACACTGTCACACGATGGCAAAGGATGCCAAAGTGACCTGCGATGGAAAGACCTGCAAGGCTTCCGATCTGAAGGCCGGCACGGACGTGCGCGTGACCCTGCACAAGGACGACAAGACCGTAGCGACGGCTGTCGAGTCGACCAAGCCAACAGCAGCGGCTGCAGCCCACAAGGCGTAGTTCTGTCATTGACCCACGTGGGTTGACCGAATTGGTCGATCCACGAGGGTCAATTTCAACCACTCAATTCTTACTTGAGGACAAGCCCATGAACGATGCGACACTTGCACCAGCTCAACGCAATTCAGCCATCAAGACAAAACCCGCAGCACACGAAATTCAGGTCTTCAACACACTGGTACATAGGCCGATTGCCCTCGCTGAGAAAGCGCGGCAGGAGAGTGCGGAAAACCTCAACCAATTGCTGGTGGACACGATCACCCTCCGCGACTTGTACCGCAAACACCACTGGCAGACCTCTGGGCCAACCTTCTATCAGCTTCATCTACTCTTCGACAAACACTACCGCGAACAAGACGAACTCGTGGACTTGATTGCCGAGCGAATCATGATGCTGGGTGGAGTGAGCGTGGCCATGGCTGCGGACGTGGCGGAGATGACACTCATCCCACGACCACCGAAGGGTCGCGAAGCAGTATCCGGGCAAATTGCCCGACAGTTGCATGCACACGAAGTCGTGATCGAAGAAGCCCGTGCCATGGCCCGCTATGCGGAACGTGATGGCGACTCGGGCACCAATGATCTCATCGTTGGCGATGTCATCCGCACCAATGAAACACAAGTCTGGTTCGTGGCCGCACACCAATCGATCAAACATGAGATCGTCGTACAGGACGGTCAGTAACAGTTGCATGTTCAGTAAGCAAAAACGTTCCGGGAAGAATCAACACATGGCTACAAAAACAAAGCCAGACACGGCCGTGAACCTGCTTGTGGTCATCGATCATCAGGAAGCGAAGGTGTATCGCACCGAGGCAATCGGAGCCGTACCGGAACGGATCGTTCCTTATGACCCGCACGGTTACGGCAAGCACTTGCATTCCTCCCATGAGTGGACAGACGGCAAGCGACCTGCTGAACGAAAGAGCTACTACGAGGCCATCGCCAAGACACTTCACGGGGCCGATCAGGTGTTGCTGTTTGGCAGCGGCACAGGTCGCAGCAGTGCCATGGAACAGTTGCTGGCGGACTTGAAAGAACACCACGCCGACGTGGCAAAAACCATCGTGGGTTCAGAGGTGGTCGATACACATCACACAACCGAAGGGCAATTGCTTGCCAAGGCCCGCGAGTTCTACACCGCTTACACTCCGACGAAAGAAGGCCATCAATGACTGCTTTAGAACTGAAACAGATGCGTCGAAAATTGCAGGAATTGGAAAGTCGCCTTCAAGGCGATATTCGCCATCTGACTGTCGAGATGGGTACCGATCCGGATGTTACCGGTTCGTCAAATAATCTTCCGGTCAAGAACCGTGAAGAGCTTGCGTCCCAAAGTTACGGCGAAGACGTCACGGTGGGGCTGCTGGAATTCGAAATTCCGGAACTTGAAGAAATCAGAGCGGCCTATGATCGCATCGACCATGGTACCTATGGCCGGTGTGAGGACTGTAACGGTCATATCCCCGTCAAACGGCTTCTTGTTGTGCCCTTTGCAAAAAGGTGCGTCTCGTGTGCGCGCAACGCAGAGAGCCAAAATGCTGCCTCTATGAGCAGATCCTTAACAACGTAATGCAAATACAAGTCGAGCCACAACAATGGTTCACGGCAAGCTGGCAACCGTTGGCGTGTAACCCCCCTGTCTGAGTCAGTGCCATGGATCAGTCACTGGCGGATTTGTAAGTAAAAAGGAGACAGTCACGAATGGCACAAAGTTAAGCCTCTTCCACCGTCACTTGTAGTCGTTCCTACAGTTCCTGACGGGGTTTGTTCAGCAGGTCGTACCCCTCGGGTCGGCGTTTACCGTGTTGATGATGCTATTAGCACAGGGACGCTGCATGAGCATGTTATTCACGAGCCGACGGGTTGATCCCCGTCGGTTTTTTTGTGATCAACGGGATGAATCCGTTGGCTCGTCAAACATAAGCTAAGTTCATGTCCGACTTCACCACTGAAGAACTGTACGACACGGTTGACCGGGCCGTGCTCAAACTGCTCGACTCGGGTCGCATCACGCAACCACCAGTGTCTGCCGTGCGGCTGATTCAGGAACTGTTTCACTACACCATTCGTGAAGAAGAAGAGGAAGACGACGGCCCGAAGCAGTACGGCGATCGACCGAAACCTCGGCCTCGCCCACGGGAACTCGTCTTCAAGTCAACGCAGTCCGAAACTGCCAAGGAATCGCTGGCCGCCAGAGCCGTGGCCAAGGAACTCGTGCCGGACATTTTGAAGACACTGGGCGTGGTAGTGGGCACCGAAAACAAGAGTGCCACCAATCAACTTATTGGCCTGATCGCCCCACGGTTGTTGCTGCCAACCAAATGGTTTGCTATGGCGGTACGCAAAGCGAACAACGATTTGCTCCGGTTGCGTGAGCAGTTTGAACCCACGGCCTACGAGTGGATCGCCGCCCGACTGCTGGAACAGGAAGACCCGTGCGTCATAGCCATCGTCGATGATGGGGCTGTCTCCAGCCGAAAATCCAACTTCGCGCAATTGAACAAGAAACTGACCGAAGCCGAGGAGCGCTGCGTCACAAAAGTGCAGGAATCCGAAGAGCCGCAAACCGTGCGATGGGACGGTTGGACGAGCCGGGGTTGGCCAATTCCATCAGGTCCGTTTAACAGAATCATTTTGCGTAGCACGCCCGACGATGTATAATTCAAGCGTTCCGGCGGTGGGCTTGCATCTGATGCAGATGCGGAGTTACCGCCGGTGATTGTTTTTTGAATGTTGTCGATCCGGCTTGGCTTCCCAGTGGAAGGCGGCCAGTTGACACCCTTGAAAGTGAGTGAGTGCGGCATGTCCGACGACCGCATCCCGATGACCCAAGAAGGGTATGAGAAGAAGAAGGCCGAACTCGACCACATGAGGCATGTGAAGTTGACAGAGATCGCCACGCGCGTGGCCTCCGCCCGCGACCTCGGTGACCTCAGTGAAAACGCTGAATATCACGCGGCACGGGAAGATCACGCCCAACTGCAAGCGATGGTGAACGACCTGCAAGGTCAACTCGCCATGGCCTACATCGTGGATAAAAGCACCCTACCGAAGGACGAAGTGGCCTTCGGTAGCCGAGTCACGGTGCATGATGAAGACCGTGATGAAGTAGAAGTGTTTGACCTGGTTGGCCCCGGGCAGGACGACCCGATGAACGGCCGCATCATGATCAGCAGTCCCGTAGGGCAGGGCTTGTTGGGGAAGAAGAAAGGCGAGATCGCGGAGATTCAGGCTCCGAAGCGGTTGATCCGGTACAAGATTCTCAAGATCGGCATCGCAGACGAGTAGCAGTTCGGCCCCCGTAGCTCAGATGGATAGAGCAGGGCTTTCCTAAAGCTCAGGTCACAGGTTCGACTCCTGTCGGGGGCATCTGTACAGAATGAAAAACTTGAAGGCATGAATCGCCGGGAAGCCTTGTTTTGTGGGCATTCCGGCGGTTCTGTCGTTTGATGACCTTTCATGTTCGTTACTGTCTGCACCGGATTTTGCACCGCTTGTTGATGTGGTGGCAATGGCATTCTCGAAGTCGGAGTCCAACGTCTACAAAGAGTGCGACAAGGCCACGCGTCAAATCGGTTGGCAATGAACCAAGCGCGAGCTTTGTTGCCTTTGATGAAGTCTGGTGTCGTCGAGAAAAATGTCGGTCACTTCGAGATCTCTAGTTCCCATTGTGTGCGGATGCGAGCAAGCTTACGCTCCACCGTCGGGATCGACCGATTGATCTTCCCGGCGATCTCGGCATTCGTGAAGCCTTCCAACTTCCAAATCGCTAACTGACGTAAATCCTCATCAACTAACTTGCCCAAGAGCCGAGCGTACTCTTCAGCGAGCTCAGCCGCATGCTCTGGCGTCGGCTCAGTTCCGGCGAATTGCTCGAGCGCATCGGCGTCAGCGTCTCGGCAAAGCACGGATGCTTGAACGACCCGCCCACTGCCTTTTTTGAGGGTCGTTTCCCGACGGATCAAACTGAGAGCTTTTCGCGTTGTAATGACATAGAGCACTTGCCAGAGATCACCCCGGTCGTCCAACTTGGGGAAGGCTCCTTTGTCGACACGTTCGCAGAATGACCGTAACGCGCTGAGTGCAACATCTTCTTCATCCGCGGCCATCCTTGGAAACGATCGCAGCTTTGCCCTCACGACATTCACGAGTTTAAGGAAATACGCATCCCAAATGGGTCGTGCGGCTCCGGAATCCCCCGCCTTAAGTTGTTCCAAGAAGTGCGTAACTGTGCCGCCCTGGTTGGTGCTGTTCATAGGTGGACCACGATGCGAATCGGCTCAAGTCACTTAATTATAACGATGTTCAGAATCTATTGCGAATGCTAAATACCCGTCGACAAAGCTGAAGGGAACTCAGAAGCCCGAGGGCTTTGATACCAACTCAGTCATCTCGGCAATGACTGGGTTTGAGTCAGTTGCGATACGAACTTTCCAAACAAAAAAACGCAATCCGTGATGGGCTGTGGCATCGAATCGAGATTGAAGGGTGCCTGAACATACACCTCTTGCGAGTTCATCATGAGCACCACCCGATTCTGGACGGTCGTCGTTTTCGTCCTGACCCTCAGCGCATTCCATGTTGCAGCCGTCGAACCATCGGCGACGCATTCGAAAACGCTGGCTGCCGTTGAACCAACTTTCTCCCGCACGGAAGATGTCATCTACGGGCGGCGTGACGGCAACTCCCTCACGATGGACGTGCTCACGCCAAAAGGCAAACTGAACGGCGCCGGCATCGTCGTCTGTGTTTCGGCGGAGTTTCGCTCCGGCCGAGATCTCATTGGCATGCTCCATCCCCTTGGCACGGTTCCATTGCTCGATGCCGGTTACGTCGTCTTCGCGGTGATGCACTCGAGCCAGCCGAAGTACACGGCTCTAGACGCCACCGACGATATTCATCGTGCCGTTCGGTTCATCAAAACGAATGCCAAGAAGTACGGAGTGGACCCGGGCAAACTTGGCGCAGCTGGTGCATCGTCCGGCGGGCATCTTTCATTGATGATGGGGTGCGCCGGTAAAGTTGGGAACATTAACTCGCAAGACCCCGTTGAGCTTCAATCTTCTCAGGTTGCTGCCGTTGGTTGCTTCTTCCCTCCGACTGATTTCGTGGCCATAGCATCGAATTGCCCTAAAGCACTTGCTCCCATTTTCGATTTCCGTGAAGTCGATCCGATGAGTGGAATCTGTGTGCCTGTCAGTGCAGAGCGCCGATACCGCATCGGCAAAGAGATTTCGCCGATTAACCATGTCACCAAGAATTCAGCACCGACGCTCATCATCCATGGTGACCAAGATAAAACAGTGCCCGTGAGTCAGGCGAAGTCGATGATCGCGAAGGTCAAAGAATGCGGAGCTCAATGCGAGCTGGTGATCAAGCCAGGGAAAGCCCATGGTTGGTTAGGCATGCAAAACGATATCCCCACACTGGTCGCTTGGTTCGACCTGCACCTGCTCGGGAAGAAATGATTCAGCAGGCACTGCGTGGTGAATGAGGTTAGAAAAGAGCGGTTGGTCATGATGGGTTGTCGAGTGTACTTACAAGCAAACACGGTCGACGCGCCGTGTTATCATGTTCTGCACAGCGACCTATATTCAATCCAAGCGTGCTGAATGTTGGATGCGATATGAAACACTTCCGCAAAACGCCTTCAATGTGAAGTAGAAACCATAGGGATTGGAATGCCTCACGACGGAACGCCCACAGATAGCAATGACTTGGCACGGCTGGCCAGGATCGATGAACTTTGCGACCGATTCGAAGACTTTTGGCGCGTCGGGCAGCGAATCTCGATAACCGAGTTCCTGCTCTCCTTGGGCGATTCCCCCACGCGTTCCGACGCGGATCTGCATCACGAACTCAAACGTATTGTTCAAGCGTACAGTCAAGAGCTTGCCGTGCAGGTGGCACCCGACGAGTCCAGCAACGTCCTTGCTTTTTTTCACAATTTGCAGACCGACCAAAGAGTCGACATTCCTAAGCGAGAACGGATAGCCATTGGCCGATCACGCAGCGCCGATATTCCAGTCCGCGATCGTGCGTGTTCAAAGCAACAATGTGAATTGAAACAGTTGCGAGGCGAATGGTTCGTCGTACCGATCTCAGAAGTGACACCAACGCGTATCAACGGCCGAGCCATTAGTGAAGTCGCAAGACTTCGCGATGGCGACACGCTTACGTTCGGTGAAACAAACCTCGCTTTCCGGTTGGTGGCCCCGCCGGCCGTACCACCTGTACCTGTCCCGATGGCTGCGACATCTCCGCCGGAAGAACGAACCATACTCGACGGAGATCTCGATCATTCGATGGGTATGGTCGAGTGGTCGACGAAGCCGTTGGCCATTCGCGGCGACCTTCTGATTGGGCGGGATTCGAAGTGCGGACTCGTCCTCGATCACCCACTCGTTTCCCGGCGGCATGCACGAATCTCTCAGCGAAATGGCGAGACCTTTATCACGGATCTGGTCAGTGCGAATGGAACATTTCTCGATGGCCGACCGATCAGCGGGAAGTTGCCTCTCGCACTGCATGCCCGCATCGATATCGGTCCCTACACGCTTCGGTTCACCGGAACCCACTTGGCACCGTCTACGCGATCGGGAAACGTCGATTTGCAATGCTGGCGGGTGACACGAACAGTGCCGGATCGTCTGCGGGGTGGTTCGCTGACCTTGCTCGATGATGTATCAATTCGTGTTCGGCCTGGGCAATTCGTCTGCCTGCTCGGTCCAAGTGGTTCTGGAAAATCGACTCTTCTCTCGGCACTCAGCGGCCGGGCTAAGCCCGACCGTGGTGCGGTACTCATGAACGGCCATGAACTCTATTCAAATTTCAACGCGCTTCGCCGTGACATGGCAGTGGTGCCCCAAAAGGATTTGGCCTTTGATCTCCTCACGGTGCGTGAAGCTTTCACGTACACAGCCCGGCTCCGATTACCGGCCGATTCCACGGCTAAAGATCTCCGCCGCGAAGTGGACAACCTGTTGAAATCCGTCGGCCTGACTGAGCGCCAGGACATACCAATCGGTCGATTAAGCGGCGGCCAACTCAAGCGGATGAGCTTGGGCAACGAGTTGATGGGCAGACCGAGTTTAATTTTTCTCGACGAGGTCACCTCTGGATTGGACGAACAAACTGATCGCGAGATGATGGCATTGTTCCGGCAGATGGCGGACGCGGGCAAGACGATCGTCTGTATCACTCACAGCCTCGCGCACGTCGAGAGATATTGTCACGGCGTTGTGATCCTCGCACCCGGCGGAGTACTTGCATTCAGCGGCACGCCAACGGAAGCAAAATCGCATTTCGGTATCGAGCGCTTGGGTGATGTCTATGAAGCATTGGATCGCAGCAGCCCGAACGATTGGCGCAAAAGGTTTGAGAGCCATCCGAATTATTTCGTGGTCGCGGATACCTCACTCGAGTCAGTGTCGGTCCCTGCGGCTCCTCAAAATCTCCCCGCCAGCTTTGCCGAGGGATTTCGTCAAGGTCGCGTCTTGTTGGGCCGCCGCTTGAGATTGCTGTTGCGCAATCGCCCGGCTCTCGCGACGCTAGCCATGCAGACCGTCGTAGTGGCCGGGGCGCTAGGAATCGTCTTCGGGAACTTGTCCTCTGTGACCGACGTGGCCATACAAGCGCGCGATACAGTCACCCTTTATTTCCTCCTATCCGTGTCGAGTTTTTGGTTCGGCTGCAATGGGGCGGTGAAAGTGTTGGTTTCGGAACGCCCTTTGTACAGATTGGAACGGTCTGTGAACCTCAGCCCTTTTGGTTATGGGTGGTCGACGTTTGCGACCCACGGCGGAATCGCCGTACTGCAAGTCGCTGCTATGACCCTTTCGGTTTGGGCACTCTGCCATCCGCCTGGTCTGGGCTTCGCGGTTCTAGGTATCTTGGCGTTGACCGGGATTGCGGGGACTGCGCTTGGCTTGGCCATCTCCTCCGCATCTGGTTCAGAAGAGCAGGCAGTGGCCGGGGTGCCAATTACGTTGATCCCGCAAATCATTTTCGGTGGAACAATCGTGCCGCTTACTGGCCCAGCGCTCTGGTGTGCCAAAGTGGGAATCACCAGCTATTGGGCCCAGCGTGCAAGCACGGCTCAGCTCTCCGGTGAACTCGCCGAGGCAGCAGGCGTTTCTAAGACGGGATCCCTGCTCACAATCCTTGTGATGTTCTCGCATACAGCAGTGTTTTTGCTGGTCTCCACTATGATGACCCTCTACCGTGATGCCCGGGCGCATCGGAGATAATTCGCCATGCCATTAACGTTGCGAGTTGTGGCGGGGCCCGCGGAAGGTCATCTCCATTTACTCGCCGGTCCCGGTACAGTACTTATCGGCCGGTCGCCCCGAGCAGGCTTACGTTTGCCCGCCTCAACCGAAAACGATCGCCGCGCTTCAAAGACCCACGCACTCCTCGAGTTTAACCCTCCAATCTGTCGTGTTTACGATTTGAATAGTCGTAACGGTACGCTGCTCAACGGCGCGCGTATCGAAGTGGCCGATTTCCAGCACGGGGACGAACTGACCTTTGGCTCCACCCGAGTGGTGTTGGAAATCGAGCAGGGCCACGAGAGCACTCTCACCTATACACCCATCGATCCTGAGGAAGATACTTTCAACGCTGCGACACTTGCCCCCAAGGCTGTCAGTGCAAAGAGGAAGAAGAGCGGGAAGAGAAAGAGCATCCGCTGTCGGGCGTGCAAGCGACTTCCACACGAGATTGATTGCCCCTACTGCACGGAGTGCGCAAGACGGATCGAGGAAGTCCGACAAATCGTGCCTGGGTTCAGCTTGGTCAAGGAGCTTGGTCGCGGGGGCATGGGCATCGTCTATCAAGCCGTGTCCGATTCGACCCAGAACCGTGTTGCCATGAAAACCATCCTCGTGCCTTCTGCGGTGCCAGCGGCAAACCTTGCCCGGTTCCTTCGCGAAGCCGATATCCTTCGTCAAATCTCACACCCGAACATTGTCCGTTTCTGCGGGTCGGGCCAGACCGACGGCACCGCTTTCTTGGCAATGGATTACGTCCATGGATTCGATCTCCACAAGTTGCTCAAGCGTTTCGGCCCGTTCACCATCCAAAACGCCGTGTGTGCGATTCGGCAAGCGCTCGACGGATTGGCGTATGCCCACAATCTTGGCTTCGTCCACCGCGACCTGAAACCATCGAACTTGATGCTTGAGATTAAACGCAAGCAGACGGTCAAGATTACAGATTTCGGGCTGGCCCGCGCCTACCACGTGTCGCAACTCAGCGGGGTGACCATGGCCGGTGATGTCGGTGGAACCCCGGCCTTCATGCCGCCCGAACAAATCGAGAATTTCCGAGAGGTGACAGCGCCTTGTGATCAGTACTCGATGGCGGCCACGCTCTACACTCTCTTGACAGGTAAGCACGCCTACGATTGCAGTGGTCCAGTCGCAACTGTCTTGGCACGCATCCTCGATGAAAATCCGATCCCAATCTTGGATCGTCGGCCCGACTTACCTTTCGGGTTGGTGAGTGTCATTCACCGTGCTATGAGTCGGCGAGCTCAAGACCGATTCGCCTCGGTCATTGAATTCAAGAACGCGTTGGAACCCTTCGCTAAATGGCAGTGACATCATCAATTGCCAGAGAAGGAGCTGAACCAGTTCCAGAGAACAAACACCGCTTTGCCTATCAGTTTATTTGGCTTCAACGATTTACTGGGTCCCACGGGTTAAATGGGTTTTTTGGACCCTTGGACTCCACGGGCTTCATCGGTGAGTTGGGCTTGGTTGGGGCTTCCTGTTTAGCTGGGACTTCTGGAGTAGGTGGGGCTACAGGTTTGGCCGGGACTTCTGGCATAGGTGGGGCTACCGGCTTCGGCGTTGCAACGACCGCAGGCTTGGTCACTACATTAACCGATGGCTTGGGGAACACCGGAGCAGCTCGTGGTATCTCGCTCGCCCGCCAGTTTTTTATCCACGTATCAACTTCCTGTTCGACTTTCGGACTGGCTGCCAACAGCAATGGTGGGATGACTTCCGAAACACCTTTTTCCACTTTGACACCAGTCGCGTGTTGTATCCACTTAGTCAAGTCATATTCGGTTCCTGTTGCATCCGGCGTAAGGTTGTAGAAGGAATAGCGGCTCGTCCGATCGGTCTCGGCGATGAAAATCTCTTTGTCTGCGCTGTTGAAGCTACCCGCTAGCGCGTACCCCGCAATAGGCCAGCCCGGGCCAATTTGCTTACGGTTCTTCAAATGCCACCTCATCACGCGTGGGCCATTCCCACCCGTGAGGACGGTTTCACCTTCGGAATCTACAGCGACGAATAGTATGCCAGCTTGGTGAGGTAGATCGGCACCATCTTGAGATGGCTTTTCTCCCGGTGGCCACTTGAATACCCGACATCCCCCGACGTAGCCAATAAGAAACTGTTCCCCACCGCGTGTAAAAGCCGCCGACAACCCCATATCCGGGAGCGGCAAGGTGTAGGACTTCTTGCGGGACAATAAATCCCAAATGACGACTGTGTTATCTCGTGCACAGGTCAACAACCAGTTACCCTTGGGGTGAAAGCAGACGGCAGAGACTTGCTTGTTGTGTTCCTGTGGGAGCCATGCAATTGCCCCATCCGAGGACCAGATGCCCACCATGCCATCATCGCAACCGACAGCGATTGATTTCTCATCGGGGGAACAGCCAAGAGCTGTGACTGGCCTCTTGGTTTTTTGGGTCTTTCGCAGAGTCGACTCACCCGTGTAGTCGTAAAGTCCCACGAAGCCCCCCACATCAATGTTCTTATCTGGTATCCCACCTCCCACTGCCACCGATCTGGAGTTCGCGGAGATCGATAGCACGACGCCTACTTAATCATCTGGAA
>JBBRME010000096.1:0-15973 GCA_038230995.1 Gemmatales bacterium
CCGGACTGGCTCGAGTTCATCATCGACCACGGCGGTAATGTGCCCAATGTACTTTCGTAATTGTGGCAGCCCAGTGCCAGTTGTTTCACGTTGTTGCTGCATGTCATGCGAGCCGCCGCATCACGTACCTTTTGCACGGCGGGCAGGAGCAACCCGATGAGAATGGCGATGATCGCAATCACTACCAAGAGTTCAATGAGTGTGAAGCCGTGACGGCCTCCACTCCGGAAGGAGCAGTTCGTCATGCAAGAGATTCCTCAGGGAGATGAAGAAAGAGAGAGAGTGTGTGACACCGATGACGAGTCGGCGTAGATGAGAGTATGACGTGACGAAGCATAACTGTCAATTCTGAAGGCTTGATGAAGTTCTGCTACAGAGACATGAGTACTCAGCAGGGTTGAGCAAGGTTGTTACCTTTGGGCATCAGTTCGGCTTCTTCAACTTCTTCGCTATGGTGTCCAACTCATCGAGTTTCAATCGGATGCTCACGATGTACGGTTTCTCGCCTTTGCTCCAGTGGCCGTAGGTGGTGGTCACGAAGGTGCCATCGGGCAGGAGTTCGAGTCCGGGGTAGGCACAGTCGAACGCATCGGTGTTGTCCATCAGTCGCACGCGGTACTGGCCTTCTTTGGTATTCAGCAGGTCGTCGTACTTTCCCAACCACGCGACCCAATCGCCTTTGGTGGTCGTTTCGAGTGCCATATCGCGGAAGGTGATAAACAGCCGACCATCCGAAGCATACTTGGCCATGTGGCGATCACCGGTGAGGCTCCCCGGCAGCTCTTTTGGCTTGCTCCAAGTGACGCCAAAATCGTCGCTCGTCATGAGGCACGAGTTGTGCTTGCGGCGGTTCTCGCGGAGCATCAGGGCCAACTGTTTACCATCCGGGCTGAATACGGCACCCGGCTCGCAAAGGTGATATTCAGTGTCGGTATGAATCGCGACAGGCTCGCCCCAGGTCAGGCCGCCGTCGGTCGATTTGGTTTGGTAAAGTGTGAAGCGTATGGGGTCGGTCTTGGCACGCGGGGCCGGTTTCTCTCGGAAATATCGACCATCATCATGGAAGAACGCGAGATACTCGCCCGCTTTGTTCGTAGGCACCACGCTACCCATCGCCACAATGCCACCGTAGGTTCCAATCGGCGAGAGTTCTGTCCAAGACTTGCCGTCGTCTTCACTCATGCTTTGGCGAATGGGATACAGCCCGCTGAAGAGAACGAGTCGCTTGATGCCCTTGGCATCGACCACGCGGTGAATCGTCGGCGTTTCTTTGGAGGTGGCCCAACTCTTGGGCGTCGGCAGTCGATCCCCCCAGGTTTTTCCGCCGTCAATGCTCTTCTTCAGAATGATTTCGCCGCGTCCGTGCCCCTTGGGGTACACCACGAGAATTGTCTTGCCGTCTTCGAGCAGCACCGTGGTGGGATGACCGAGGTACTGATTCGGCTCGTGATCCACCACCACTTGGCGAAATCGTTGATCATTCAAATCCAGCACCGGTAACGTGAAGCCTTTGCTAGATTGGGCAACAGCGAGTTGGGTAAGCACCAGAAGGAACGCAAGGGAACGCAACATTGAACAAACCAAGTAAGAGATGCAGAAGATGCTACCTAAGTGATTTGACAACTGAGAGTAAAAACGTGGTACGGGTGGGATTTGAACCCTTTTTTTCGTTGGTATCACTTTCAATCAAAGTAAGCATACTGATGAGGGTTGAATCTTCAGGCGTCCACGCAAAATCACGATTTAATCATAGTTTACTCGTGCTGGGCAATCGCAACCTGTGAATTTGGAGTTCGGCTTCTTCCTTCCTCGCTTTGGAAATCGGCCATGCCTATCGACCCAAATCGTGCTTGGACCGCTTTTCTCGTTGCTGTCAAGGAGCTGGATCCAGCCAGTCGAGCAGCTTATTTGGATCGTGAATTCGGCTCTGACATCGCGTTGCGTGAACGTATCGAAGAGCTACTTCGATTATCGCTTTTGGATGATGCACTACTCGCAACTCAAGCCAGTGATGCCAACGCAATTCAATCGGGTGCTGGGCAATCGTCACGAAGCAAAGACGACAGCCAAAGCGGGGACACATTCACGTACGGAGCAGGCGTTGCGCAAAACTCCGCGTCCGATCAGCAACGAGCATACGAGGCCACAGGCACGTTTGCCAAAGGGACTGTACACGGTCAAGCAGCGGGCACGAGTGTCGGAATGATGATCGGCAACCGATATACGCTCCTCGAACAAATCGGCGAAGGAGGCATGGGTTCGGTGTATTTGGCCAGTCAGAGCGAACCGGTTCGGCGAGAGGTTGCAATCAAATTGATCAAGGCGGGGATGGACTCAAAGTCGGTCTTGGCGAGATTCGAAGCCGAGCGACAAGCACTCGCTGTCATGGATCACCCGAACATTGCCCGGATCTACGATGGCGGCGTAACGCCTGCGGGTCAGCCCTACTTCGTGATGGAACTCGTTCGTGGCACTTCGATCACCACCTACTGCGACCAGCACCGGCTTGACGTGACTGCCCGGCTACAGCTTTTCGTTGCGGTCTGTCAAGCGGTGCAGCACGCCCATCTGAAAGGGATTATTCACCGCGACCTCAAACCAGGAAACGTTTTAATCGCCGAAGTGGACGGACGGCCCACACCAAAAGTTATCAATTTCGGCGTTGCAAAAGCAATTGACCAAAAACTGACTGATATCAGTTTTTCCGACATCGGGGCAGTCGTTGGCACGCCCATGTATATGTCCCCAGAGCAGGCCGAACCGAGCTTGATGGACATCGATACCCGAACCGACATCTATGCCTTGGGTGTAATGCTTTACGAGTTGCTGACTGGATCGACACCGTTCGACAAAAACTTGTTCAAGCGGGCAGCGATACTGGAAATGCTAAGGATGGTCCGTGAATTCAACCCGCCAAAACCGAGCACGAAGTTAAGCGACTCCAATGCTTTGCCCAGCATCGCGGCGGATCGGAACATTGATCCTTCGAAGCTTTCCAAGCTCGTTCGTGGCGAACTTGATTGTGTCGTGATGAAAGCGCTCGAGAAGGATCGTACCCGGAGGTACGAGACGGCCAACGGCTTCGCAGAGGACATTCGACGGTACTTGGCGAATGAGGTCGTTGAGGCACGACCTCCAAGTCAGGGATATCGCCTGAAAAAGTTCGTCAGTCGGCACAAGAAGTCGGTCGCTGTCGTGGTCACCTTCATGCTTACACTCTGTATCGCACTCGCGGTCGTAGCCTATCTGGCCGTGAAAGCGGATGTTGCGCGCAATCAGGCGATCGAAGCCCGGGAGCTGGAGTCTCAAGCGAAAAAACGGGCTGACACCGCGCGGGAGCTGGAGTCTCAAGCGAAAAAACGTGCTGAGCAATATTTTGAAACGTCGCGAACATTAGTACTGGAAATGAGTGGACGGATCGAAGCACTTGAGACCGGTCTGGCTAACAAAAACCAATCGGACTTGGCCCGTAAATCCGCTCTCGATTCTGCACGTGAACTGTTCGATAAGTTCCGGGCCGAACAACCGAACGACCGCCACCTCCAACGTCAATCGGCTGCGTTGCATCGCTATGCCGCGAATGTCTCCCGACTGCTCAACGATACTGCAGCTGCCGAGAAAGCCTTTATAACATCCATTGGCATTTGGGAGCAACTCGTTGCTGGCGATGCAAATTCAGCAGAGGACCGAGACAACCTTTCCCAAGTGATTGCCGACTACGGTACATTTCAAAAGCGTGCTGGTCGATTGAAGGACGCTGCAAGTACGCTGCAGAAAGCCGAAAAACTCGCCTTGGCTACCAAAAACCAAATCCCGGACAGTTCGTTTCGCCGTACTTTGGGCAAAGTCGAGATGGATCGGGCAGATGTCGAGTTTCGCAGAGGAGACTACGTGGCAGCTGAGGTGTTTTCCCGGCAGGCCACGAAAAATCTTGAAACGCTCAAAGACTTCCCGATCGCTGAAAGGAACCCGATCGATCCGCTTCTCGTGGTGATCGCACAACTCGCGCGGGCCATGGCCCTGCGGGAACTTGACCGTGATCAAGAGGCCATCGAAGAGAACAACGGCGCTGTGGCCCGCATGGAAGCCTTGATGATCGTCAACCCTTCACGCGACATCCGGTACTTTGCGAATAGGGCGAAATTTGATCGGGCGAAAACCTGGGCTAAGTCGGCGGGCAGGCTCAAGGATGTGGGTGCAGAGCTAACCGCAGTCCTTGAATCCGCTGATAAGCTGATCACCGAAAATACTTCAATACCCGCCTATCGAGAATTGCAAGTTGAAGTTTGGCTGTTCCGTGCAGAACTAGCGACGAAGGCAAAGAATCCAAAGGGGGCTAATGAATACTTGGCAAAAGCTCTTGTTGCAACACGGTCGCTTCTAGACAGTCACGGAAACCAGCCCGATCACATCGGATTGCGGGCTAAAACCTTTTTGTTGCTCGGCCGCCTTGCTGTCGCAGAGAAGAATTGGCCCGATGCAAAGAAGAATCTCGAGACAGCCAAAACGGTCTACGAATTCGCCATAAAGTTCGATCCCGAGCAAATGCTTTATCGTCGGGGTTTGGAGGAGGCCATCAAGGAACTCGCGGCTGCCAAAGTGAAACCGTAGCAACGTTACGGGATCGTGGTTACACCCGGTGTGGTAACTGGTGCTGAAGTTCCATTGGACGGATTCTTCACCGTGGATGTCACGTCTTCAGAACCACTGTATTGGTTCATACCACCGCCTAGGGGCGTTGTTCCGGTTCCAGATGCTACGGGGGCGATAGGGCTCTCCAATTGGCTCACATACAGATTCGCGCAGACGTAAGTTCCGTTGTTGTTAACCGTGGTGATCGTCCCAGACCAGGTCGTACCTTTGGTGCCTGTGACGGTGACGACATCACCAAGAATCATGCCAGTGCCAGTAATCGTTACCGTATTCGACTGGCCATACCGCTTGTAGAGACCTGATCCAGCGTCGTTCTGGAAGAGTGGCTTGTTGTTCACATCGATGATAGGACAAGGCATGGGAATCTCCGAGGGAACATGAGTGACAAAAGAGCAGGATTAAGGCTAGTGAAACCACCCACGGAGTTGAAGGAAGAATCCCGTGGATTCATCCAGCCTGATTTCTATCTGCAATCTCCATGGCATTACAGTGATGTTTAACTGCAAGATTCGTAAAAGTTTGTTCACTCTTCGGCGGGAAAGTAATCACGCATGAAGTCGAAATGACTTTACGGCGGCTGGCGTCAATACTTTGACCACCCACACCGAGCAATGCGATCGAAAGTGACCACATGAGAGGCTATAAAAAATGACTATGTTGTTGTAAGAGCGGAACGGGAGGGATTTGAACCCTCGATACGGGGATACCGTATACAGCATTTCCAGTGCTGCCTCTTCAACCGCTCGAGCACCGTTCCGTTTGGCCAATGATAGCGAGCCGACGCACTTTCGCAACATCGGCCAGAACATGGACACGATCACACCACCCGCAGGTTCAGACTAACCCCGTTTGGCAAGTCGTTGCAGCACTTCAATGCCACGGTTCAAGGTCTCGTCGCTGGCGGCGTAGCTTATGCGGAAGTGTGTGTCCTGCTTGCTGAAGGTTCCGCCGGGAATGACCAGGAGTTTGTGCTTCACCGCTTCGGTCACAAACTCAGTACCCGTACCCCACGGGGCCTTGGGGAACAGGTAAAACGCCCCGCCCGGCTTGGCGAACTCGTACAGCCCTTGGAGGCCATCCATGAGGCGGTCTCGCTTCTGATGGTAGTCATTCACGAAGCCGGTCACGTCGAAATCGCACGCGGCCAACGCACCCCACTGGGCCACGCTGGGGGCACAAATGAAGGTGGATTGTTGCAGTTTCATCATCTCGTCGATCAACCGCTTCGGCCCGTGGGCGAAACCCATCCGCCAACCGGTGATGCCGTAGGTTTTGCCGAAGCCTTCCACGACCAGCACGTTTTCATCAAACTCTGCCGGACAATGTGAGGCGTCGTCGTAGCTGAAAGCCTTGTAGATTTCGTCGCTCACCAGCAGGATGCCCCGGCGAGCACAAAACTGCGCAAGGATCTTCATCGCTTCAGCAGACACCACGGCCCCGGTCGGGTTAGCCGGGCTGCAAAGCAACATCATCTTGGTGCGTGGGGTACAGGCCGCCATGAACTTGTCGGGGTCGATCTCGAAGCTCGGGTAAGTGTCCACCCCCACGAAGACGCCCCCGGCCAGCGTCACCATGTTCGGGTACATCACGAAGTACGGGTCGGCAGACACGACTTCTTCACCGGGATTGACCACCGCGAGAATGGCCAACATCAACGCCCCGCTCGTACCACTGGTGACGATCAGATCACGATCCGGGTGCGCATAAGCTAGCCGGATGTCCCGCATCAGGCGGTCGCGTAGTTCGCTGATGCCCTGCGTTACGGTGTAACCGTTTTTGTTCTCGTCGATGGCCTTTTTCATCGCCTCGCGGATCGGCACCGGCACGTCAAAGTGTGGCTGGCCGATACTCAAGTTGATCGGGTTCTGTACGGACCTGCCCAGTTCAAAGACCTTGCGGATGCCAGAGATTTCGACCGACTTACTGCGTTCTGAAAGGAGTTGCTCGATGTTCATGGAGAGCGTTCAACCGAGTGAAACGAAAGCATCAGATTAGCAGTCGCTGCGAAAGCTGCTACAGCGACAGATGCGACCAAGACGGTGTACTGAAGACGAAGTGATTGTGAAACTTGATCAAGGTCTGCTGGATAGAACTGATTTACAGAACAAAAGCCCAGAGTAGCTCTCTGGGCTATCAGGCGCCACCCGCAGCTGCAGAGTGATCACGCAAGCCCAGAGTGCAACTCTGGGCACAGCAGTTACTTAGCTGTGGTTTTTGCTGCCGTAGCTGCTCGTTGTTTTTCGATTTCCGCAAGAACCTTTTCGCGGTCTTCCTTTGGAATGTAAGCCAATGGGCCACCCAACCGAGTTTCGAACTTCGCTCGGCGCTTTTCTTTTTTCTTACGAGCCATGCCTGCTGGATTACCCATCTTCACTCCTCGTGTGTAGCTTGCCTCGTCACATCGTCAGATACCGGCAATCCGGAGACGAAAGGCTTAAGTTAGCAGGCCTGCGCTACTTTTCAGCGCGAACCCGCCAAAATTCGCGCAAGACCTCTGGTTTCCGCCGATTACCAAGTAGTCAGCTCAACTGAACTACCACCGCAAAGACCGAGACGAGAACAGGATGTTCTCGCCGCACGGATGCGACCTCGGAGGTGCGACATGGCACGTCGCTTTACACCAGATTCTGTGACCCAACCCCGCATGTGGGCCGAACAACTCGAGGCGCGAGAAACGCCGAGCATTTCCGGTGCACCTGAACTGCAAACACTCCCGCAGTGGAGTTCCGCACTCACGGCGGTGAGTGCTCCAGCCGCTCAGGTTCGCAACCCACTCATCGAACAACATACGGGCCGCTACGCTGTTGGCACCTCTGGCGGTGGCACGGCACAAGTGAACGTTTACGACGCCAAGACGGGGGCATTGCTCGGCATCGTCAACCCGTTTGGGCGGGGTTACACAAGTGGCGTGAGCGTTGCCACGGGCGACGTTAACGCCGATGGAGTGGAAGACATCGTAGTTGGTTCCGGTCGCGGGATGGCCGCCACGGTCAAAGTCTTCGATGGCCGCACGCTCAAAGAAGTGGCGAGCTTCAACGGCCTCGCCAGTACCTTCACGGGTGGCTTAACGGTTGCCGTGGGTGATGTCTCTGGTGATGGCCGAGCCGACATCGTGGTGGGGGCGGGCCTTGGCAGCATGAGCCAGGTGAAAGTGTACGACTCAGCCAAACTGTTCAACGCTGCTGGCAAGCAAGCCGTGGCGAAGCCCGTGGCAATCCAGAACTTCATCGCCTTCGACAGCACCTACCGTGGTGGCATCAGCGTCAGCGTGGCGGACTTGAACAATGACGGCACGGGCGACATTGTGGTCAGCCAAGGCCCGGGGGCTGGCGGCGTAAAGGTGTTCGACGGCAAGACGAACTCCAGAATGTTGAAAGTGAAGCCTTTCGGTGCGGCGTACGCTCTCGGCGTGAGCGTAGCGACCGGCGATATCAACGGTGATGGCAAAGCCGACT
Source organism: Gemmatales bacterium (assembly GCA_038230995.1). Lineage (GTDB taxonomy): Bacteria > Planctomycetota > Planctomycetia > Gemmatales > Gemmataceae > JALHQU01. The sequence continues at coordinate 8,109 of JBBRME010000096.1, forward strand.
TGGTCGTAGGGGCCATGCGTGGACAACCACTCGTGAAGGTCATCAGTTCAACGGGTGTTGAACTTGCTTCGTACAAAGCTTTCGCTGGTAACACCGGCACACGAGTCGCCGTGCAAGACATCAATGGCGATGGCAAGGCCGAAGTGATCGTGAGCGTGGGCAGCGGTAAACCACAAGTGCGAATACTAAGTGGTATTTCCGGCACCGTGCTGCGACAGTTCCCCGCGATGGTTCCTCACTTCAACAGTGGACTCGTTGTGGGATAAACAGCATCGAAGTTGCTCAATGAAAAGGCCCAGAGTTTACTCTGGGCCTTTTCGTTTCTTGATGTGTTCGATGCAGCTGTCGAATCAAATCCGATCCATCGTGTCGAGCCAGATCACCAGTTCATTCAGTGTGGTTTGGTCGATGTACTGCTTGCCGAAGTCCTTGATCTCCCGGTAGATCACGGGGAACTTCTTCTCGCGCAGTTTCTCGTTCGAGTCCTTGATCTGCACCAGCAATGGGTCCTTGTCGCCTGCAATCAGGAAGAACGACAGCGGTTGGTTGGGCAGGTTATCTTTTGGCGTCGTGGTCAGCGCTGCCGAACTTACGGCGGCCCCACGTACCAAATCACGGGCGCTGAACGACATATACAGCCCCATCTGTCCACCCAAGCCACTGCCATGCACGATGATCCGTTTGCGGTCAACGGTGTACGGCTTGAGCACTTCGTTGACCGTGATCACTACGTCTTCTGTTTCGGTGGCGTTCCAGTTGCCAGCTTTGCTCTTCGGGGCCAGGATGATGAAGTTAGCACTATCGCAGTAGTCCTCCCAAATCTTCTTCATTTCTTTAGGTTCGTTGTTTCCCTTCTCCGCACCGTGCAGCCAGATGATGACACCATAGCTTTTGTTCTTGTCGTAGTTGTCCGGCACATACATCCAATATTCGCGGCCGTTAGTCTTGTTCACTTTGCCCGTGAGCAGGCTCTTCTCCGGGCCGTCGTCCTTGTCGTCTTTCTTGTCATCCTTCTCGTCCTTGGGCTTCATCGGTTCTTGGGCCACTGGTGGTTTTGGGCCACCAGCAGGTACCTTCGGCTTCTCCAATGCCCGGCCTTTGCTACTGGGCACCGGCAGTTTTTCGGGCATCTCTTCGGTGAGAGCGCCGATCTTCACCACCAGTTGATCCGTCTTGTCGCCCTCTTTACGCTTGACTTCAATCTTGAGATCCATGCCAACCGGGGTGGCACCCACGATCTGTGCCAGTTGTCCCCTGCCGCCGTTAATAGGGATCAAGTTGCCAGCACCGGGTGGAGCATTTGGGATACTCACGCCGATCTTCATGATGCGGTCGCCTTCCTTCAAACCTGCTGTAGCCGCCGGACTTTTCGGGTAGACGAACCGTACCTCGACACCTGCATCGGGGTCGTCACGCATAGGCAGGATGCCGAAGAATGGCTGGGCGAACGCTTGGTTCGCCGAACCCAGCACCACCTTTGGAAACTTTTGTTCCTTGCCATCGCGGACGATGGTGAGGTCGATCGTGTCGCCTTCGTACTTCGGCCCAAGCGTGTGCATCAGTTCGGAGTAGTTGTTGATCTTTCTGTCGTCGATGCCAGTGATCGTATCGCCGACTTTCAAGTTGAGCTTCTGTGCGGCACTGTCTGCGGCGATGCTGCCGATGACAATCGGCACGTTGTACATTTCAGCAGGATCTTTGGGATTGAAGCCGAGCATCCCGCGGCCGATGTCCTTGCCACCCTTTAAGCGGGGGAGCACACGCAGGATGTCTTCGAGTGGTACGGCGAAGCCGATGCCCGAGTCGTACCATTCCACCCCGGCGGTTTCGCCATCGCCACGGGTACTTGCAGGTGTCAGCACGCCCATCACGCGACCATCAATGGCCACCAGCGGGCCACCGTAGTTAATGGGCGACACTTTCGCATCAGTCTGGATGCACTTACCATAAATGCGACCAAGGGCACTGACGATGCCCCGGCTGTAGCCCGGCACCTTGACCAACTCGGTTTCGAGCGCACGGCCCATGGCCAAGCTCCACTGCCCCACTATGAGTTCTTTGGTTGGGTACACTTCCGGCACGGCCAAGTCTTTCAAATCCACTTTTAGAAGGGTCAACATTCGGCTGGTGTCATTGGCCACCACTTTGGCAACTTTGCGTTCCTTACCAGGTACGGTCACGAAGATGTCCGTGGGCTTGTTGGCGAAGTTAAAGGCACTGGTGATGATGTAGCCATCTTTGTCGATGACCAACCCTGTAGTCGGGCCAACGCCCTTACGCACCGCTGGTGGGCCACCACCGGGAGGGCCACCGCCGCCGGCCGTATTACGACCACCCGAGGTTTCGATCTTCACGATCCAAGGTGCGGCCTTCGCTGCTGCTTCTTTCATCGATTTGGCAGTCGATTCATTCACGTCGTCTTGGGCGCGAAGCGTGGCAAGCAAGTTGAGGCTGACGAGACAAATCAAGATGTATCGCATGACCGCATGTTCCTGTTCGTGTGTCTTAACACCTCTCCCTCAAGGGGAGAGGTGAAGAAAGTACCCTCGACAAACTACTTCTTCTCTGGCGTCGTTGGTGCCAGTCCCTTTGGCCATTCGCCAAGTTTCACTTCGATGGAAAGCAGGTTCGGCCCACGTCGGACTTCCATGCGAACCACACCATCTGGTCGGGTGCGTCGCATGTATTCATTGTAACTCTTGATGCTGTAAATCGGGTCACCGTCGATAAAGCTCACGAGGTCGTTGATTTCCAAGCCAGCTTTCTTGGCAGGGCTCTTATCGTCGAGTTCGTCGATGTACGGCGGGGTGCGATCCAGCACGTTCGGCACGAAGCGGATGCCCGTGTAGCCACCTGGGCCACTCGCCGTAGCCGCCTTGATGATCCGCTTGTACTGCCCTTTGATCCCCTTATCCACAAACTCGATCAGCGAGATCGTCACAGTCTTGTCGCCGTCCTTGATGTCCACTTTCGCGTTCAGCGGTATGGCATAGTTGATCCACGTTTCGCTCAAGCTGTTCTTGATCTCTCGACCAATGATCCCCAACAGATCGCCCTTCGTGGTGGTCAGGGCACCGCCACCCGCACCAGGGCCATTGGTGATGGCATCCACCACATATACATCGCCGGTATACGGGAAGTCGAAGATCCCCCGGCGACCGTGGAGCTTCGAGTACGACATGATGGTGCCTTGCATGATCGACATCGGCTCGTCGCGCATGGCAATCTCGAACAAGTTGCTAAACGCGAGGCACCAGTCGCCAGCCTCGGACGGTTTACGTTTGGCTTCCTCGGCCAGTTTGTAGTGCGGCAGGTCAAGGCCGTTGAGCTCTTCGTCCTTCTTCTTGCCATCGAGGCGGATATAGCAGAGGGCGAGATCGAGCTCCGGTTCTGTCACCAGCACCTTGGCTTTCAGCCGCCGGCCGTCGTTGAGGTGCACGATCAGTTCCGACGTGTCCAGTGTCTGGCTGGCGATGGTGATGAAGTGTCCATCAGCAGAAATCAGGATGCCGGTGCTATAATTCGTTGCCCCACGGAAGCCCCCGGCCCCGAAGATCTTGACCATCTTCTCGTTGACTTTGCTGGTCACTTTGTCGAATGGATCGGCAGCAGTCGCCGTTGCTGCCAGAGCCAGACACAACACTAAAGCACTCAATCGCAACATAGGTGGAACCGCTGTGGGTGTTCTGTTCTTGGGAGGGTGAGCCACTTACTTCTTGCCAAGCACATAGTTCTTGATGCTCAAGCTGCCGTAGGCTTTATCCCCGTAGCGCACGCTGATCTTGTGTGGCATCTTCACGCCGTTCACGTCCTTGTAATCGTAAAAGTAGATCTCGCAGGGGTCTTCTTCCTTCGAGAAGCTCATCTCCAACCCAACCAACGTGGCATCCTTCGGGTGGATGAAGAACTTCGTGGCATACGAACCGATCTGGGTGCGAAGCACTTCGCAATCGATCCGCTTTTCTTTTAACTCACCCATCTTGAGGTCGAACGGCACGGGATACACCGGCTCGATGCCACCATGCACAAAGCCCGGTGCGTTGCTGTCGTTTTTCTTGAACCCAGCTTGATGTTTCTGCTGTAGTAACCGCAACTGATACATCGCGGCCAGCAAACCACCGCTGCCTTGGGGCAGGCTTCGTTCGGCGGCACTCTCGGAGATCAACGGCTTGAGGTCATCGACGATGGTATTGCGTGCCAACTTCACGTCGGTCACGCCGTCCTTGTCGTCGATCCATTCCAGCTTGAGGTCACCAGAACGACCATCCTGCAAGGTGATCGTCCCCTCGGCCAGCCAGTTGCCATTGAAGGCCGTGGCATCGCCAGTGCTTTTCAGATAGGCAGCGAACAGCCGATCAGTTTCGAGCTTGTTGAAGTAAAAATTCGCATAGCCGGGCTTGGCGATCACCAGCTTCGAGGCAGGGCTGAGCTTAGCCTTGGCTTGACCCGGATCGACCGGCGGTTGCCCCGGTTGTGGCTGACCCGGTTTCGGTTGTGGTTGTTCTTCTTCGCCTTCCTTCTGGATGTACTTGTCCATGTTTCCCATGAGGCGGACGAGCACTTCCTTCGTCACGTCCGTGCGGCGGTACTTCATGGGCAAGCGCCAGCCCATCGGATAGATGCCCAGCACGTTCTTGTACTGGTTTGTGCTGGTCATCGGCCGACCGGAGAAGCTCACCAGTTGGTCGTCTTCCTTGACACCCCGGCGGTAAACGTCAGCTTCCGTGAGGAACTGCGTGAACTTCATCTTGTTGAGTTCGCTACCACCCTCTTCGCCTTCAGTACTGACGGCCGCACCAAGCGATGCGTGATCAGTATCGATGCCCGCTTTCATGTGGCCGAGGAAGTTCTTGATCTGATTGATGCTGATGGCGTAGCCCACACCGGAGTTCACACGACCGCGTTTTTCGAAAGAGCCACGACCATTGATGCCGATGAGTTCGCCCTTCATATTAAAGAGCGGGCCGCCGGAGTTGCCGGGGTTGATGCTCGTATCGAATTGGATGCAGTCGGTGTATTCGAGCGTGCCTTTGCCTTCTGGTGGTTGATACCGACTGACGCCGGACACAACTCCGTAGGTCACGGTGGGTGTAAAGTCGAGGGCTAGGCCGAAGGGGTTGCCCATCGCCATCGACCACTCACCGGCCTTGACTGCATCCGAGTCGCCGAGCTTCACGAAGGGGAACTTGTCGCCTTCCTTCTTCGGCAACAGTTTCACCAAAGCCACGTCGCCGATCTTGTCCTGCCCCACAATCACGGTGTCGTACAGTTGGCCGTTGTCCAGCCCGCACTGCATCACGGCACCGGTCGGTTGCACAACGTGATAGTTCGTAAGGCAATAACCATCTTCGCTGATGACCACGCCCGACCCACACACCTGTCCACCGTAGAAGCACACCGCCGCCACAGCCGGACGCACCAGCTGAACCGTCTTGATTCGCTCCGCTTCCGCGTCCTTCACCAACTTGCTCGGCTCGGCTTGTGTCGATTGTGTTGGCAGGCCAATGATGGCCATGGCCGTCGCTACTGCGCCTGCCGCCAGCACCTTAGGTGAACGCAAAAAGTGTGTAAACAATCGCATCGTGTGTGCCTTTGTGAGTAACTGGCGAACGGCACAACGTGAGTGTGCCGGTTCTTTTTCAACTTCAAAACACCGGCACACTGACGTTATGCCGTTCGCCTCAAAAAACTACTTCTGCAATTTCGCATCACCCAGGCTCAGCGAAGCCCCGGTGAATAACGCATCCGTCTCGACGTTGATCTTCAGCGTCTTCGCATCCTTCACGTTCAAGTTCACCGTCTCGAACTTGTTCGCCTTGCGGGTGAACGTCTGCTCGAACAACTTCTTCCCATCCGCTTCGATGCTCACCTTCAAAGTACCCGTGGCCACTTGCACGGCTTCATCGATCCCCAATACGGCCTTGAACTCACGGTAGTCACCATCCAACTTGTACACCAACGCCACATCAGAGGCCACCCACACGCCCTTTGTGTAAGCCTTGCCACCCAGCCGAAGTCCGCCATTGGGCGTCTTGTTCTTTAGGTACGGCATGTTCAAATCGCCATCGGCCACAGGTGCTGCATCCACCGTGGGATCCAGTTCCGACAAGAACTTCTGGTTACCCTGGCTGAAGTCGAACCTTGAGATTGCGCTTAGGCTGCTGTACTGGTACTCGGCCCCGGCGACAGTCTTCACGGTCACGGCGATTTGGCCATTTGCTTCCGCTGTGGTGATCGAGGTGGCTACGAGAGAGTTACCGTAAACGTCGATGACTTTGCCGATGGTCGGTGGCACCACAACCTGATTGGCTTGATTGAACACCAAGGCCGAAAAGCGAGCGATGGGTAACGTTGTCTTCACGTCGGAGTTGTTGTTGAACTCAATCTTGCTACCGTCTTCGCTGCCTTGCAGAACAGTGCCCTCGGAAGGGATGAGGACGTCTCGCTCTTCAACTTTGGCTCGTGTGACAAGAAGATCACGGGTGCCACGTTTGAGCACGATGGTGCGGAGGTCGTTACGGTTATTGCCTTGTGGGGCATTCCGCAGCCACGTGAACACTGCCGACGTCGGTAGGCTCATCATGGGCTTGGTGGTGCCTTCAACAGTCATCGCCACATCGAACACGATCTTCTTGCCTTGGATTTTGAAGTCTTGCAATCGAAGGATCGACCCATCAGTCAACTCAGCTTCGTCGTAGGCCAGAGGCAGCACAGCGAGTTTGTTCCCCACGTCCACAGTGGCCAGCGACTTGAGCGGCACCTTGATGACAGCCCCGCCGTCGTCCTTCACGCTGAGGGTGTCGTTCGTGAAGCCCACGATTTGCCCGCGAAGCACCTTGTCGTTGAGGTCGGTCACATCGGCAGCTAATAACAACGACGATCCAACCAGCAGAAAACAACTCGACAGCAACACGCGGAGCATGGGGCCGACCTCGATGGGGCAATGTGTACTGGGAGAGAGAGCTATTGTGCGAGTTCGCACCGCGAAAAGCCAGACGATTGCTTAGTAGATGTTGCGCATTGCACTGATCTGAACACGTTGAGCCTGCCCGCGTCAGCGGCAGGAGTGTTTTTTGTAAGACTCCTGCCGCTCACGCGGGCAGGCTCGATTCCTTGTCAAACCCCACAAAAAAACGGAGGGGAGTTAGCCCCTCCGTCTCGTGTCACCAATTGGATCCACGTTACTTCTTCTCGAAGCCGTTCACGCGGTTCAGGCCGTTGAAGTACTCTTCGATCATCTGCTTGTACTTCGCTGGTGCATCCTTCGTGAGCTCTTGTTCGAGCTTCTTGCGTTCCGCCGCTGGGAGTTTACCCCAAGTCTCGGCGTACTCTTTGAGCTTCTTCGGGTCCACTTTACCGTCAGTCGTCTGCCCTGTTGGCAACGAACTCTGACCGGCTGGGCCACTTGGATTCAGACCACCCGCTTGTCCCGGCTGACCGCCGGACGGGCATCCATCACCGTTTCAAGAGCCGCCTTTTTGTTTATTCTCCAACTCTTTGATCTTCTCATCGAGCCGGAACACAATCTTCTTCTGGATGTCTTGCGTGGCCTTACCACCACGAGCCAAGTCCAAGCGACGACCGCTATTATCCATCAGTTTGCCGATGTTGCCGAGGTCTTTGTCGTCCTTCGGCCAGTTCTGGATGTCGAAGTACATCAGCGTAGCGACCATCTTGTAGCGGTCGGGCGAATCGACGACATCGTCGAGGAGTCGCACGATGCTGATCATCGCGTCCACTTTCTTCTTCTTCTCGTAGCCAGCGAGCGAGTGCTCGGCCACGGCTTTGAAGAAGTAGAAGGCCGAAGGCTCAATGATTTGCTCGGCTTGCAGGTCCACGGTCGACGCAAGCGCTTCTTCGTACAC
>JBBRME010000097.1:0-15852 GCA_038230995.1 Gemmatales bacterium
GACTAAGCCCCCCCCCCCTTAACGTAGTATGTGTTGCATCGTCATTCACACAACCTACATCGGGAGCTTTCATCATGAACCGTTCTTTCGGCGTGTTTGCGTTACTTGTCAGCCTTGTAACTGCATACCTCGGAACTGAGGTCAAGGCACAAGCCCCGGCAAATCCCATGACTGTCAGGGGAGTCAAAGATCCTGTACAAACAGGTGCACCTGCTGGTCAGTCACTTGTGTATGCTGACGGAACCTACACATTGGGCATGGGCGAAGTTGCCACCAGGGTCGAGGTTGTCTGGTACAAACAGGGTGCAGGCGGTGTATTGACTCCTGTCGGCACATGGAGTGATCCAAATCCTGCCGGTGGAACTTTTAAAACCAATACAAGTGGCGTAGATAAAAAAACAGCAACGAATACTGATCAACTCTACACAGGCATTACAACATTATACAAGAAAGTGAACGGCGGGAATGAAGTTGCAGGTAGCGTTTCGGCTTTTACAAACTTTAATCCCAACTAGTTGATATCAATACGGTTCAGACTCGCAGTCTGGAATGGAATCCCATGATGACTCGATTTGGAGCAAGAACAGCATTTACTCTCGTCGAGTTGCTGGTCGTAATTTTTATCTTTGCGATTCTCCTAGGTCTGTTGTTGCCAGCAGTCCAAAAGGTACGGCAAGCCGCAACTCGCTTGCAAGCTTCAAATCAGATGAAGCAACTTACTCTTGCTCTTCATAATTACGCATCCACGAACTCGGGCGATCTTCCTCCTGGTCGTGATCCGAATGCTATATTCGCATCCCAAGACCTAGGTATTCCGCCCCTCTTCGCAATTCGGCCGTACATTGACGGAGAGCTTACTGCGCTGGAATACGACAAAGCGTATTTGTTGACAGATCGAACATGGCGCTGGCGCAAAATCTTTTTCAGCCCTGCCGATCCGACTCTTACTACACTCGACTCGGCTTTTACCCGAAATCATTCAGTTTGCATAACGAGTTACTCTGCAAATCTCAAAGCATTTGTTGGCACGCCGTCCCTAACAGCTGCATTCACTGATGGGACATCAGAAACTATTTGCTTTGCTGAAAGATACGCATACTTAAAACGCAAAGTTAGTGATAACTATTACGATGATTTTTATGACTGGGGCAAGTGGAATGCGCCGGTTTTTGGAATGGCTTTCGGTGACCGTCGTGCGACATTTGCAGATGCGGCGTGGAATGACGTTGTGCCAATAACATCAGGCACGCCGCCAGTTTCTAGGGCTTCCGTGCTCGGTGTTACTTTTGATTCACGTCCTGATCCTAGAAACAGCAAACAGGATCGTTTGCAATCTTGTCACGAAGCAGGACTACTCGTTTCGATGGTTGATGGAAGTATCAGGATCATTAAACCGACTGTCGCCGAAACAGCATTTTGGGCCATGATCACACGCGATGGTGGCGAAGTCATAACAGAATAAATACGATTTTTGATCATTTTACCACACGACTAACTGTGAGGAAAAAAGCGTTCTGCTGCACGGTCGTGTTATTCCTATATATATACCTTGGATTTCTAACTCGGTATCGTGTAGCAGACCTCATCAAAGCGCATCATGAATGCATCTGCCAACGGTGGGTGGATTCAAACGCAGCACGTTGATGGAGGAGTTGGGGGTGGCTGGCACCATCGGGCCAAGCCAAGGCAATGACATCGAAGCGATACGGGTGGTTCAATAAACGGCGACGAGACATGAAGCCCAAGGCACCATCCGAGAGTTTGCGTTGCTTGGCCAAGTCGACGGTTAGTGCAGCCACTTGTGGATCATCACCAGTAACACTTCGCACTTCCACGAAGACGATCACCTTGCCATCGAGGGCCAGCACATCCAGCTCGTGACCACCGGCAACAAGGTTCGCCCCGAGAATCCGCCAGCCGAGCTTTCGCAGGTACCGGGCCGCGTACTTCTCGGAACGTTGACCGAACCACCGCCGCCACATCGGCCAACGTCGGTAAAGGGTCATCGAGGTGGGCCGCCACCCATTCCGGGTGGGCCTGCGAAGCCGGGGCCGTTGGTCTGGCCACCGCCGATCGCGCGGGCTGAACTGTTGAAGCCATCCATTGTCTGCTTGGCTTTATCCGGGTTTTCAATGGTGGTGACGATGTAGGCGCAACTCTCGGAACTCTTGTATTCCAGGTATTGCATGAAGGCCCCGTTCTGTTTCGGGTCGATGTACGGCAAAAGCCCGCGAGTCTGGTTCGGGATGAACGAATCGTCTGCTTTGCCAAGTTCCCCGGCTTTCATGCTCTTGACCAACGCCTTGGCATCGTCCTTCGAGCCAATTTCCATGGCTGCACCAAATCGCACACCCGCCCCACCGAACGAGGTCCACGTGGCGAACACTTTCGTCTGTGTCATCGCCTTGCGGATTTCCGCCATCGGTGCGTCTTCTTTCACAAGGTCCGCGTGCCCACCGAGGTAACCCTTCAATGACCCCACTTCACGGTAGATGGCCCACACTTGCCCACGGGTGCAGAGCCGGCCTGCTTCGCCGGTGGCCGTCATGGTGTTTTCTTTGCCCGGGTTCTGATAGCTAGAACCAACTTTACCGAGGATCGTTTTCGCCGTAGAGCTGAAGCCACCGATGTTCTTGCTGTTTTCAGCGACGACCACCAGCCGGTTGTTCAAGGCTCTAATCACCGCTCCCTTACCGCCAAGCTGAATGTCAGTTGCTTCGCCATTGCCGATCTGGCTCATGTCAAAGCTCTTCTTGTACAAGTAGTAGTGCAGCACCGGGGCGGCGGTGTTGGCATCACGTGCTACAACGTAGTAGATCAAGTTGGTTTCATTGGTGATGCCCAGCTTGCCGTTCACATCAGCGAAGATGGCATACGAGGAAGCGTCGAAGTACTTGTCTTGCTCGGAGCGCACTTTCGGTACGTTCCGCATCGCCTTGACGTTCACACCCCGGATGGCGTTATAGTTCTCCGGGATGCTGGCAACAATCGACTGAGTTTGTGCGGCACTGGCAATGAAGAAGATCCACGGCAGAAACAAACCAAGGATCAGCATCAACATCAAGCTACCGACGATGGCCAGCAGAATCAGCGGGTTGAAGTGAACCCGTTCCTTTGTGATGTAGGCTTTGGGCTTCGGCGGCTCTGCAGCCTGGGGCTTGGGCTTGGTGCCCGTGGCTACGCTCTTGCCGGTGGAGGCTTTGGCGGAGTCTTTGGTTTCGGTGTAAGCACCGCGCGTCGGGCTGGGGAAGCTCTTCTCGCATTTGCCGCATTCGATGATCTCGCCTTTGGGTGGCGGCTCATCGAATCGAAGTTTAGCCCGACAACCGGGACAGCGAAGATCGAACGCCATGTCAAGCACCCTGTAGGCAGGAATATGTTACGACAGGTCTGCCGCTCACTCAACAGTGGAAATATCGCACTTAAGAGGTTGTGCCTGGCTTTGCCGGTATGTCTAGCATGTTAGACTGATGAATGGGTGGCTTGGAAAATCAAACGCACACTCCAAATGGAGACTGGCAAGATGGCCGACGAGGATCAAGATCAGCCTGCACCGCCGCCGATGGCTCGACGAGTCGATCGCCAAACAGAACCCAATGATGAATCACGATCCTCAGAGAAGCGTCGTCCACTTGATGAATCCACAGCAGCAAGCCGTCGGCGAACATACGACCGCGACCGCGTACCGGATCGAGCACCGTCGAGTGGTTGGCGTATCTTCTCGATCATGTTGGCCATCTTTGGCTTAGTCATCACGATTGGGTTGATCTTTGCTCTGGTCAAACAGAACGATGACCTTGAGGCTTCGAGAAGCCGAGTCAGGGCCTTCGAATACGAAAACCCGTCGAGGAAGTCCCGTCAGGTGGATGCGCGTGCTGCAACGCCCGACCCGAGTGCCACGTTATACCAATCCATGCGAAGTATGTTTGACGGCATCACCGCCGAGGAACGTACAGTCAAGGACGCAAACAAGTGGTTCAACAAGTTCCTCGAAGATGTGAAAGACCGCAAAGAGTTCAGCAGTTACAACGCGAGTCGCATGGCAGCGGAAGCCGAGTTGATCGGGAATAACTCACTGCCAAAAAAGCTTGTACCTGCTGACTATAGCCTCTTTGCCGATGCTGTGATTGCTTACTCGCAGGCAGAGTGGCGGCAGTGGGATCTCGAGAAAACGAAGCTCATTCGCATCGAAAGTGACAAATCAAGTTCAGTCGTAAGGATCATTGCCCGACACACCATGGCAAAGTCCGGCCGGACGGAACTGGTCTGCTGGTATCTCGATCAGTTCGACAACGCGTATCAACTCATCGATTGGGAATCTCTGACCTATGGCAACAGCGGATCATTGTTGATTGCCTACGAAATCTTAAAGTCCGAAAAGCTACTACCACGGGCTGATGAATACGGCAACCTGTTAGGCATCCGCAGCATGGCTTTGCAATCCGAAGATCTTTACCCTTATCAAGTGAACTCCACGATGGCAGAGGCTGGGAGATTGGCCCCGACGGGTAATTTTGCAATTCTGTTTCAGCACGCCGAAGTCCGCCGGTTACTGAATGAAAGCAAGCCGCGACCGGCGCTGGAGGTCTTGGATCATTTGCTCAAACTCCAGCCGGGCAACTTGGGGCTGCAACTGCTGCAAGCTGAAGCGCTGACTCGCAATGCGGAATACCTCAACGGCTTGGCCCTCTCGCAAAAACTGGCGACGCTGTTAGACAATGATGTTGAGTTGCTAACCACGCAGGGGCTTGCACACATCGGGTTGGCTCGACTGGACGACGCAGAGAAAGTGCTCACTCAGGCACTGGATCGAGACCCCGGGCACTATCCAGCTCTGAGTGCGTACAAGAAGACCACATCCAAGGGCAACTACGAGAAGTTCCTGACTCGCTTCGCCAAGTACCCCAAGCCGGACACTATCCTGTACAAGTTGAATCAGGATTACGCCAAACCCGAAGACGACGAGTTCCGCTTGGCCGTCGCTCGTGAATACAACCGCATCCGCCCGAAAGATGCCCAGGCCCGCCGCAACTTCATCACGGCGTTAGTAACGAACAAACGCTGGGAGGAACTGCAACCGTTGCTGGTTCAGTGGGTCAAGCCGATGAATGATCAGGAACGCAATCAGCTCATCCGCGACATCGTCATCGCAGCCAACACATCGAAGGAACCACTGACTCTGTACAAGTTGATAAGCCCGTATCTCGACGAGAAGAGCGATGGTTTTCCGATACTTGCCCGACAGATCGCATTCCGAGCCGACGAGAAGCCATACCGCTATGCACCGAAAAAGCTGGACGAAAAAGAGATAGAACTCGCACGCAAAGAACTCGGGATGATTCTGGAGGCGCATGCCAAAGGCCACCCGAACGACCCGTGGTTGAACTACTTCCGCGCCAAGCAGAGTTGGTTCAAAAAGGATTACACCGGAGCCGAGAAGTTCCTGGCGACCGTGACGAAGCTGCCCACTGTGTACCTGGAGAGCGAGGACGAAGATGAAGTCAGCTCGAACTACGAACTCCGCGAGTTCCGCATTCGAATAGGCGTGAAACTCGGCAAAGTTGGTGCCATTTATGACGACATGCAGAAGAAGTCTGGCAACACCTATCTCACATCAATCTTTGAGGAACTTGAAGACCAGAAAGAAGGTACAGCACTCCTGGAGGTGGCCGGTCGCCACGCCAAGGCGTACCCGAACGACATCGAAACCAACAAATACCTTGCCCTGGGCCATGAATTCAAAAAGGATTTCCAACAGGCCGCAACATCCCAAAAGAAATACCTCAACGACCTCGACACCGGCGAAACCTACGGACGTTGGAAGGCCGATGCAGCGCGGAAGAAATACATCCGCCTGCTGGTAAAAGCCGGGAAAGCAGAAGAAGCCCACGAGTATGCCGTGGAGCAGAACATGAATGCCATTGACGTGGTGTATACGCTGGCAGCGTCCAGCCAGCGAGATGATGTCATCAACCGCATGACCGACGAAATCCGTAGCGGTGAGATGAAAGCCGAACAGTTCTACGCCGACCCGGATTTGAAGACGATCCTGATGACCACCCGCTACGAGAAGTTCCGCGAGAAATACCCGTTCAAGGAAGCAACGCCGGAGGATGAGGAGTAACGCACACCACGCAAGGGTCGTGTGCGTCGATCTTGCTTACCGCTTCGTGCCGATTAACTGCAACAGTGCCTTGTGCGGGTCGGCAAACTTGGCGATGCCTTCACGCATCAGGGTTTCTTCCATCTTCTTCACGTCCACCTTCGCGTCGATATCGGCGAGGATCTCCGCGCTCGGCATCTCGGCGATGTGACTGGTGAAGGTGCGACCGGAATCCTGTACCGCCTTGTTTGTGGCGGGCGGGTTCGTCTGGATGTCGCTACCGGCGAAGGCTTCAACGTACTTCCACGGGGCGTCTTCTTTCTTCTTTGTGCCAGTGCTGGCGAAGATCATTTCCTGCTTCAGTGCGAAGCCTTTGCCCGCCCAGAAGTCGCGGTTCATCGCCCAGATGCGCTTGGCATTCACGATGCCCACCTGACCCTGTGTGGTAGGCAGCAGGCTCGGCAGTTCTTTGTCGGTGTACACGTCCACCCGGCTAACGAAGATGCTGTACACCGTCTTCACTTTATCCTTGTCGGTACGTCGTTGGGCACCGCGATAGCACGCCTCGCGGGCGGCGAGGTACTGCCGTTCGCTAAAGATCAACGTCACGTTCAGGGCCACGCCGTGGGCCACAAGTTCTTCGAGACACAGCAGACCGCCATCGGTGGCGGGCACCTTGATCATGCGGTTCTTGTGCCCGGCACTCCACTTCTTGCCGAGTTCAATGTAGCTCTTGGCTTTGTCTGCCGCGCTCAGGTTGCGGGCCGGATCTTCCAGCAGCGGATCGAGTTCAAAGCTTACCCAGCCGTCGTCGCACTTGGTGCTTTCCCACACGGGTAGGAACACATCTTGCGCGGCCTGCACCAGTTTGTCGGTCATGGCCCAGGCGATCTCTTCATCGGAGTGGCCTTTGCCTGCCAACTCTTTGATGTCGGCATCGAAGCGACCCGTTTTCAACAAGTCCGAAATGATGATCGGATTGGAAGTCGCCCCAGTGGCCCCGAAGGCCCGATTGGTGGCGATTTCTTGTGGATCGACCGAGTCGAGCCAGAGTTTGGTTCCGGCAGCAGCAATGGATTGGAGGGGAGTCATGGGAGTTCTTGAAGGAGGAAATCGTTTCACGGTGAAGATACGAAATCACGCTAGCCACGGCGAAGGCTGTGGCTCTTGGTGAGCGAGCAAGATGAACCTCCGTCTTAACTGCGATTGAATCGCGCACCATCCGCGCACCACCCGTTCTGCTGACGCAACGCAAGGAAGGCGGGCGGTCGGGTGCTCAGCGTGTGTGAGATGTAAAGGCTATGGTGCTGTGTCATCGGCTGATGGTGCAGGACTTGATGGTATCGCAAACAACGGACTTACATGGATCGTGAGTTCCTCATCGAATGCGGTAAACGATGGACAGATTTGTACAACTGATGACCAGTTGATGTACATGGCAATAGCTGCTTTTTGTGTGACAGCCAGCTCCTTGACCTTCTGAGTGGAGTACGATGCCAACTGAGATTTGGCTTCATCTGCGGTGGCAATCGATTCCGGTTCTGATGGAACAACAGGGCGTTGAATCAAATCCAGTCCACGTTTGATGGCCGTAGCATCAACAAGCAGCCACGCTTCGATGCATGGGTGGGCCACTCCAACGGGCATCGGCAAGCCTGATCGAACATCTCGGCCGCGGATCATGTCGTTCAACAGTTTTGTGTTTCCATCAGTGTCCAGTACGAAAATACATGCTGAGTATTTGCTGACTGTTGCTTGAAACCGAGCCATCTCGACTTTGTCCCATAGACGTTTTCCAAGTAACGTTCTGACTTGTTTATAGAGGAACTTTGAATCTGCTGGAACCTGACAATAGTTAAGTAGCATAGCCCGTAGGACTTCGAAGTCTGTCGGGCCTTCGCAGACGATTTCTATGACTATGGGTGGACTCATAGGAGTAGCTCATCCTCCGAAAGATAATACCAAAGCTCACCAAGTTGGGATTTGTCCTTCATGCGTTCATGAATATGCTTGGCGTTCCGCAATGGGTACGCCTTAGCACTGCCGTCTTCCATCCGCCGCATGAGAGTGACTTCTTCCGGTTGAAACTCACTCAGGAGCAACGGCGAGTGCGTGGTCAGGATAATCTGCGGGGCGTTTTGCTCCCGCTCGGTGAACTCACGCAGCAGCTTGGCGACTTCAATGAGCCGCTGTGGATGAAGACCGTTTTCAGGCTCTTCTATAAGTATGACATCGGGCGGTTTTGGACTGAATGTCAATGCTAAGAATGCAAGTAATAGTACTGCACCATCAGAAAGCGAGCGTAATGGGAGATTTCCTTTTGTCGTCATAAAAACAACTTCGATGCCTACATTCGCACCTTCTGAACTGCTGATGTATGGCGGACGGATGAAAGATGAAGTCGGTTTTAGTACTAGTTCAGAGAACTGGGGGAAATACTTTGCAAATGACTCTCCCAACGCAATGAATTTTCTAGGGGAATACTTTTGGAGAGAATCCAAGTATGTAGCCAAGCCAAATCCGTCTTCAGAATATTGAAAATCAGTAGAGCTAGCCACCGCAGTAGGGTATTTCATACCTGACGGACTAAACTTATAATTATGAACAAGTATCGGTATAGCATGATCAGACTCTACTCGATTTGACAAAATTACATTTTTAACGCCGTCGTTCAGAGTGGCGGAGAACTGAATTGGTTGTTTGCTTTGCTGCGTGCGGTAGGTATCTACATCAAAATCATGGTGTAGTCGATAACGGTTAAGGACTTCATAAGGGCTGCTGTTTCTTCGTGGATCAATTCCCCAACTAAATGCCTGAATCGCCTCGAACAGGCTCGTCTTGCCCGTGTCGTTCTGGCCGATGATGACGTGCAATTTCGTCAGCGGAAGCGAAACATCCGCTAGACACTTGTAGTTCTTCACGCTGAAGTGCGAAATCATGATCCGCTCCGTTGAGCCAACGAACGCATTCTATCACCCCACCGGCTCCGCCTTCTTCCCTTCCCGTAGTCTCCCCTCCACGCTCACCTTCAGCACCAGGGTAATCAGGGCCAGCATGGTCAGCACGCTGGCGAGGGCGAAGGCCGCGGGCTGGTTGTATTCCTGGAATAGTTTCTCCACGCGCAGGGGCATGGTGTCGGTCTTGCCGCTGATGCGTCCGCTGACCACATAGATGGCCCCGAACTCGCCCATGGCCCGGGCGTTGCACAACAGCACCCCGTAGATCAACCCCCACTTGATGTTCGGCAGTGTGATCCGCGTGAACATCTGCCAGGCATTGGCCCCAAGGCTGCGGGCGGCAATTTCTTCCTCCGGCCCGTTGGCCTCCAGCACGGGGATCAACTCACGGGCCACGAACGGGAAGGTCACAAACGCCGTCACCAGTACCAACCCCGGCGGAGCAAACAGGATCTGGTAACCATGATCCTTCAGCCAGGCACCCAAGGGCGTACTCAGGCCGAAGAGTAACACGAACACCAATCCTGCCACGATGGGGCTGACGCTAAACGGCAGGTCGATCAACGTGGTGAGCAAGCCTCGCCCACGGAATTTGAACCGGGCAATGGTGTACGCGGCGGCGATGCCGAAGAGCGTATTCATGGCCACGGCCAGCGGGGCAATCATCGCGGTGAGGAAGATGCTGTGCCGGGTGTCGGCGTCATCCACGAGGCTGTGCCAGTACGCCACCACACCGGGGGCAAAGGCTTGGGCAAACACATTCACCACGGGAATCACAATCAGGATGGTGAGCAGTACCACGGTGAAGGCAATGAGCACCTTCGGCATCTGTCGAGACACCCATTGACTGAACGAGAACGGGATGCGCTCGGCCACCCAGCCGAACGGAACATCGAGCCACTCGGCCACACGCTGAAAGAGCTTCAACTTCACGGGTGCATTGCCCGGCTGGCTCCACTGTTCGATGCGATTGATGACGATCAAGATGATGAACGACGTGGCCAGTAACACCGAGGCAATCGCGGCGGCTTCACGGTAGGCAAACGCTTCGAGCCGAGTGACGATGAGCACCGGGGCGATCTCGGATTCAAACGGCTTGTTCGCGCTGATGAAGATCACCGAGCCGTACTCGCCGATGGATCGCGCGAAGGCCAACGTGAAACCGGTGAGCGCCGGGGGCAGCAACTGCGGCAGGATCACCCGGCGCACCACATCCCAGCGGCTGGCCCCCAACGTCGCGGCAGCTTGTTCAGTATCCTGGTCGATCTCTTCCAACACCGGTTGCACAGCCCGCACCACGAACGGAAACCCGGTGAAGATCAGCACCAACACGATGCCTGCCGGTGTGTACGCCCCGCTAAAACCCAACGGCACCAGGAACTGCCCCAGCCAACCGTTGGGCACATACAGGGTGGCATACACCAGCCCCGCCACGGCGGTGGGTAGCGCGAATGGAACATCCACCAAGGCATCGAACAGCTTGCGACCGGGGAACCGGTACCGCACCAGCGTCCACGCCACGATCACGCCCAGCACTACGTTGATGGCCGCCGAAAGGAATGCCGCCGTGAAGGTGAGCTTGTATGCCGCGATGGCCCGTTCGTTCCACACCGCTGCAACGAACTCACTCCACGACAAGTCCGTGGCCTTCCACACGGCCATGCCCAGCGGAATCAACACGAGCAACAGCAAATAGGTGACCGTGGTACTCAGGCCAAGCTTGAAGCCCGGCAGCACCCGTGCGGGGGAACTCATTGCCGCCTCGCGTTGGTAAACAGGCGGTCGAACATGGCCCCTTCCGCAAAGAAGCGGGTGTTGATGTCGTTCCACGATGGGGCCAAGTCACGCACTGTAAAAAAGGTCATCTTCGGGTAGCGGTCCTTCGAGGTGGCAATCACTTCCGGGTCGATTGGTCGATGGTGATGCCGGGCGATGATCTCTTGTGCTTCGCGGGTGTACAAGAACTTGGTGTACGCCTCCATCACCGCTGTGGTGCCCTTCTGCTTCACCACGCTATCCACCACGGCCACGTGCGGTTCGGCGAGGATGCTGGTCTTCGGGTAAATGATCTCCAGTGCACCCTTGGCCTCGGCCACTTCCAAGTGGGCTTCGTTCTCCCACGTGATATGAACATCGCCAATGTTCTTCTGCGCGAAGGTCATGGTGGCGGCTCGTGCCGACGTATCCAGCACCGGCACCCGACGGAACACATCCAGCAGGAACGCCTCGGCTTCTACGTCCGTTCCACCGGCTTGGGTTACGCTGCCGTACAGGGCCAGAAAGCTCCACTTGCCGTTGCCGGAGGTCTTGGGGTTGGGCGTGATGATCTCCACGTCCTGCCGTTTCAAGTCGGCCCATTCGTGGATCTGCTTCGGGTTCCCCTTGCGAACCACCATCACCATCGTGGAGGTGTACGGCAGGCTGTTGTTCGGCAGCTTCTTCACCCAGCCGTCGTCCATGCGCCGTGCCTTGCGGATGGCATCGGTATCGGGGAACATGGCCAGGCTCACGAAGTCCGCATCCAGGCTATCCACCACCGCCCGAGCCTGACTGCTCGACCCGCCGTGGCTCATCCGGATGGTCACTGGCACGCCGTTGTTCGACTGATACCGCTTGAGGAACTCGGCGTTCAATTCTCGCCACAGTTCACGCGTGGGGTCGCAGGCCACGTGCAGGATTTCGATCTGCGAGGCGTCGTTCCGCACTACCCCGGAGGCCAGCACCCACACCGCTGCAACGAGCAGGTACACCGCCAGGACTCCATACAGCACACGCCGAACCAGCATGAAAACCCACTCCGCTAGACCACCAACGCGATTGTATCGGCATCGCCCCGCCTGTACATGACTCTTTTTGTCAACATGGTGAGGATTGAGATTTTGGCGTCGAATCACTGACCCCAGATCGAACCCGCTCCGTACGAATTGATTGGGGAAAATGATGAACAAGCGTATGTTCAATAACTGCGACTTGTTGAACAAACCACGCCAGGAACTGCAAACAATGCTGAAAAAGAAGGCGAAATCGACTTAACTTTGTGCCAATCGTGCTTGTCGCTCAGATGTTCAGTTCAGTCGCGACTTGCGTCGGCCGTACAGGAAGTAACCGGCCAGCGCGAAAGCCATCCAGCCACCGAAAACTCGAAATGTGATCCCAGATAAGTCTTTGATCAGGTAGATACAGGCGAGCACGCTCAGAATTGGAATCAAGTAAGGACCGAAAGGCACACGGAAACCCTTCGGGTCACTCATCCCCTTCGCACGCAGTACCGGAACCGCAATCGACACCACCGCGAACGCGACGAGTGTGCCGAGGCTGACCATGTCCCACAGGTAGCCCGCATCGACAAAGCCAGCGATCAGTGCGATCACCGTAGAGACGATGAGGATGTTCTTTACCGGCGTATGCCTGCGCGGATTGATGGAGCTGAATGTCGCCGGGATCAGGCCATCGTGGCCGATGGCGTACAGAATGCGAGTCTGCCCATAAATGCTGATGAGCGTGACACTGAACACTGAGATCACCGCCCCCGCCGACAGGATGATCGCAGGCCATACCTTGCCGCTGACGTTTTGCAATATGACCGCGAGGCCGGCTTTTTGACCTTTGAACTCCGCTGCCTCCTGTGCTCCAATACCAGCGAGTGCGACGAGAAAGTACGCTACGATCACGATGACCAATGCCATAAGGATGCCCAACGGCACTGCGCGATGAGGGTTTTTCGCTTCGGCACCGGCGGTCGCAACTGCATCAAGACCGATGAACGAGAAAAAAACCGTGCCCGCTGCAGCCGAGACTCCGGTCATCCCAGAATCTGTGAAAAAGGGAGTGAAGTGATTCGAGTTAAAGCCACTGAAAGCGATTACCGCGAAAAAGGCGAGCACCGCGAGTTTGATGATGACCATGATCGAGTTGATACTTGTCGATTCCTTCCCCCCGCGCAAAAGTACAAAACAACAGAGTGCAACGAGAAAAATCGGCGGCAGGTTGATTCGCCCGGCGTAGACTTCTAACCCAGCTTCACCGTTGACGAACATCGGCGAGCGCAGTTGTTCCGGAATTTCGAAGTCCAACGCGTTCTTCAGGAAACTGTTCAAATACTCTGACCATCCGATAGCGACAGCGCTGCCTGCCAGTCCCCATTCGAGAATCAAGCACGCGCCGACGATGTATGCAGCCAATTCGCCAACAGTAGCGTACGCAAACGAGTAGGCCGAGCCTGAAGCGTGAACGTTTGACGACAACTCGGCGTAACACAACGCCGTGAGTGCCGCAGTAAACCCGGCAAGCAGGAATGAGATCAACACCGCTGGCCCAGCCTTAGGTACTGCCTCGGCCAAGGTAAAGAAAATCCCGGTGCCGATGGTGGAGCCGACCCCGAGCATCGTGAGCGAAAATAGCCCCACCGTACGTGCTAAATGCCCATGACCTTCGATACCCCCGCTGTTCGGTTTGGTCCGGAACAGCTTGTGAAAGAATGGCATCGAGGATCCCAGTGTGAGAACTACTTGAGAAACAGATGAATTTGCACTTCTGCCGAAATGAAACCTAAAGGGTCATTCTTTTCGATAATAAGCCCACGATCATAACGACAATGGCGCCTGTTAGTAACACAGCCATGCTCGCGACCCAAATGTAGGCTCCGACGAGAGGTGTGCCATTTGGATAGATCAAATACCAGATGCCCAACGCGAGTGCTAGGAAACTCGCAACGGCTGCAGGAGCGGAGAGTCGAAAGCCGAGTAGGATCAGTCCGACGAGACCCAAAGGGTTGGCCAACCAAGCGTGAAGTGACACTTGTTGCTGCCAGGTGACACCTGATTTAACCTTGATGAGATCAATCCAACCAAAAAGCAGGGCAAAGATCCCCCGCTGGATACCCCCACCACCACCCGAAAACGGTCCTGGTGATCCTTGATACCCATTGTCGACGGCCGGAAGGCCACACGCTACGACATAGAAGTGAAGTGTGGCGACGGAAAAGCTCCAAGCTATCCATTCACGCTTCGTGATTGTCATCGTATGTCCTTGAGTTGTTAACGTGCCTACAACCAAACTTCTGAAATCCGACGCGACTAGCCTGGAGCAAATTACAAAATATCGCACAGCCTATTTCACAACCTACTCTCTCGCGTGCTTGCCCACAACAATAAATCACATGCGAGTGAGACAAATACTTTGTACTAATGGATCGACTTCTCATACCGCGTCATCGCCCGACGGTAGCTGTGCAGCCAAGCGTTGGCTCGTTCCACCTTCCACCGACGCTTGAGCTGACGCTTCAGTCAACCATACGAGTTGCGACGATTCACCCGGCACTCCGACCTAAAACCAACACTGCTAGCGGGGTGCCATCGGTCAGCACCTCGATCTTGTTCCCGACCCCACATATCGTGGCTCCAATGCACTCACCCTTTTCACGCCTCCATGAAGGTCGCATCCAACAGACCCGCTGACTGCAACTCCACGACGACCGCATGAATCCGCTATCACACCCCCGCTCGGCTGCAAGCACCGAAGCGATGCCAACAGGTGCCGTCCGAGGGATACTCCGCTGGCATGTCGTTCCAACGGATGGCGTTGCGGAGTTGGCAGACGATCCCTTCGAAACAACGAAAATCGTCCACACGAGGACGTCCGCCGTTGGGCCGAGACGGGTGGGAAGGCAGCAACGGCTGGACACGAACACTCATTGCTTCCAGCAGGTGTTGCTCTCTGCGATTCGCAGCCACAACGACATCCTGTCGAGGAACTCCCATCATCACAAACCAACCACGATCGCGTCAAATCAAGGCTGTGAAATAGGCTCTGTACAAGTGTACCAAAGGCAAGAACGGGACTGTGTACTTCTAAATGAATTCATTCACGGCAGAGGAACATGAGGGACGAGAGCAGACAGAAAGACTTCACCACAGAGACACGGAGCCACAGAGAAGAATCAATATTTTGGTTCCGTGTTTGCTCTGTGTCTCTGCGTCTCTGTGGTTAAATCTCCTGATTGCGATCAAGCAGTTTTGTCCACTCACCTCGCAGTGCGGACTCCAGGTTGCGGACGTACCCCACCGCATCGCAGATGGGCGATGCGACAAGCCGTTGTCGCAACCCAGCGCGAATCTCCGCCAGCTCGGCCCGACGGTTCATCCAGTGCTTGCCCAAGGCTGGCAAATCCGCCGGGGAACTCACGTGGAAGTCGCCCAGGCCCAGCTTGTCCATCAGCATCACGCCCTGTCGAGAAACGTAGCTATTGCCCGCCACGCCCATCACGGGGATGCCCATGAACAGGGCATCGCATGTCGTCACGCCGCCGTTGTACGGGAACGGATCGAGGGCGATGTCGAACTCCGAATACGCCTCATAATATTTCCCGCGTTGCAGCCGGTTCAGCATCTGCACTCGTTCCCGTAGGATGCCGGCTTTCACGAAGCGGTCAGCTAATCGCTTGGTACCCGCTTGAGATTGCCCGGCCATGACGATGATGCGTGAGCCGGGTGTCGATTGAATCAACTTCGACCAAGCATCCAGGCAGGCATCGGAAATCTTGGCCGAGTTGTTGAGGCAACCGAAGGTAAACTGCCGACGTTGAGCTGCCGGTAACGGGGTTACTTCCGGTGCATCCTTGGGTGGCTGATACACCCATGGCACTTCGGGCAGGCGCAGCAGTGCTTCACCATAGAGATGCTCGGTGGCACCCGGCGGGTCGGACACGGCATCGGTGATGCGGTAGTCCATCGCCCCCATACCGCTGGTGTTCGGATAGCCGAACAACGTGGCCTGCACCGCAGCCGGACGAAA
>JBBRME010000098.1:0-15760 GCA_038230995.1 Gemmatales bacterium
AAGCCAGTGCCGCAGTCGTCGATTCATGGTTTCGTGACACTGCCGATCAGGACATTGTTCAGTTTGCCGCTCCTGACTTCAAACCTGTGCAACTTTTCGGTTCACGACGGCGACACGGACGAACTAGACAGCGGGTTCGACTGCCTGTTGATCCTTGTGGTACGTGGTGTACAAGTAGATCGGAATTTGCAGATCCCCCAGGTGTTGGACGATGAGTGCATGCACATCCGCCCACTCCAGTCCACCAAGACCGGTCGCAAGTTTCGGCATGGCCAGACTCTTCACACCTTCCTTCTCCAGTTCATGTCGAAGTCGTCGCAGGCAGTGGTTGACGTTGGCAAGTGTTGCTCGACCGGGTTTCGCGCCGTGACCGTGCTCACCTTCCTGCGTGAGCAGATTGAAAATTCGAACTCCACCGACGTTGCCCCACATCCAAAGCTCTCCCGGCTTGGGATGCGACTGGTGAGCATAGTGGCGGAAGTCCTTGGCCATCGCAGGCCACCGTTCCCGCAGGGCCAGCGCTAGTCCACTGTCGAAGTGATCGTTCGGGGCGACTCCGTGGGCGACAGCCTGACATTTCGTCAGAAGTAGATCACCAGCGACTTCGTAAATCATGGGCGAAACTCCGGGAGGGATGATGTTTCAAAACTTCCGTACGACATCTTTATTCTACTCATTCCCATGAAACCAGTCCGGCCCGCTGATCATTCAACAGTCACTGCTGGATGACTAAAAGTCCATCGGTACCACGACGCCATCGTTGCGGCCGGCGAGGTACCGCATCGTATTTGGGTCGGTGTTATCACGGAAGAATCGAACAGAACCATCGCAGAAGCCAAACTGTGCCCCGCCGTTGTGCCTGCTACTGAAGGCCTGCGGGGCAGGGCCGTTCACCTTCGCCGTGTCTTCGTCCACCCACCACATCACATCAGAGATACGGACGACCCCACTGCTTGAACCCGGCGATACCCAACCGCTGAGTGCCACCCAGATGCACGCGATCTTGCCGGTGCTGGGGTCGAAGCGGCATTCGCCCAAGGCCAGGGTTTGACTCGATCCGTCGGTAATATCGGTGATCCGCGTCTTGCTGTTCTGATAGAACACGCCACCGAAATCGAGATTGAACGTGATGCCCGGATAGGTGTACGGCCCGGCCACGGCCCGGTAGTTCGACATGCCCAAGTTGTTCCGAATGGGGTTGGTATCCGGCCCCGTATCGGACGGGCACCGGAAGATGTTCAACCGTAACTGCCCCAAGTTGTTTGGAAGTTGACTGGGTAGCAAACTCTCGTAGCCGGTGGTGTCGATACCTGATTTGCCCGGGCGGGTGTTCTCCGCCACATTGAGCTGACGATAAAGATTCTCCTGCTCCACATACGGCAGCAGGTAGGAACACCACGACCACTGAGCGCTGAAGTAATCCGGGTACGTGTTGGAGTTACTTGAAAAAGCTGGGGGGAAGCGATCGTACACCGAGTGATAATTGTGCAGGCCAACGATCTGTTGCTTGAGGTTGTTGCTGCAACTCATGCGTGCAGCCGCTTCCCGCACCCTCTGCACCGCTGGGAGCAGCAGACCAATCAGTATGGCGATGATGGCAATCACCACCAAAAGTTCGATGAGCGTGAATCCGGTGCGAACTTGTTTCATGCTTCACGGCTCATTGAATGGTTGAGCTGGTACGAGACGCTAACAGCTTTTGTATCTGATTGTAAGGGCTAGGCTCATGCAGAGGGCGTAGCCAGATTTT
Organism: Gemmatales bacterium; assembly: GCA_038230995.1. Taxonomy (GTDB): domain Bacteria; phylum Planctomycetota; class Planctomycetia; order Gemmatales; family Gemmataceae; genus JALHQU01. The sequence goes on from JBBRME010000098.1 coordinate 1,751, forward strand.
CTGGGTGTGGGTTTGTTTTCATCCCCTCGCCCCGTTTACGGGGAGAGGGTGGCCGAAGGCCGGGTGAGGGGATTCTTCGAAACAAGACCCCTCACCCGCTTCGTGCTAACGCACGAAGCGACCTCTCCCCGTAAACGGGGCGAGGTGGTTGTTCATTCCACGATAGAAAGTGGTTGCACCACCGGCCGAGCCAAAAAGAACGGAGTTTGGCGATGTTTGTAGAAATCGACGGATCGGAGGGTGAAGGCGGCGGGCAGATGCTGCGCAGTGCCTTGGCGTTGGCCATCCTCACCAAGCGCACGGTCAAGATCATCAACATCCGGGCCAATCGGAAGAACCCCGGCCTGCGCGCTCAACACCTGGCGTGCGTGAAGGCTGCCGCCGCGATCAGCGGGGGCCAGTACAAGGGCGGGCAGATCGGCTCCAGCGTGGTGGTGTTTGAACCGGGGGCAGTGAAGGGCGGGAATTACACGTTCAGCGTGGGTACGGCTGGGGCCACGGCCTTGGTGCTGCACACGGTGTACCTGCCGTTGGCGTTGCGGGGCGAAACCGATTCAACAGTCACCATTACTGGCGGAACTCATGTGATGGCGGCCCCATGCTTTGACTACCTGCAAACCACTTGGGCCGGGTGGATGAAGCTGATCGGCCTGCCGGTGGAACTGAGTCTCACCCGACATGGCTTCTACCCACGCGGTGGCGGCGAGATCGTGGTGAAGATTCCAGCGGTGAAGTCGCTCTCCAACGTGCATGCCGTGGGCGATCGTGCCCTCACCACGGCCACGGGCTTCGTGGGTAACGCCGGGTTGCCTGAAAGCGTGACCAAGACTTTGGCCCGCAGAATCAAGGTGAAGCTGAGTGCCTTGGGGGTGGAGTCGGACATCGTCACCCACTCTTGGAACAACGGCCCGGCCGTGGTGGCAGGCATTTGCTTCCGGCAATGCACCGTACCACCGATGTTCATCGGATTGGGTGAGAAAGGCAAACCGGCGGAACAGGTGGCCGATGACCTGATGAGTGTGGCCGAGGTGTTCTTCAACAGCGGGGCGGCGGTAGACCCCCACGCGGCGGATCAACTGGTGCTGCCGTTGGCCTTTTCAACCGGGGGGGCCAGTGCCTTCCGGGTGAGTGAAGTGACGCAGCATTTGCTCACCAACGTGCAGATCATTCGTCGGTTTGTGGATCGGGAAATTACCGTGGAAGCAGACCAGGGCCGACCCGGCTTGGTGCGCGTTTCAGCATCGATTGCCTAGCCGATGCGCGGGGTGCATCGAACGTAGGCAGAGTTGATTCACAGGTGATTTCGACGAAAGCCGCTGGATTTATTGATGTTCCGGCGATTTCAGAAAAAATGGAAGCTTTGGCATGGCTCTCGCATGTTGTAATTCGGCGAGAGCCAAAACCGGTTTGCCGTGAGAGGGAGAGGCTCACGGCAAACCGGTTGTTTTTTTGACTCACTTCGGCGAAATGCCCAGTTCTTCCGGTGGTGGCAAACTTACCGTTTCACGTTCTTCGATCCGAATACCCAGTTCATCCGGCGATGGGAAACTCACCCGTGTGATGATGGGTTCCGTCCGTTTGGGCTTTGGCAATACAGCCTGTTGTGGCTGTGGCGGTAGTGTAACCACGCGACGTGGGGCCGGGACGTTGTAGGGCAGTGAACTCATCGGGGCGTACTCGATCGGCGAACCGCCGAACATGGGGCTTGGACAGCCCGCCGGGGCTCACCCCGCTTCAATTTTCCCCGGTGCCATGCTCATCCAACCGACCACGCCTGCAGTTGTACAAATCAAGAACCCAATAGTCGCCTTCGTTCGGTTGGTCATCCGCGCTTCTCCGTGTGGCGCGGGCAGAATACCCAGACCGCCCAACCCGGCATAGGCCAAGTGAATAAGTGGAACACACCCCTGTTCTGGCGTCGAACTACAATTTGTTCACACCTGAATAAAAGATCCCCATGAACGACACGCAACAGAAACTCGCCGAGATGGCCGAGACCCTGCACATCGGCCACTACCACAAGCATGTGTTTCTGTGTATTGGCGATGCATGCTGTACCAAAGCCGAAGGCGAAGCCGCTTGGGATGCCCTCAAGAAGGAACTCAAGAACAAGAACTTATCCTTAAGCCGTGAGCCGGACGCCTGCTACCGCACCAAGGTGCAATGCCTACGTGTGTGCAGCAACGGCCCCGTGGCGGTGGTTTACCCTGAAGGGACTTACTATTTCGGCCTGACAGCGGAGCGTATCCCAGAATTCGTACAGCGGCATTTGATCGACAACAAGCCCATGGAAGAGCAGATTTTCGCACGGAATCCACTGCCGCTTGTGAATTTGGATAGCAACCAAACCAACGCGGGCTAGTCGAGTGCCTTCTACGAACCTAAACAAGCCTTCGAACTGTTTCACGACTGGGGCCGTAGTACAAGCGTCGACCCCGCGCCGAAGCGGTGTTCCCGTGTCGAAAGTGCCGAGCCAAAACGATGACAACTTTGCTGGCGAACCCGTCGTTTCTTTTTGGCACGTTTGTGTTGGCCTTGATTCAATGCCTAGCTGCGATTCCGTGGTACATGGCGCTCGACCCGAAATCCGCCAAGGAATTGTTCACCACCAAGCCGGGTTGGCTGCGTGTCGCCGGCATCTTTTTGGCGGCGTGGGCCGGATTGGCTCTTTACCTCGCTTACAACAATGCGTCGGAACGGATGAACTGGATTGGCCGAACCTACGGCATCCTTCTCCACATACAACTTCTTGCCGACTTCTTGATTTGGTTGCCCCACGCTCTCACACTGGTGATGCCAAAAACGGGTGCCGTGGCCTTGGCTGCTTACCGTGAAGGTTGGCGTCAACCGATGTTCTGGTTGATCCTAGGCGGTGCCAAACTCATCATGTGGATCACGGTAGTACTGCCGTACTTCACCTTTGGCGACGACTACCTGATGATGAAGCTGATTGGCTTCGACATCATCATGCTGGCGGCTTTGCTCTTTGGTGCGATCGCAGCCAGTATCAGCGTGAGTGAAGAAATCGAAGGGCGAACCGCCGTCACGGTGATGAGTAAGCCGATCACTCGACGTTCGTTCCTCTTCGGCAAGTTTATCGGCATCACGCTGACCTGTATGGGTATGTCGCTCATTCTTGGCCTGAACCTCAACGCGGCACTTCTCGCCCAACGCGAGTTTGACTCCATCAACTACGACCGCTCGGAAGACAAGCTCGCGAATCAGGCCAAAGCCGCCGTGCTGCCGGAATTGATGAAGGTGTTCCCGTCGGGCACCCTGCACGAGTTCACCAAGTCTGCCACCAACTGGCTGGCCGAATCGTACACGCATCTCTTTGGCATCCTCCTCGGCTTTGGTCAGGTGATGATTCTGGTGGCTATTGCCGTGGCTATTGCTACGCGGTTGAACTTCATCGTGGCCTTGCTGATTGTGTTGTTCGTGTACCTCGCGGGGCACCTCGCCCCAACGGTGGCTCGGGTTACGGAGATCCGCGGAGGTACCGGCACGGCCAACGTTGTGGTTGGCTTCTTGGCGCGAACGTTTGATGTGCTGCTGCCCGCGTTGGAATACTTCCATTTAGGGCCAGCCATCATTCGAGATACGCCTCTCGATCTGTACGAATTCATCCTCTACAGCTTGAAAGTGTTTGGCTATGCGGGCCTGTATACCGCCATCGTCATGGTGATCGGCCTGCTGTTGTTTGAAGACCGCGACGTCGCCTAAGTGACCGACGCTTCTCGTCAGGACGGGTTTCCACATGGCTGATCAGACCATTGCACCGAAGCTCAAAAGCGCGACCGATGAAGCGCCGGATCGCTACTCGCCACTGGCGAGCTTGGTGATCGCAGCGCTCGCGGTGACGATCCTTTTTGTGCTGAGCTTTGTTTTCATGGGGTATCAGTCGTACCGCGACAACAAGCCACTCAACTCGATGTTCTTACTGATCTTGGCGGTCGTGGGCTTTGTGTTGTCGTTCCTCGGTCTGCACGAAGTTAAGACGTCCGAGGGTGCCAAGACCGGCAAGAAATATGCGACGGTCACGTGGTGGATCTGCTTGATCGGTGGGCTCTGCTACATGGCTTCGATGCTTGGAGTTGAGTGGTTGGTTCGCACCGATGCTGAAAAACAATTCAAGCAGTACTGCGACAGCTTTGCTCAAGCGGATCCGCTGAAAGCCGATGATGAAGCTGTTCGCACGGCGTTCCTCAAAACGATGGATCCCAACAACATCGCCAGTTTTGAGAGTAACCCGAAGTTGCTGGAACTGCAATTCGGTCTGCCACTAGCCATTTTTCGAAACATGTCGGTGGTGCTTGTTGCTCATCGCAACAAAGGGCAGTACGAATTCATCCCACAAGGTTTGAAGAGCTGGGAGCAATAGGAAGACGCCACCAACGTGATTGCAGTCGGCATTCTGCGTTGCCCGGAGGGTGACTTCCCACTGAGCCTACATCTCGTGGCTTCGATGGGTGCGAACAAGAAAAAAACCTGGCGAGTCACCAGCGTTGACAAGCTGGTGACGGAAGACGAATCCAAGAAACTCCTCGGCGATCGCACCAAATATGGTTGGCTTGTCTACGCCCTTGAGTCACACGCCCAGCGCTATGGTGAAGACACCCTTGAAGCGATGAACGGTTACAGCACCAAGCAGCCACTTGACCGACCGGGTCGGCAGTTTGATTTGCCTGCTGGTGCTGCACAATCGATCGTCAAGACTTTCTTCATGGAGTCGCCACCCAAGGGTGTCAATCCCGTGGCGGTTGCCCTCTCGACATTGGGGCGTGAGCAAGTCTTTGGCGGGCTTACTACTCTGTACGGCGATCCCAGCCCAGTACCAGCATCCTTCTTCACCAAAGAAGACGGCACTGCCCTCACGGCCGATCAACTCGACACCATGCAACGTGTCTGGGCTAACCCACGCGAAAACATGGTGTTCCCTCCAGGTCGTGGGCCGCGCAGTCCGTTAATGCCTGTGAAGAACTCTTACATCGACATTACTGACAAGCAAATTACGGTGATGGTGCCCTTCGAGATGACTCCACAAGTGAAAGCCTTCCTTAGTGGTCAACGCACCATCTCGATGGGCTGGTTGCAGTACGTTTGCGATGATCCACAAGTGCTAGCTGAGTTCAATGCGGCCCGCGCCGCCGGAGGATCGAAGGCGGTTTCCCTGCCAACCGAGTTGAAGGAACGTAAGTTCCCGCTGCGGTTAGTAGCCATACGATCCAATCTGACAGTGCTCGACACGTCCACATCGAAAGAACCTGAAAGTATGTCGATGTCGATGCCAAGTGGTGGCGGACAACCGAAGGGTGGCCCGCCGCAAAAGTAGTTTTTGTTAGCGACGGACTGACGGGATGATGTTGCCGTTGGCCAGTCCGTCCAACACGAACTGAACTGCAATCCCGGCAAGAACCAATCCCAACACTCGCCCCAGCACATGGATGCCCGTAGTGCCCATGCGACGCTGAATCGGTTCAGCCAGTCGGAACGTGAAATAGCTCACCACACCTGTGAGCAGGATGGCCAGAAACACGGAACTCAGCTTCGTCCAGTCGCCATTGGCCTGTGCCATCAGCATGGCAACGGTGCTCATGGCCCCAGGTCCTGCCAGCATGGGGATGGCAAGCGGAGCGATTGCCACGTCTGCTGCCTTTTGCCCCTCCTTCATATCTTCCGGGTCTTCTTGAGTGCTGCGTTGAGCGCGTATCATGTCCAGAGCCACATAAAACAGCACGATGCCACCTGCGATCTGGAACGCAGGCAGTGTGAGGTTCAAGTAATGAAAGAGCCAGGTGCCAACGGCACCGAAGCCGCAAAGCAGCAGGCTCGAGGCAACGCAGGCTACGAACGCGGTTTTCTTCCGTTTGGCGGGGCTATAGTTCGCCGTGAGCGAGAGATACGCTGGTATGGTGCCAGGTGGATCCACCAGAAATAAAATCGACACAAACGCTGTGGTTGCGAAATCAAGCATTGTTGATCGAGCCAGTTGAACAGAATGCAGACGACAATCGAATCGTGCCGACTACTCTAGTGGGAAAGACCACGATGTACTTGCAGTCTGTCCCCCAGATATGTTGAAACAACGCATCATCGCCGGCTCGTTCATGGCGGCTGGCATCCTTGCTATCCTGATAGCAGATTATTACCTCGCCACGTTTCTGCGTGTGCCGTTCTATCCGTTCTTGTTTTGCTTCACGATGGCGGCTTGCGTGATGGCCACTCGTGAACTGGTTTCGCTCATTCCGGAACCGAACCGTCCGCCGTTTGGAGTGTGTGTGACTGCATCGCTTGCCATCCTGGCGGTGCATTTTTACCAGGCGTTCATGAGCGCCTTTCCCGGCTATGCACACAACGACCCACGGTCGTGGACGTTACCCGCGTACATCTTTGGCGGATTTATTCTCGTAGCCTTTATGTTCGAGATGTATCGCTATCGTGCTTCAGGGCATTCGATCACCAAGATTGCTCACTCCTTATTTGTGGTGTCCTACATCGGCATCTTGCCGAGTTTCTTTGTGAAACTGCGTTGGCTACAAATCCCGGAAACGGAGAACACCACGGGCCTCATGCTCACACTCACGATCTTCGTGCCGAAGATCGGCGATGTGTCTGCATACTTCTTCGGCCGTGCTTTCGGGCGGAACAAACTCACGCCGCTGCTCAGCCCGAAGAAGACGTGGGAAGGCTTCATCGGCAGCTTTGTGGGCAGCATGTTGGTGTCGTTGTGGATCCATACCTGGGGCCCGGTATTCAAGTACGGCTGGGTCGAGTCGCTCTTGTTTGGCATTGCCATCGGCTTTGCCGGGGTACTGGGCGATCTGGCGGAATCCCTAATCAAGCGGGACGGGAATCAGAAAGATGCCTCGCAGACGGTGCCCGGCTTCGGTGGCTTGCTCGACGTATTTGATTCCGTGATCTTCGCCGGACCAATTGCCTACCTCTGGTTCATTACCACGCACGGGTTGCTTTAAGTTGAGCCTGCATGCGTGAGCAGCAGGAGTGGGTCACCACGATGATTTACCTCGATCACAACGCAACCACGCCGATATTGCCGGAAGCCCTGGAGGCGATGACGCAGGCATTGAGCACCACCGGCAATCCGAGTAGTGTGCACCGTGCCGGGAAGCAGGCCCGCAAGTTGTTGGAAGAATGTCGAGAAAAAGTCGCCGCAGTTCTTGGTGCCAAGCCCGACGAAGTCACCTTCACCAGCGGGGCTACGGAGTCGAACAATCTCGCAGTGTTTGGCTCACTGACAACGGGCTGTCACGCTGTTGCAACTTCGATGGAACACCTCTGCGTGATCGAACCGCTGAAGCAATTGCAGAAGTCTGGTGTGGACGTGACTTGGGCAGAAGTGGGGCACGATGGTGTTGCTTCTGTTGAAGGATTCATCAACGCACTTCGTCCGGAATCCACGTTGGCCGTGCTTCAACGGACGAACCACGAAACCGGGGCGATGCAACCCGTTGCCGAGTTGGTGAATCGGTTGTCAAAATCTGTACGAGTGCATTGCGATGCTGCCCAAGCCGTGGGCAAAGTGCCGGTCAACTTCCGACAACTGGGTGTCAGTACCCTGAGTGCCTCGGCACACAAGTTTCGTGGCCCGATGGGTGTTGGATTGCTCCTGGTGCGAAGTGGCATCACTCTCCATCCGCGTTCCTTCGGTGGGCATCAGCAACGTGGACTTCGTCCTGGTACGGAATCGGTCGCGTTGGCCGTTGGGCTCACCACAGCGTTACAGTACGCCCACGAACATCAGGCGCAGCAGTTCACTCATTTAGAGCTGCTGCGAAATACTTTCCGTGAAATTGTGTTGAAGGAACTACCAACGGCGGTGGTGAACTCGCCTGCCGACTCACTGCCCAGCACGTGGAACATCTCGTTCCCCGGTGTACGGGCCGAATTGTTGCTCATCGCCTTGGATTTAGCAGGTGTTGCATGCAGCACTGGCTCGGCGTGCAGCAGTGGGAGTTTGCTGCCCTCCCCAGTGCTTGAGGCGATGCAGGTGGGTGACGATCGGTTGCACTCCGCCATGCGGTTCAGCTTCGGCGTGGCCCAAGAACTGGATGAAGTGATCGACGCGGCACATCGGGTCGTCGCAGCAGTGCGGCGGTTGAGTTAGGCCACACCCTCTTCACGCATAGCTAACATTGCTGATTCCATCGCCTTCACTGTTAGTGACACATCGTTGTAGCTGTGCTCGCAACTTGTCATCCCGGCTAGGCCCCACCAGTCCACACCGTTGAGGAACATCGCCTGGCGGAAAGTCATCAGTTGCTTCACGTTCTTCGGCCCATCCAGCGAGTTCGCGCTGCCATCCAATGGAATGAAACCATGATCTAAGGTCGTTTCGTTCCCCGGCTTCGGGCCGTTGTAGTTCGGCAACAAACGAATCATGCTGAAGTCGCCATACGCCACCCAGCGGAACTCGTGCCGGGCAAACATGGCGTTGAGTTGGTTGCGAAGCGACAAGGCCGATGTGTTCGCCGCTTCGCACACGCCGCCAGCAGCAATCCGCTTGAGTGTGGCAATGCCAGCGGAAGCCGAAAGCGGGTTGCCGTTATAGGTGCCGGGGTGCTTCATCTTCGGTCGGTTTGGTCGTGGCTCTATATGGCTGAGGATGTCCTCCCGCCCCGCCACGCAACCACCTGGCAAGCCACCGGCCAGGATCTTGGCTAATGCTGTGAGATCCGGCATCACGCCGTAGTGCTTCTGTGCCCCACCGCTGCTCACGCGGAAGCCGGTGATCACTTCATCGAAGATCAAAACACGTTGGAGTCTGGTGCAAAGTTCCCGGAGTCCACGAAGGAACTCACCGCGAATTGGTACCGCCCCCCAGTGGCCTCCGGTAGGCTCGAGAATCACCGCACCGATGCTCGGGTCATTCGTGAGCGTGTGTTCGACGAGGTTCAAATCGTTTGGTGGAATAGCCACGCAGCAGTTGGCGATGTCAACTGGTACACCGGGCACGGTGTTCGCTTCATACGGCGGGTCGGCGCTCACCGTGACCGCATCATGCCAGCCGTGGAAGTGCCCGTGGAACTTGAGGAACTTCGGTTGCCCGCTCGCAAGCCGGGCCAATCGCAGGCACATCATCGTGGCTTCGGTGCCGCTGCCGGTAAAGCGTACCCGCTCTGCACTGGGGATCAATTGCTTTACCAATTCCGCCCACTCGACTTCGAGATCGTGGCTGGCACCAAGATGTGTGCCGCGTTCCATCTGCTTCTGCACAGCCTGCACCACATCGGGCGCACTATGCCCCAGGATGTGTGAGCCGTGGCCAACGAAGTAGTCCACAAGTTCGTGGCCTTGCACGTCCCACTTGTGCGAACCTTGGACGCGGTCAATGAATACGGGGAAGGGATCCATCATGCGGGCATCGTGCGTGACGCCCGTGGGGAACAGGGTCTTTGCTCGTTCAAAGCGAGTAGCCGAGGCGGAAAAGGTTTGCGTGTAACGTTCGAGGATCGTGGGCATCTGTTGTCCGCCAATAGAAATCCCCTGCCGGGATGAGCGACAGGGGCAAGAGAGATATTCCTAGGCCGCTGGCCTGGGTTATTCGGCCTAGTCGTCCGCGAGGTTCTTGTCCGACACGGTTGTCGTCGCCTTGATGTCCTGCTTGATCTTGACCTCAATTTCCATGCCGTTGACCGCGATCGTCATCGTACCAGCGGTTTTCATCGTTGTGCTGGTGGATTTGAGACGACCGGCCTTGCTGTCGAAGTTGATTTCACCTTCGTACTTGTCCATCTTCAGTTCACCCTTGCTGAACGTGAACGGAAGATTTGGATCAGGGTTTTTCGGCAGTGTAAACTTGCCTTCGCCTGAGTAGGTCACCTTGTCGCTCTTGTCGGAATCAGCAAACACAAAGTTGCTTTCCAACGTGAACTCGCCGAGTGGCCCCAGAGGATACTTCCCTTCCTTCTTCCACTTGTCGCCTTTCTTCACGACCTTGTCCGGTGTCAACTTGAACAGTTCCATCAAACCTTGCTTCATAAGATCTTCGCTGACCATTGATGAAACGAGTTGCTTGGCTTGTTCGTTGCCGTCGGTCAACTTTTCCAGCATCTTGTCGAGGCCTTCCACTTTCTTGACTTCAAACTTTTCATCGGTCGTGAACGTGAGTTTGATGTCCTTCATCTTCTCAGCAGCGTCGCCAGCGCCGGGTATGTTTCCTTTGACGGCGGACTTGATGGTGGTTTGTTCAATCGTGTAGCCCTTGTCACTGGCTTCTTTGATTTCGTATTTGTGGAACGTTATCTGCTCGTTGTCTTGATCCATGTCAGTGCCCATGACGGTCACTGTCTGAGTCATCGTCTGCACAGTTTTGGTGAAGAACTTGTCACCTTTGGCGAGTTTCCACTGGAGCGGCGCATCCTTGGGCAACGGGGCGGCCGGTGCCAATGCCATCGCAGAAATCAGCAGCAGTGCATTCATCGACAGTCTCCAGAAACGAAGGGTGAGAAGGAGTGGTTCCTTCGGACAGCGAAGTCAGTCTATCCGGCATTCGTTCGACGAGTCGAAATCTTGCAATGATTACGCCTCAAGCACCTTTTTCCACTTCTGTGGGACGCCACGGTAGGCCGATTGGTAGGTTTGTTCCAACGGTACGTTGATGTATCGATGAGGTGTGAAGAACAACGGCATGTCGATCAACTCTCGTCCGACCGCCGTCGGTTCAAGGAAGGCCCGCCTCGGCGAGACAGCGAGGTAGGCCACCAACAGCAGAGGTTCTTCCACCGTTGAGGTGTAGGTTGGTTTGGAGCTTTCCCAAATCAACGGATGCAGGCCCTCGGGGCTTCGCGGTGTTGGCGGGAAAAGATCGACAATCAACAGATGGATGCCCTGATCGAGGTACTCACGCGCCTTTTCGATGAACTGCCGATGCTTCCAGGCAGACGACTTGTTACCGGGTGAGACAAGCTCCAACACGGCAATCAATCTGTCGTCGCTGACATGACGGATCGCGATTTCTCGCTGGGAGTCGTCGTATTCGTCTTCGTCAGCAGCATAGGTGAAACGAGTCTTCGGCTTTGCCTGCAAGAGGGCGGTTCCACCGGCTAACGTATCTTCTTCGGCTTCCGAACCTTCATTGAAATTATTCGCTTGGAGTGTCAGGATGTCCGGTTCGTAAGGCCCGGTTTTCTGTTCGGCTTGGGCGTAGTAATCTGGTGGAAGTAACCCGTTCAGCTCTTCCTGAATATAGGCAATCCAACTCAAATGAAATGCATGCCATGTCCCAGCATGCACCCTTGTCCAGTCGTGTATCGGCATCGCAACACCTCCCAGAACCCTACGATATTGTACTGTTGTCGCCATGGGCACCCACATCACTAAACTATGGTCTTCAGTACCTTCTCGGGCACAGCGACATGGCGAGCGATCCCTGGTTTCAGTCCCTGTTTGCAGAACGCATCGGCGGAGCCAACTACGGCAAAAGCACGGACATCTACAAGTTCGAGAAGATCAAGCGGGCGAAACGCCAGGCGCTGAAGGATCACCCAGAGCGCCAACTGCTGGACTTTGGCATCGGCGAAAACGACGACATGGCCCCGGAGTCGATCCGCAAGATCATGACCGCCGAGGTGAACAAACTCGACAACCGTGGGTATGCCGACAACGGCATCGCCAACTACAAGGAAGCCGCCGCCGAGTTCCTGCAGCGGCAGTTCGGCGTGACCATCGACCCCGTGACAGAGGTGTGTCACTGCATTGGTAGCAAGCCCGCGTATGCCATGCTGCCCGCGTGCTTCATCAACCCTGGCGATGTGACGCTGATGACCGTGCCGGGCTATCCGGTAGCGGGGACGTGGACGCGATACCTCGGCGGTGTGGTGCATCGCCTGCCGCTATTGAAGGAGAATGGCTTCTTCCCTGACCTCGACGGCATCCCAGCGGATGTGAAGGCCAAGGCGAAGCTGATTGTCATCAACTATCCGAACAGCCCAACCGGTGCCGTGGCCACGCTGGACTTCTACAAGCGAGTGATCGAGTTCGCCCAGAAGAATCAAGTGATCGTGGTGCAGGATGCCGCACACATCCTGTTGAGTTATGGCGAAGCCCCGCTGAGCTTCCTGCAAGTGCCGGGGGCGAAAGATGTGGGTGTGGAAGTCCACTCGATGAGCAAGGGCTTCAACATGATTGGCTGGCGGCTCGGCTTTGTGGCCGGTCACGCCAAGATCGTCCAAGCCTATGCCGACGTGAAGGATAACAGCGATAGCGGGCAGTTCATGGCCACACAACACGCTGCCGCAGCGGCCTTGCGTGACCCGGCTATTCCACAGATGATTCGCACCAAGTACGAACGCCGGTTGCGAAAGTTGGTGATGGCCTTAAAAGAAGCAGGCTTCCAGTGCGACATGCCAGGCGGCACGTACTTCCTATACACCAACGCACCGAAGAGTGCAGGTGAGCGTACCTTTGCGAACGCCGAGGAAGCGAGCCAGTATCTCATCCATGATCAAAGCGTTTGCTGTGTACCGTGGGACGATGCCGGGGCGTACCTTCGCTTCAGTGTTACCTACTTGGCCAACACCGAAGCCGACGAAGACAAGCTGATGACGGAGACGGTGAATCGCCTGAAGGGAATGAAGCTGGCCTTCTAACGTGGAGACTTCGCCATGAGCCAGATCAATTCCGTTGCCGTGCTGGTGTATGGCGAAGCCATCGCAGCTAAGCGAACCCTGCGTGAGTTGGGCGAGTACCCCAGCGGCACGGTTTATCTTGTTCTTGATGTAAGTGCACCGTGCGAGTTCCTCAACCGCACGGCCTTTCAACGTGAAGAAACCTTTCTGTTTTTCCTTGAAGCCGGACTAGCTCCGCAAACGTCGGACTGGTGGAAAACGCTTCTGGCTCCGTGCCTTGCGGATGACTCCATTGGTGCTGCGGTGGGCACCCGCAGCGACAGCAATGACGAGCCACTTGCGGGCTTGCTCACCCGCCGCAGTGTCTTTGAGACTCTCGGTGGTTTGGATCCGGATCGTCAGCCGTTACATGGTTTCCTTGAAGAATATCTCGCCAGGCTCATCAGTCAGGGCTACGAGTGCCGGGCACCGGCGGTTGATTTTCGGCAGGCCAACGGATGATCAGGTTCTTCGCGAAGCTGGCCCGAAAAACCGCTTCGTTCTTCGAGCAATGGGCCGACGGCGGTATCAAACAAGTGTGGGCCACCACCAAGGAACGCCTCTGGCCAACGTTGCCCAAGAACCTGAGCGAGTGGTTGATTAACGCCGCACCAACGAAGCAACAACTCGAACAGTTCCGCAAGCACCCGTGGCCAGCAGATGCACCCACCTTCACCATCGTGGTGCCGGTATATGAGACCCCTGCCGCGTGGCTGATGGAATGCCTGACCAGCGTGAAGGAGCAGACCTATCCGCACTGGCAATGCGTATTAGTGGACGATGCCAGCACTTCCATAGCCACACGAGATGTGCTGCAACGGTTCACTTCAAGTGATGATCGGTTTGTGCTCATTCGCAATCAGGTGAATCAAGGCGTGGCGAAGTCGTGCAACACGGCCTTGGCCCAAGCGACTGGCACCCATGTTCTGGTGCTGGATCATGACGACGTGTTGGCACCACACACCTTGCACCGGTTTGCGATGTGCATCCTCGAACATCAACCCGAACTGATCTACGCCGATGAAGCCATCACCTCATCTAGTCTCGTCGACGTGCTGGCAATCCGAGCCCGCCCGGCGTTCAGCCCCGTGTACTACCTGCACCATCCGTATTTCGTGCATCCGGTGGTGGTAAAGACGGAGTTGCTCAGGAGAGTCGGTGGCTGGAACACCGCTCTTCCCGCATGCCATGATGTTGAACTCATGCACCGGATTCTTGCGACCAACCCGCGTGTGGCCCATCTGCCGGAAGTGCTTTACCGTTGGCGTACGCACGGCGGCAGCCTTGGCCATGCGAAGCAGAAACTGGTGATTGACTCGATTGCTCTTATCGCGGGTGGTGAGCCTCAACACAATCAGTTCAATGTGCTATAGATCACGCCTCC
>JBBRME010000099.1:0-15607 GCA_038230995.1 Gemmatales bacterium
GATCACCATGAAGGAAACGTTGCGCACACTCCGCTGGTCGACCTGGCTTGGCTGGCAGATTGAATCAAACTGGGCCGACTTGCGCCTGTTTTTGCTGTACTTGGTGGTGAAGCCGGTGTGCGGGGCGATGATGCTGGTGTGTATGTTCTACGCCGCCAAGTTTGCTATCGCACTCACCAGTAAGCCGGTACCGGTGGAGTATCTGCCGTTTTTGTACATCTCCAATGCCTGTTATGGCCTCGTTGGCAGCGTCATGTTCGGCATGAGTTACGTGGTCATTTCGGATCGTGAAAGCTACCGAATGTTGAAGTACATCTACATCAGCCCGGCCATCTTTCAGGCGTATTTCGTTGGGCGGGGTTTAGCCCGAGGTCTAGAGGGTTTAGCTGGCGGAGTCATTACCTTGTGTGTGGGATTGATGATCCCGGACATCCGCAACAGCTTGAACACGCGATGGGTGGATGTTGCTTGGTTGCCAGTATTCCTAACGCTTGGTGCCGTCATGCTGTGGTGCTGCGGCATGATCCTCGCCAGTGCTGTTTTGAACATGAGCAGAAGCGGAATGTTCCTGAGCGAAAGCATCTCCGGTGTGGTGTTCTTCCTCAGCGGTGTGGTCTTTCCACTGAACGTGCTGCCGGTGTGGTTGCAGTGGGTGTCACAATGTCTACCAACGGCGTATTGGCTGGAAGGAATGCGGCGGGCGGTAGCAGGCCCGGCCCCGACGGGTAGTCCATTGGCGGATACCCCGCTGAGTGGGTACAGCAACCTCGAGTTAGCTGGATTGCTTGCCGTAACGACGGTGGTACTCATCCTCTTCAGCCAGTGGTTCTACCGCTGGAGCGTGCGAAAAGCCTGGCGAAATGGTAAACTGGAAGAGACGACTGGGATGTGAAAGCGTTTTATACCCTCGCCCGGGTCGCCGGTGAGAGGGTGGCCAAAAGGCCGGGTGAGGGGATTGAGGTTGTGAATGAAGACCCCTCACCCGATTGTTCGCTCCGCTCCAATCGACCTCTCCCCGCAAGCGGGGAGAGGTGGTTGTGATTGCACTGTTCTTCGGTTGCAATTGAATCAATTTGGCCACGCCGGTATCGTCCGTCGGCTGAACCAGCGGAGTTTCATGTGGGTGCGGAAGCGGTGCAATACGGTTGGGATCGGCTCGGCTTCGCACGCGATGTGCTGACAGCCGAAGCGGACGCTGTTCGCGCTGTTGCACTCCGCTTAGGTGACTCATTCCTTCAAATTGTGGACGTGCTGGCCGTATGTACTGGGCGTGTCGGCCTCACGGGCATTGGCAAAAGTGCGGATGTAGCGCAGAAGATTGTGGGCACACTGAACTCCACCGGAACCCGCAGCTACAGTCTTGATGCCACTCGGGCTATGCATGGCGATTTGGGTGCCGTGCATACCGATGATGTGATTGTGCTGCTGTCCCATCGCGGTGAAAGCGAGGAACTGCTGAGGTTGGTGCCGAGTTTGAAAAGCCTCGCCGGTACGTTGATTGCAGTGACCAGTTCCACCAACTCGACATTGGCCCGGCAGTGTCATCACACACTGGCGTACGGAGAAGTGAAAGAAGCCTGCCCGAATTCCTTAGCCCCCAGTAGCAGTACCACGGTGATGATGGCCCTTGGCGATGCCTTGGCGTTTACACTCAGCGAACAGCGTAGCTTCCGGGCTACGGACTTTGCCAAGTATCACCCAGCGGGCAGCCTCGGCAAACAGTTGGCCGATGTTCAGGTCTACATGCGGAGCGGTGGCGAACTCCGCCTAGCCTCTGCCAACAGTACGGTGCGTGAAGTCTTCGCCACGGCGAAGACCAAAGGCCGACGCACCGGCGCGGTGATCTTGGTTGAGCCGGATGGCACCCTTGCCGGACTGTTTACTGATAGCGACCTTGCCCGATTGTTTGAGAAGCGGGCCGACGAGGCATTCGATCAGCCGATCCGTCAGGTGATGACACAGAACCCCACTACGATCCAGCAGGATGCGAAGATGGGCGAAGCAATGGAACTGATGAAGCTGCGTAAGTTCAGTGAACTACCCGTTGTAGATAAACTAAACCGACCAGTGGGCCTACTCGACATTACCGATGTGTTCGCTCTCGACACGGAATCCGATTCCGAGGAACCAACCGTTCTAAGGTTGGTTGGTGGACGTGAAGCGTAGACTGATTCAACTAAGCGGACTTTGTCAAACAAAAGCATGCATGCCATCCAACTACTTTTGCTCGACGTCGATGGTGTGCTGACCGACGGCCGCATTACTTACACCAGCAGTGGCGATGAGATCAAGAACTTCCATGTGCGCGATGGATCTGGCCTAAAGATGTGGATGGGATTAGGTAAACAGGTGGCGATCCTGTCGGGCCGAACTTCCGAGACGGTTAGTCGACGAGCGAAGGAACTGGGCATTACTACGGTGAAGCAGGGGCAAGTGGATAAACTCCCGGCTGTACAGGCCATCCTTGCCGAGTTGGGTTTGACGCCGGGGCAGGTCTGTGCGATGGGCGACGACCTGCCTGATCTGCCAGTGTTCCATCACTGTGCGATGGGCATTGCCGTGGCCGACGCGTGCGATGAGTTGAAGCAGGAAGCGGCATACGTGACCCAAGCCTATGGTGGCGACGGTGCCGTGCGCGAAGCTATTGAATGGCTCTTGCGAAAATCGGGCGAGTGGCCCCAAGTAGTGGAAGGATTCCTGGCGACCCCAACACCGTGAGTCTGAACCGTGTGGACACCGCGACGGATCTTGTTGTTATTCCTCGGAGCCATCGCTGTTGGTGCGGTGTTCCTCGGCTATACCTTTTTTCTAGGTCACTTCGACGGCCTGCAAAGCCTGCCTGAAAGCTACAAACCCACGCCGGGTGAGAAGCAGAAAACGCTGGTCTTCAAGCCGCCGCCAACGATCACTCTTTTGCAACAAGCCTTTGGCAAGAACAGCCCGGAAGGTAACGACAGTAAACGATACCCGAACCGAATCCCGATCCCTGGGCGCGATGGTGTGATTGCCTGTGGTGCCCCGCAGCCGAACAGCACTGCTTGGGTGCGGGTGTCGCCTGTGAGTGTGCTTCTTTACAGCCGACCAACGCTGGCCCCAAAGCCCGGCGAGGGCCTGGAGTTCAGCACGTTTCATGGCGACGAAGCGATGCTGCAATTCGACCGACCGATTGAAAAAGTCGATCAGATGAGCCAGGCGAAAGTGATTGCCATCGAATTGCGTAGCAAACCGGATGTGCCGGATAATGTTGATGTGAATGAGCCGACCGACGTTCGCCGTGGGCGCATCTGGGTCACGAACAATCGCAAGTCAACGAACCCGGCAGATCACATCGTGTTCCGCCTCAGTGGCAAGCTGATCGTTCAACTGCCCGACGAGAACACGACCTACAACCCGGACACTCCCCATATCTGGAGTGAACCTGCGGATGCTTTGGTCGAGATGTTCGACCGGCAAAACATGCCCTACAAGCTGCACGAACGCGAAGCGGTTTACAGCGAACTCAACACCACGCTGAACACCCTGACGGCCGTGGAAGAACTCACGCAGCCGAACCACCCGGTGCCACCGTTGGCTGCAGTGCCCACCACTGAAGACCTCCGCAAGCACGATTCAATCCGCGACATCCTGTGTGGCAACACGCTACCACCACCCACCATCGTGGCCTACGGGATGAAGCTTTACCTCGCCCCTGGCGACAAGAATCCTGCCACACCCGCTGCAAACAAAAAGGGCGGCAGCTTCGGCGGCGTACGCCAGATTGTGCTTGGCGAGAAAGTGCAGATCGCGTTGTGGACGGACGGTACCAGTGGCTTTCCGGGTAGCGAACAAAAGACGCCAGCCCCGCAAAACAGCGGTGGCGACCCGTCACGAGCTTTCGCGGCCATGCTGGGTGTTATGCACGATGCCAACGTCGTGGCGGATCGCGTCGATCATCGTTCACTCTTGCTGCTCAGCACGCCGGGGTTGTTTAAGTATGATCTCGAAAAGGGCGTAGCGACCTTCGACGTTGCTGCCCACAACCGTCCTGGTGAAGACAACTTCGTTGTGGTGTCTCGGCTGAGTGCCAAGAATCAGACCGATGACCTCATCTGCAATAAACTCGTTATCGAACAGCAAGACAAAAAGACGGATGCAACCAAATCCAACACCACGGGTTTGAAGATCAAAGCCCTCACGGCCACCGGCCCGCAGGTGATCTTATCCGTCCAGGCCGAAAACCTCGAAGCCAGCGGCACCGAGATCAAGTACACCCGTAGCGATGATGACAAGATTTCGGTGATTGCCCTGAAAGGCACAACCACGATTCCTGTTGTGGCCAAGCGCGATGGCAGCAGACTCACCGCTGGAAACGCCACCACGGCTTCACAGGTGGAAATCACGACCACCGAAGGTGTTCTGAACGGCAAGCCAGAACGATACTCGCTGTTCAGCGTGATCGGCCCTGGTCGCATGGACTTGGTGGATCGCAACAGTTCAACACCAGGTCAATCCGGTGTGGCCCGCTGGGTCAAAGCTCTTCGGCATGAGAAGCAGGTCGTGCGTAAACGTATTGACCCGGATAAGCCAGCCGAGATGGACGTGATGGTGGATTTGTTGAAGTTCGAAGAGAACGCTGCATTTGTGGATAGCTCGAATGGCTTCAACCTTCGGGCAGAACAATCCATCTGGCTGTGGGTCAGCGGCGGGCAAGCGTTCGGCGCACAAAAGGCGGATGCACGCGGAAATACCGCCACGCCAGCCGGGGCCAACCCGGAACGTCTCGTAGCCACAGGCAACGTAAAACTCGACTCCGAAGACCTCACGATCCGCCGCAACAACAAGCTCACGGTTGTGTTCAACGACGTAGCACCACCGAAGGTGATCGAACAAGCGAAGCCTGCGGCTTTGCCAATCGAATTGAAACCCATCGAACCTCTCAAGCCGTTGCCAACGGTGGTTGATCTGAAGGCTCCACCGGCCGTCGTGAAGCCGGAGCTCGTCAAGAAACCACCAGTGCCGAACCCGATGAAGCTGGAGTCGGACACGATCGAAACCACGTTGGCCCGCTACAGCGTGCCGGTGCCTGCTACCCCGGCGATTGACAAGATCCCCGCACGCCCAGCTACCACCAAGAAGCAGTACGAGATGCGCTACGCACGCTGCGACGACAACGTCCACGTCGTACAGGACCCCGACCCGAATGACCCGAAGAAACCCGCAAACGGAACAGACATCCTCGGGAACAAGCTGATCCTCACCAGCACCGGGCCGAACAGCAGCGTGATGACCGTGACCGGCGGCAGTAACGAAGAAAACTGGGCCAAGGTGAGCTTCGAAGGAACCAACATCTACGGCCCAACGGTTGAAATCGATCAACCGAATAACGCGGTGAATGTACCTGGTCGTGGCAGAGTTACCGTAGCGAGTGGCTCAAATCTGACCGGGCAGGAACTATCGACGCCATCCGATTTGGAGGTTGCGTTCCAAACATCGATGAGCTTTCAGGGAGCCAAGTCATTCGCCCAATTCATTGGTGAAGTCAAAGTCCGCCAGATTGTAAAGCCCGACCCAGTGGTTGCTGCCAAACCCGTTGTGCCAGCGAAACCAGGTGTCGAGCAGTTGCCCGAACCGCGTGAAACCGGGCCAGTGAACACCACCACGAATGTATCGGACTTGGTGTGCCATCAATTGGATCTCACGCTCGACCGACCTGTGTATTTCAATCAACTTCGTGGGTCTGATCGCAGCCAGCGTGAAACGCCCTCCAAGCCGGATGAACGCCCCAAGCTCAAAGCCGTGGTGGCCCTACCGCTGCAGGAGAAGAAGGCTGATACGAGACCTGACCAGCTTTATGTCTATTACCGTGAACTTTCGATTGAAGCCGATGAAAAAACGGTGGCCAAGGGGCGGTTGCTCACGGCCAAACAACTCGACTTTGCTAACCGCGAGAAGGAACAAGAACTGTTTGCCACAGGGCCGGGCGAACTCCGATTGTTGCAGCCTGACGGTGGTGAAGCGTCTCCGATATCAAGCAACGATCCAAACAAGACAACCAGCAGCAAACAACCCGTCAACGCGAAGGCTCCTCTGAAGCTGACCCTAGTGAAGAATTGGACGAAGATGGTGGCGAAGGATCAGGGCAACGGCTTGTATCAGGAAGCGAAGTTCGACAACGGTGCCCGCGTGCTGAACTCCCCGGCGGATGACCTCACCATGACGCTCGAACCGCACGCCCTGCCCAAAGGCTCGATGCAATTGGAGTGCGACACGCAACTGGTGGTTTCGACTTCTAAAAAGAAAAAAGATGCCCCTGCTGAGCAACGCATGACCGCCTTCGGCAACGCGGTGTTCATCGACGACAACCGTACTGGCTTAGGCGACAAAATCACCTACGACGGCATCCGCGTGTTACTAGAATCCGAGAAGCGGATGGCCTCGTTGTCTTCGAACAAAAAGTCCGTGAATCAACAACAAGAGACACGCGCGAAGAAGTTCGTGTACAACAGCAAGACCGGCGACATTGACCTCACCGGTTCGTCCGGCGGTTCGCTCCTGCCGGATCGCTAATGCAGTGCGGCCCGGTTCCACATGCCCGACACCACAACTCGAATACTCATTGCTTACAACGAACCCGTTCTACCGCCCGACCACCCGGATCGTGCCGCGGAAGAAGACGTGCTCTACTCCGTTAAAGTGGTTTGCGACAGCCTCACCGCTCTGGGTTATCCCTTCGATAAATTCGGCGTGACTGGGGATATGACCGCTCTTTTGGAGCGATTGAACCGCCGCGATTTCGACCTCGTCTTCAACTTGTACGAAGGCGATGCAGATCGATCCATTACCGAAGTCTACTTCACCGGCATGCTGGAATGGATGAACATCCCCTACACCGGTTGCACAGCATTCACATTGAATGTGGCCCGACACAAACCTACCGCCAAAGCGATGTTCAAAGCCTCCGGTGTACAGACTCCGCGGTTTCTCCTGGCTCACGACTCCAAGATCAAGCGACCACCATTCGCGTTCCCGATGATCGTGAAGCCTGCAAGTGAGGATGCGAGCATCGGTATCGAGCAGTCGTCCGTCGTGAAGAATCTGCGGGAGCTTCGCAAGAAGATTACCGATGTGATTGCGAACTACGGCAGCCCGGTTCTCGTTGAACAGTTCATCATCGGTCGAGAGTTGCAAATCTCGCTCATCGAGCAAGTTGGTGATGACGAACCGTCGGTGTTGCCGTTCTCCGAAATTGCTTTTCACAGTTCCAGCACGCACTGGCCGGTGTACACCTTCACCGCGAAGTGGGACGAAAACAGCGACGAATACAAAGCTGCACCCGTCAAAGTGAACGTCACGGTCTCGGATGAGTTGTACGCCAAGGTCATTGAGGCGTGCCATCGGGCCTATCGAGTGATGCAAGCCCGCGACTTTGTCCGGATCGACACACGAGTGACACCTGACGGCGAAGTGTATGTGCTGGAGTTGAACCCGAATCCATCGATCACCAGTGTGATGATCGACCAGGGCTTACCCGCGATTAACAAGACCTACGATCAATTCATCGGCGATCTGGTTCTGGCAGCGGTGAAGCGTTCCGCTCAACCGGCTGGGCTTCGCCGCCAACGAGGAGCATCCCCGGCATGACACCGCTTGTCGTCGTTAATGGTTCCACGGCTACGTTCGACTGCAGCTTTGGTCGGGGCTGCGAAGGCCTTTGCTGTAAGAACGGCGAGCCGAGTGTGTCGGTTGAGGAGCAAGCCCGTATTGAAGCAGTGCTTCCAAGAGCGCTGCCGCACCTGCGGCCCGAAGCCAAAGCCCGGATCGAACGTGACGGCTGGCTTGGTGACGACGTCAAGTTGTTGCAGCCGATGGTGCGTGTGGTGGATGATTGGTGCATCTTCTTCAACAAGGGTTGCGTGCTGCACAAGATTGGTGCGGAGGATGGCAACTTCGTGCAGTATAAGCCTGTGCAATGTGTGCTGTTCCCACTCGAACCCAATGGCGATGGTGAGTGGTATGTCCGGCAATGGCACCACAACGACGAACAGTGGAACGATTTGTTCTGCCTGAACCCGGCGAACACCACCCGCAACGCAGTGGAAGCTCTCGCGCCGGAACTGGAACTAGCAAGGCAACTCGGCCCAGACTTCGCATGGCCAGCGGGGGAGGAAGAGTAAGTGTGAGTTGAGGCTGCTTACTTGAACGGTAGGAGTTCAAATGAAGAAACTCCTGCCAGTGATACAAGCATGCTCGATGAAGAATGACCAATATTTTGCGAGCCACAAACGAAGCGCAGCTAATAAGAGCGGATTCTCTGAGTTGATCCTGCACGCGTGAGCGGCAGGAGTGCAAAGAAAGAAACTCCTGCCACTCACGCAAGCAGGCTCTACTCAAACCACTTTCACCATCATGCGGTTGCCTTCCACCTCCACCACTTGCACACGGGTGCCGGGGGGAATGAAACCACCATCGCTCACCACGTCCACAAACTCTTCGCCAAACTGCACCGTACCCGCTGGCCGCAGGGCCGTGGTGGCGACACCAATGGCCCCGAGCAGGCTCGCCGCTTGAGCAACGCCGGGCATGATCGTGGGTGCTTTGGCTTCACGCTCGGATTCCGGGGCCAGCACCATTCGGTTGGCTCCGGGCATCTTCGGCAGGTAGCGGGCAATGGTAAACGCACCTCCAGTGGAACCCATGAGGGCGAAGAGGTACGTAGCCATTTTGCCACCCAGTTTCATCCAGTCGCTGCCTTGTTCGGGGAGTTTGTCGATGGTGATGAGCGTGAGTGCCGTGAGCATCAGCAAGATGCCAACAATGCCCGGCATGCCGAAGCCCGGCAGCAAGAACACTTCAACCAAAATCAACACCAAGCCCAGCAGGAAGAGCAACCCGGCCAGCGCCGCCACCGCTTGATTGTTGGCCCACCACGCCCAGAACACCAGCAGGAAGCACATGGCGGCGACGATGCCGGGCACGGTGGTGCCGGGCACTTTCATTTCGAGAATCAGGCCAATAAAGCCGATGACCACGAGGATGATGGTGACGGCCGGGTTCTGCAGGAAGTAGCGGAACTGATCAATCCAACCCGGTGTGGCCTCCTTCACCTTGGTGGGGTCCAGCCCGAGTGCTTCGTACACGAGGTTGATTTCGGATCGATCCACCACGCGGGACACCAGGCCGAGATTCATCGCATCGGTTGCACTCAGGGTGAGTAGCCCGCCGGCATTTTTGATTTCGCGATCAGCGGTCCATTCGCCTTTTGCGGCTGCAAAATCATCATTGGTCATCAGTTGGGTAAGTGTGCGGTTGGTCTTGTTCCGCACCAACTTAATTGTGAGGTCACGCTCCACCATGCCACGTACCAGCAGCGGCGGGAAGTTCTGCTTCTCGGCGATTTCCGTGAGCAGTTTGGAGATGGAGTCCGGCGTCTGACCGGAGTTTTTCAAGTAGCCTTCAAACTCGCCGAAGGTGCCCGGCGGCACGGTGTCGCCTTGATCTTTCCGCTTGCTCATGATGATTTCGGAACAGCCCAGTGCGATCGCCACGGACGTATTCTTGGCACTGTTGGGGATGAATGCCACCACTCGCAGGCCACCCTCTTCGCTCGCCGTTTGCAGTTCCAGCAATCCTTGGGCGAGTTGAGCCGCCGCGGTCATGTCGCCTTCGTCGCAGTTCAACACCAGGATCAAGAGATTGGCTTTCTCGTTCAGCATGGCTTTCTTCACGGTCCGCAGGACGGACTCTGCCGTGGCGGGGGAAATGGCATCATTCAGCGTGTATCGGAAAGCCACAGGGGTGCGACCGGCCAGTGGATCATCACGGAAGGTACTGGGGTTGATGTTGAAAAGCCGGGCGAGGTCGGCGGTCGAATCGGCTTTCACTTTCACGAGGCCGAATTCTTCGAGTTGCGTGGCCGTGAACAAACCGAGGACACCCATTTCCAGAATGGGCTTCGTGTCATTCACCATGACGCCCTGTTTGACCAGTTGATCCTTCTCGTTCAAGTCGACGAAGAACGCACCTTTGTCCTTCTCGCCTTTACCGAGTTTCACGTTGCGGTCGAACATCTTGCGGACAACCGCATACTGGCCGGGTCGCTGCAGGCCGATGCGGTTCTGGTACGCAGACAGTTCGTCCGGTGCCAGTGCGGCACCCTTGGGGTCGACCACTTCGCCCAGCTTGCCGGTGGCGGACATCACCAGTTCGTTGCAGCACAACACCGGCAGCACGAGGTGTCCGGTGGTCGGTCGGCTCACGAAGGCGATGGTGCTGACATCTTTCCACTCGCTGATGGCCTTAGCCAACGTGTAGCAATCGCCGTAGTCCGAACTTGTGGCAACTGCCCCGCCGGGGTTGAAGTCGAACACCACTTTGCTGGGCCGGGCCGCACCCGCTTCGCGTGACTTATTCACGCGGTCGATGATGCGTTTCACGTCGCCACTTTTCAGTGGTACAGGCACGGGCACCAGCAAGCCGGTTTCGCCAGCAGGCTGGGCAAAGAGGTTCACCGTCAAGCTGAACACCACGAGGAGGGCACACCAACGAGCAATCATGTCGGCCAGTCCGGGAGGAGATGATCTTGGCTATTCGCACGAAACTTACCGCCATTATAAGCGAGCGGCAGATTCGGCGTGCTTTGGAACTTTTCTTTGGTGTACAGAACACAGAAAGTTGAAGAGGATGTCTGCGGCGCGATGGACTTGCACCAGCTCGACAAACTCATCTTTCGTATGGGCTTGGACAATCTGGCCGGGGCCGAACACCACCGCCGGAATCCCTGCTTCCTGCAAAGTGCTGGCATCAGTGCCGAAGGGCACTGCCAACAGCGTGCCATCGCCGATGACATCAGCGAGCTGTTTCACAAACTCTTCTCCACCGGTCGCGCATAATGCAGGACAGGCCAGAGTAGGTAAAAAGTTGAACGGTACATCGCTGTGCTTTCGCAACTCACTGGCGAGGTCGTCCATCACCTCTTGGCTTTTCTCAGCGGGTAGCAACCGACGATCCACGCTGACCCGGCAGGAATCCGGAACGGTGTTGGGGCTGACCCCGCCGTTGATCGTACCAATGCTGATAGTTGCCGGGCCGAGTTGCGGGTGTGGTGTCCGTTGCTCTAATTCCACAGCGTAGCGTTTGATGAAGTTCAACAACTGGGCCATTGCATAAATGGCGGACACGCCCTTGGATGGTGTGGAACTATGGCATGCAATGCCGGTCGTTTCGATCAGCCAACGGGCAACGCCTTTGTGGCTACGGACGATCTGCAAGTTGGTTGGCTCAGCAACAATCGCAAAGTCGGCTCGGATATCCTTTACCAACTGCTGGGCACCGAGGAACGTGTGTTCTTCATCCACGGTGTAAGCGAGGATCACGTTCGGTGCGTTGGCCGGTTGTTGCTGAACCAACTTGTGGAAGGCCCCGAACATGGCTACGCCACCGGCTTTCACATCGCACGACCCTCGACCGTATAGCTTGCCATCCTTAATGGTTCCGCAGAACGGCTCGATGGTCATGCCGTCCACGGGCACAGTATCGAGGTGGGCTTCGAGCAGTATCGTTGGTGCATTGGGTGTGGTGGAAGTGAAAAAAGCGTACAGGTTGTCTCGACCCGGTGCGGCACTGCTGCGTTGAACTTTTACACCCAAGGCCTGCAATTTACGTTCGTAAATCGCCGTGACTCGGCTCTCGCCGCAAAGCTCGGTAGGTATGTCTGTCCGCCCCATCGGGTTGATCGACGGCGTTTGCACGAGTTCAGCAAGTAAGGCGTCCAGCGACGAAGTCACATGTTCACGCGATAGAAGAGTTGCAGTATTCTCACGGAACTGCACCTGTTCGGCCAACCGCAACGCATAAAATGCCAGCTACCGCATCAGGATGAAGCAACATGGCCGAAGTGATCTTGGGCATCGACCTTGGCACCACCAACAGCGAAGTGTCGGTGGTGGAAGACGGAAAGCCACGCGTGATCCTCGTTGATGGCGATGCCATACTGCCTTCGGTTGTGGGCCTGACGGAAGATGGCAAGTTCCTCGTTGGTAAGCCAGCTCGCAACCAATACGTGCTGGCACCTGAACGCACGGCCAAGTCGGTGAAGCGGAAGATGGGCGAAAACGTGAAGATCACGTTGGGCACTCAGCAGTTCCGACCGCAGGAACTCAGCGCGGTCATCTTGAGGAAGCTGAAAGAAGCCGCTGAGAAAGATCTTGGAATACCGATCAGCAAGGCCGTGGTGACGGTGCCTGCCTACTTCAACGACAGCCAACGCCAGGCCACGCGCGAGGCCGGGGAACTCGCCGGGTTGAACGTCGTGCGCATTTTAAATGAACCCACGGCAGCGGCGCTTACGTACAACCCCGACCCCAACCGGGCCGATCGATTCTTGGTTTACGATCTCGGCGGTGGTACGTTCGATGTCAGCATCGTGCAGGCCGAAAATGGTGTGTTTGAAGTCCTCAGCAGCCACGGCGATACGCAACTCGGTGGTGATGACTTCGACGATCTTCTGCTCAACCATGTCGCAGAAGAATTCCAGACGATGTACCAAGTGGATATGCGCGAGAATCGAACAACTCGGGCACGACTCTTACGCGCCGTGGAGAATGCCAAGAAGGTGCTGTCCGATCATGCAGTCACAAAAGTTGAGGAAGAGTTCATCGCCGAGAAGGACGGCGTGCCGTTGCATTTATCGATGGAACTGACGCGAGTCGATTTTGAAAAGTTGATTCGCCCATTGATCGACCGCACGATGTCTTGCGTGCAGAAAGCCCTGACTGATGCAAAGGTCACTGCCTCGCAAATCGGTTGTGTTGTGCTGGTCGGTGGCAGCACCCGCAGCCCGATCATTGCTAAGCTCCTAGAAGAGAAGCTCGGTCAACCAGCGCACCGTGAGGTTCACCCGGACTTGTGCGTAGCCCTGGGTGCAGCGGTTCAAGCGGCCCTGATCTCCGGGCAGAGCGTAGGTTCTGTGCTGGTCGACATCACGCCCCACAGCCTCGGCATCAAGAGCTTGGAGTATCCAGATGACTTCGGTATGAAGTTCAACCAGTTCAAGTTTGCTGCAATCATCAAGCGAAACAGCGCGCTGCCTGCATCACGCTCCGAACTCTTCGGCACGGTGAACGACAATCAACAAACTGTCGTCGTCGAAGTCTTTCAGGGTGAGAGTAACGACGTGCGAAAGAATCACCGTGTGGGCAAGTTCACCATCGAGGGGCTGGCTAAGGTACCCGCGGGCAACCAGATCAGTGTTCAGATGGATCTGACCCTGGATGGCATTTTGAAAGTCTCCGCACGGGAGCGTGCCACCGGCTTGGTGAAGCAAATTACGATTGAACATGCCGTGGCCCGGTTCGCAGTGGAGGAACGCGAAGAGGCCATGAAGCGGCTGGAGCGGATGTGGGTGCCAGAGGAGAATGACGAAACAGAAGAGTCAGATGTTACCGCTGAAGAAGTGCTGCACGTGCGCGACCTGCTTGAAGATCAAATGGACGACGAAGACAACTACGACTTTGCCGAAAGCGATGACGAAGTAGAGGAGGCTCCATCTCGAGCAGCATCGAACAGCGTAGAAGACACGGTGCGTGATGATGTACTCCACGCAAAAACACTGCTGGAGAAAGCCGAGCGGCTCCGCACAAAGGCCAGCACCGAGGATCAAGTGGAACTCGACAAGCTGAGCGGGCAGATGAACGCCGCCCTGACCGAAGGACGCTGGCCCGATGTGAAAATCACAGCGCAGGAACTGGCAAACGTCCTCTTCTACATTGAAGATGCGTGAGCCACATTACCGCACGTAACTGAACTCTTTCACGTTCCACAAGGTGTGAACCAGATCTGCCCAGCGTTGGCTTTCGTTCTCGCCGGGCTTCAGAAACTCAGCACACATGTCGAGTTCGTACTGCTTTACCGAGCGACCCAGCGACAGAAGGTACAGATGAGCGATCCGTTCGTTTGTCGAACTTTTCATGGCCAATAACCGCTTGGCCGTCACCTCGGCTTGCCCCTGAACAAACGGATCATTCAACATCGTCAGTGCTTGTGCTGGTACGTTGGACACCTGCCGACGGCCCACCGTGCTGAACGGAATCGGAGTGTCGAAGCTCAGCAGGAACGGATTGAGGAAGTTCCGTCGCACCGACAGGTAGATGCTCCGACGACCGGCACCGTCGATCGGCCCACTGACACCAGGCCTGCCACGACCATCTAAAAATGGCGTGAGCGCGATGGGGATGCTCGGGCCGTACATGGTGTTGTCGAGTCGCCCACTGACGGCCAGCATCGCATCGCGGATCACCTCGCCTTCGAGACGCTTCACGCGGAAACTGTGCAGCAGGCGATTCGTGGGGTCGAGTTTCACGGCGTCAGGGGTTGATGTTGAACTCCGCTGATAAGCTTCCGTGAGCATCAGCTTCCGAATCAATCGCTTCAAGCTCCAGCCATCGGTTACGAACTCGACAGCCAAGCGATCCAGCAACTCCGGATGTGTAGGGAGTTCACCAAGTAATCCAAAGTTATCGACGCTGGGCACCAGGCCCACGCCGAAGAGTTGATGCCAGACGCGATTGACAATGACCCGAGGCACGGCAGGAGTCTGTGCTGGATCGCACCAGCGTTGGGCCAATTCCAAGCGGCCCTGTTTGAGTTCAGTCGCACCGTGGGCTTCCAACGTCCGCGCGGGTACCATGGCACCCGGTGTCCGTGGATTACCACGGATGAACACGGGAGCAGAAGATGTCGGCCCATCCCAACACGACAGCACCTGCCGAGATTCCCACACCACAGACTTTTGCAGTTCACGTTCAGCTTGCAAGTAAGCCGAGAGATCCACCGTTTGTTTCACTGCTGGATTCGTTAGCAGAAACGGCGGCGGGGCTGCGTCGGCCTGAACAATCATTGCCACGGCGAAGTTCGTAGCCGGGTCCGCACTGAATTCCGCATGAGTTCGCAGGCCACGCAGCTTGCTGAGATCGTGGCCCACCCAGCGGTACTGTTCCTCATTCTTGAACACCTTTACCATTTCACCATGCAACGGCCCAGCCAGCACGGTGTGCTGACTGACAGCAGCGTAGGCCATGCCGCCGCCACGCACCAGGTACCACAGCGTCGGCTTGTTCAGCACGAAGGTCGGTGTGCGAATGCTGAACCCGGCACGCGGCACCCGCCCCAGCGGGCCGTAGTCGGCGTGGGTGTTCTTCAACTTCAACTTGGCCCAGAAGGAATCGAATACGGCAGCGGTGCGAGGTTCGATCACCACTTCACCATTGCGGTGCTGGGCACTTCCTGCTGGGCGTGGGCCATCGCCAAAGGTTACGTCGTCCGGCAGCCACTCGCCGGGTTTCAGCTTGGCATAGTCGAGCACAACATTGGCCTTGGCAAGCCATGCATTGGTCTTGGCATCGAAGTTGGCATCGACGACTTGCTTGAGCGGTTCAAACTGTTTGCGTTGCAACTCGGCCAGTTGTTTTGCTACTTCGTGGTTCTGTTTCCAGCCGTCGGGCCGGGCTTGGCGGTAGGCGCTGGCTTCCAGCAGCCCGAACAGGCTGTAATAGTCCTTCGTGCTGATGGCATCAAACTTGTGATCGTGACAGCGGGCACACGCCACGGTCAGCCCGAGAAAGGTTTTCGTCAC